>DASYLT010000054.1:0-55388 GCA_036009425.1 Baekduia sp. | reverse complement strand
CCCATGAGGAAGCGGGTGTCCTCGAGCAGCTGCTCCTCGTCGTCGGCGGCGAGGTGTGCGACGCCGGACTTGGTGTTGTGGGTCATCGCCCCGCCCAGCGACTCGAAGTCCACCTCCTCGCCCGTGACCGTCTTGATGACGTCGGGGCCGGTGATGAACATGTGCGACGACTCCTTCACCATGAAGATGAAGTCGGTGATCGCGGGCGAGTAGACGGCGCCGCCGGCGCACGGGCCCATGATGAGGCTGATCTGCGGGATCACGCCCGAGCACTTGACGTTGCGGACGAAGACGTCGCCGTAGGCGCCCAGGGAGACGACGCCCTCCTGGATCCGCGCGCCGCCCGAGTCGTTGATGCCGATCACGGGGCAGCCGATCTTGGCCGCCAGATCCATGATCTTGCACATCTTCTCGGCCATGACCTCGCCCAGCGACCCGCCGAAGACGGTGAAGTCCTGGGAGAACACGCAGACCCGGCGGCCCTCGATGGTGCCGTGGCCGGTGACGACGGCGTCGCCCCAGGGCCGGTTCTTCTGCATGTCGAAGTCGGTCGTGCGGTGCCGGACGAACGTGTCGAGCTCCTGGAAGGAGCCCGGGTCCAGCAGCTTCTCGATGCGCTCCCGGGCCGTGAGCTTGCCGCGGGCGTGCTGCTTCTCCTCGGCCTCGGGCGAAGAGTGCATCGCGGCCTCGCGCAGCTCGTTGAGCTGGGCGAGCTTCTCGTCGAAGGTCTCGGGGTTGTGCTGGCGCTGGGTCATGGCGGCGGCGAACGATAGTTCGCGGAGCCGCGCGCCGGCCTGCTGCCCTCGGTCAGCCGCGCGAGAAGGGGCGATGGTGCGCTGAGCCGAGGTCGTCCAGCACGCCCACGAGGACCGCTTCGACGTGGTCGTCGTCCAGCTGTGGGGCGGCGGGCTCGGGCTCGGGGTCGGGCTCGGGGTCGGGGACTGTCCCCACGGGCTCGGAAGGCTCCGGCTCCGGCGCGGGGACTGTCCGCGCGGGCTCCACGACCTCCGGCTCGGGGACTTCCCCCACGGGCTCCACGACCTCCGGCTCGGGGACTGTCCCCGCGGGCTCGGAAGGCGCCGGCGCGGGCGTGAGGGCTGTTCCGATGGGTGCGGGGGTGGCGCGCCGCCGGAACAGCCGCGCGAAGAGGCCGCGCCTCGCCGCCGGCTCGGGATCGGGCCCCAGCTCCAGGGCCGCGAGGGACTCGGTGACCTGCGCGAACGGGTGCTCCGGCTCCGCGACGGGCTCCGGCTCCGGCTCCGGCTCCGCGACGGCCTCCGGCTCCGGCTCGCGCTCCACCACCGCCTCGGGCTCCACCTCGGCCACGGCGGCCGGCTCGGGCTCGGGCTGCTCCTGCTCCGCAGCCGCCACCGCGGCCGCCGTGATCGTGACCTTCGTACCCCAGCCGGACGCCTCGAGCTCCACCGTGCCGCATGCGCGGTCGCCCTCCCAGACGACGGTGGTCTCGTTCTCCAGCCGGGTGATGCGGATCTCGCCGAACGCACCGAGGTGCCGCGCCAGCGTGCTGACGTCGCTGATCTCGGCCCACAGCTCGGGCGGGGACTTCACCAGGGTGCGCTGCGCTCGCGGCTCGGACATCGGCTCGGGTTTCGCCCCGCGCCCCGGCGATCCCTTCCCCTGGGCGAACGCCTGCAACCGATCTGCGGGGCGGTCAAGCGGCGTGTCGTCCCGGGGCCCCGCCGCCGGCGTGCTCCGTGCGGCTAGCCGCACCTCGACGTTCGACCCCGGCGCCGCGCCAAGTACGGACAACCCCCTTCACGTTGGCTTCACCGGGATCTAGGTTGACGTCCGGCGCCCAGCACAGGGGATGGGCGGTCCAAGCCCCTGTCATCAAGCAAGTTGGGAGTCGACGTGCACCGCAAGTCCAAGGTCGCCTTTGCGACCGTCCTCTGTGCCTTCGCGCTGCCTGGCGTCGCCGGAGCGGCGACCAAGGTGGTCAGCGCCGGGCCGCCGCTCAAGAAGCCGCCTCCGGGCGTGCCGAAGGACAGCGACATCAATCAGTTCTATCCGGCGTCGATCAAGGTCCACGCGGGCGACAGCGTGAAGTTCCAGATCGCGGGCTTCCACACGATCAACTTCCCGAAGAAGGGGTCCGGCTCGCCGCCCCTCGCCAGTCCGGATGCCACGCACGCCGTGGCGGGCGTCACCGACGCCTCCGGTGCCGCGTTCTGGTTCAACGGCCAGGGCACGCCGGTCATCCCGTCGATCGTGGCCCTCGGCTCGGGCAGCGGCAAGGCCTACACGGGCGCCGCTGAGCTGGGCTCCGGCATCCCCTCCGGCTCGGGTCCGCCCAAGCCGTTCGTCGTGAAGTTCCCCAAGGCGGGGTCGTTCACGTACTACTGCGCGGTCCACCCCGGCATGAAGGCGAAGGTCTCGGTCGTCGCCAAGGGCAAGCCGGTGCCGAGCGCCAAGGCCGACGCCGCGCGCGTGGCCACGCAACTCGCCCAGGGCATCGCCACGCTCAAGAAGCTCAACAAGGCCAAGGTGACGGCCGCCAACACGGTCGAGGCCGGTCCCGACGACAAGGGCGGCGCGACGCTGCTGCGCTTCACGCCGTCGAGCCTGACGACCAAGGTCGGCACGCCGGTCACGTTGACGATGACCCCCGGCACGCGTGAGGATCACACCTTCACGTTCGCCAAGGACGTCAAGGCGGCCGGCAAGCTGGCCGAGAAGACGTTCGTCGCGCCGCTGCCGGGCACCGGCACGGCCGGCCCGCCGGTGCTGGCGTTCGATCCGAAGTACGCGTACCCGAGCGAGGCGCCGGGCTCGCCGTTCAGCTACGACGGCACCAACCACGGCGACGGGTTCCTGAACTCGGGCGTCCTCGACGGCGACCCCAAGACGCCGTTCCCGGAGAAGGTCACCGTGTCGTTCCCCACGGCGGGCACGTACACGTTCTTCTGCGCCATCCACCCGTTCATGACCGGGAAGATCACCGCCACGTCATGAGCCAGTCCGTTCGCACGGCCGCCGTGCTCGCCGCCCTCGTGGCGGCGGGTGCGGCGGCGGCGCTGCCGGCCTTCGCGCCGGCGGCGACCAAGCAGCACCCGACGGCCACCGGCAAGACCCGCACCGTCGGCGTCTACACCGACTACTACGACCCGCCCAAGCTGACCGTCCACGTCGGCGACAAGATCAAGTGGGTCTGGCACTCCAGCGGCTTCGCCCTGCACGACGTCTACGTCGACAGCGGCCCGGAGCAGTTCAACTCGCCCACCCAGGCGGGCGGGTCGTTCGCCCACCGCTTCAAGAAGTCCGGCAGCTTCAAGCTGTACTGCACCGAGCATCCCGAGATGACGATGGCGGTCACGGTCAGGAAGGTCCGCAAATGAGCCTGTCGCGGCGCGACCTCCTGTGCCGGCTGGGCACGGGCTCGGTCGCGATCGCCGCAGGCGGAACGGCAGTCGCGTCGGGCCGCACGCCGGTGCGCGCCACCGCCGCCCAGGCTCCCTCCGAGCCCGGCGTCCGCGAGTACTGGGTCGCGGCGCGCAACGTCCGCTGGGCGATCGTGCCCACCAAGCACGACGACTGGAAGAACGCCAAGGTCAAGAACATCACCTACGACGCGCTGGCCTACGTGGCCTGCACGCCGGGCTGGGCCGCCCCGCTGCCGCCCGGCGGCGTCGGGGACAACGTCGGCATCCCCGGACCGGTGCTGCGCGCCTCGCCCGGCGACACGCTGCGGATCCACTTCCGCAACGAGGACAAGACCTACAAGATGCCCCACACCATGCATCCGCACGGCGTGGCGTACACGCCCCAGCACGACGGCACCTACCTGGGGAAGTACACGCCGGCCGGCGGCGCGGTCGCGCCGGGGGCGACGTGGACGTACGAGTGGGTCGTGCGCGACGACAGCATCGGCGTGTGGCCGTACCACGACCACGGGCCGATGGAGATGATGTCGACCAACCTCGGCCTGTTCGGGGCGATCGTCGTCACGGCCCGCGACGAGACGCCGCCCGACGTCGAGCACACGATCTACTTCCACATGTACATGCCCAGCGACATCAAGGCGCGCAGGGCGTTCGCCGCGATCAACGGGCGGGCCTACGCGGGCAACACGCCGACGCCGCGGGCAGCCGTGGGCCAGAACGTCGCCTTCAACGTGCTGACGCTCGGCAGCGAGCTGCACACGTTCCACGTCCACGGCCACCGCTGGCACGACGCGGCCGGCGCGAACGTCGACGCCCCCGACCTCAGCCCCTCCCAGGGGCTGCGCGTGCGCTTCACCGAGGACGCTCCCGGCCGCTGGCTTTACCACTGCCACGTGATGACCCACATGGAGCAGGGGATGGTCGGCTACTACCTGGTGAGCTGACCCGCGGCGCCCCCGCGCCGGGCTAGGCGCCCGGCTTGGCGACCATGAAGAAGATCGCGACCAGGACCAGCACGGCGGCGGTCAGCCCGACGGTCATGACGCGCGTGAAGAGCGCGTCGTACTCGGCGCTGAACCCCTTGCCGGTGGCCAGGTCGCGCCGTGCGAGCTCCCCGAGCCGGCGCTCGTTGGGGGAGAAGAACGCGCCGCCCAGCGCCCCGATGACGAGCAGGATCACCAGCGGCACGGTGACCCAGACCTCCGACCAGACCTTGGCCTTGGTGGCGAGGTAGATCCCGGCGATCAGCACGAGGCCCAGGCCCGGCGAGATCAGCAGCCGCCCGATGCGGACTTGCGCGCCGTGCATCGCCGGCATCGCCTCGGGGTGGGTGCGCCGCAGCCACGGCACGAAGACCGGGTAGGCGAAGATCACGCCGAAGGTGGCGACGACGGCCATGACGTGGATGGCCACGACGACGTCGTAGAACGCGAAGGCGAGCATGCGCCGGACCCTAGATCATCGGCCGGGCGCTCAGACCCGGTCGCTCAGAACGTCGGCGTGTACTTCCCGAAGACGTCCTGCATCGCGCCGCAGACCTCGCCGAGCGACGCGCGGTCGCGCAGCGCCTCCTTGATGAACGGCAGCACGTTGTCGGTGCCGCGGGCCGCGTCGCGGAGCTCGTCGAGGCGCGTGTCGACCTTGGCCTGCTCGCGGTTGGCCTTGAACTCGGCCAGGCGCGCGACCTGCTGGTGCTCGGACTCGGGATCGACGCGGAGGAGGTCGGGCACCTCGATGTCGTCCTCCTCGTACTTGTTGACGCCGACGACGATGTCCTGGCCGAGGCGGTAGCGCTCCTGGTAGCCCCAGGCCGACTCGTCGATCTCGCCGGTGATGAACTCGATCGCGTTGACCGAGCCGCCGAGGCCGTCGACCTTGGCGATCAGCTCCTGCGCGCGCGACTCGATCTCCTCGGTCAGCGACTCCACGAAGTAGGAGCCCGCGAACGGGTCGACGGTGTCGGTGGCGCCCGACTCGTGCGCGATGACCTGCTGGGTGCGCACGGCGATCTTGGCCGCCTTCTCGGTGGGCAGCGCGAGCGCCT
The DNA here is from genome assembly GCA_036009425.1 of Baekduia sp. GTDB lineage: Bacteria > Actinomycetota > Thermoleophilia > Solirubrobacterales > Solirubrobacteraceae > Baekduia. Next base: position 49,943 of record DASYLT010000054.1, on the reverse strand, counting down.
CGTCGTACCCGTTGGTGTGCAGCGACTGCGTGCCGCCCGCCACGGCGGCGAAGCCCTGCAGCGCGACGCGGGCGATGTTGTTCTCGGGCTGCTGGGCCGTGAGCGTCACGCCGCCGGTCTGCGTGTGGAAGCGCAACATCATCGACTTGGGGTCCTGCGCGCCGAAGCGGTCGCGCATGATGTGCGCCCACATCCGCCGGGCCGCGCGGAACTTGGCGACCTCCTGAAAGACGTTGTTGTGGCCGTTGAAGAAGAAGGCCAGGCGCGGGGCGAAGTCGTCGACGGCCAGGCCGGCGTCGATGGCGGCCTGCACGTAGGCGATGCCCGAGCAGAGGGTGAACGCCACCTCCTGCACCGCCGAGCAGCCCTTCTCGCGGAAGTGGTAGCCCGAGATCGACACGGTGTTCCACCGCGGGATGTTCTCGGCGCAGTAGGCGAAGAGGTCCGTCGTGAGCCGCATCGTCGGCACCGGCGGGTAGATGTAGTTGCCGCGCGCGATGTACTCCTTGAGCACGTCGTTCTGCGTGGTGCCGCGCAGCTTCTGGCTGGGCACGCCCTGCTCCTCGCCGACGAGCTCGTAGAGCAGCATCAGGCAGGCGGCGGGCGCGTTGATCGTCATCGACGTCGACACCTGGTCGAGCGGGATGCCGTCGAAGGCGGTGCGCATGTCGTCGATCGTGTCGATCGCGACGCCGGTCCGGCCGACCTCGCCGAGGCAGCGCGGGTTGTCGGAGTCCAGGCCGAGCTGCGTGGGCAGGTCGAAGGCCATCGAGAGGCCCGTGCCGCCCTTGGACAGCAGGTAGCGGTAGCGCTCGTTGGACTCCTTGGCGCTCGCGTACCCCGCGTACTGGCGCATCGTCCAGACCTGCTTGCGGTACATCTCGCGGTGCGGCCCGCGGGTGTAGGGGAACTCGCCGGGGGCTCCGAGCTCGAGCTTGTCCGGGACGTCGTCGGCCGTGTAGAGGGCCTTGACCTCGATGCCGGAGTCGGTGAAGCGCCTGGGATCGTCGGGGCCCACGATGGGCGCGACCGTCAAGCGCTCCTCTGCAGGAGTCGTCGCCATGCCCCGGAGGTTACGGGGCGCCGCCGGAGCGGCGCCCCGTGACCTCGACGCGGTCGCCCTCGCACTTCGGCTTCCCGGGCGACCCTCTGCGGCGCGTCCTCCGTACTGTTTGCCCGGTGAAGGTCAGCGTCAGGTTGTTCGCGGGGCTGCGGGAACGCGCCGGAAGCGACCGGCTGGAGCTCGAGCTGCCCGAGGGCGCACGCGTCGCCGACGCGCTGGCCCAGGTCGAGCACCTCGCGCCCGGCGTGTCGCTCGTGCTCGCCGTCAACCGCCAGTACGCCGATCCCGAGGTCGTCCTGTCGGCCGGCGACGAGCTCGCCGTCGTCCCGCCGGTCAGCGGAGGCGCCGTGCTCGACGGGCCGCTGTCGGTCGAGGCGGTCGCCGCGCGCGTGGCCGACCCGCGCGCGGGGGCGGTCGTCACGTTCAGCGGGACCACCCGCGACGTCGCGTTCCTCGACTACGAGGCCTACGCCGAGATGGCCGCCGAGCAGATCGAGCGGATCGTCGCCGAGGCGGTGCAGCGCCACGGGCTGTGCGCCGCCGCCGCCGATCACCGCGTCGGGCGCGTCCCGCTCGGCGAGGCGTCGGTCGTCGTGGCGGCCAGCGCGCCGCACCGTGCGGAGGCCTTCGCGGGCGCGCGCGAGATCATCGACCGCATCAAGGCCGAGGCGCCGGTGTGGAAGCGGGAGGAAGGCGAGTGGGTCGCGGGGACAGCCCCCGAGATTCCGGGGACTGCCCCCGAGGCGGAGGCGCCCGACCCCGAGCCCGGCGGCCCGGTGCTCGACGTCGTGCTCGACGCGCGCGTCGAGCATGGCCTGCGGGTGCTCGTCGTCGTCGGGCACGCCGAGGCCGAGGCCCGCGTCGGGTGGCTGGGTGGACGCTTCCACCAGCTGCAGTGCGCCCAGCCCCTGACGGTCGCCGACGGCGACGTGGTCGAGGTCCGGCGCCTGCGCGACGATGAGCTGCTCGGCGACGGCACCGTGCTCGACGCGGCCGCCGAGCGCCATGGTCCGACCAACGACGCGCTCGTGCGGCTCGTGGCGCTGGAGCGCGGCGAGACGCTCGGGGCCGGTGCCGAGGTCGCGCCGCCGCCCCTGGACGCCGAGGCGCTGGCGCTCGAGCGCCGCTACGTCGCGGCGGGCACGCAGCCGCCGGCCGACGCGGAGCTCTCGGCCGTCGAGCGCGCCGCCCTGTTCGCCCTGCGCGAGGCGGGCCGCGTCGTGCTGCTCGAGCGCGGGCGCCACGTGCACGTGTCGGTCGCGACCGCGTAGCTCACCTGCCGCACTGTCAGGGGTTGCTCGCCCGCGGGGCGGCGAGCGGATCTAGCCTGCGGCCGTGGCGCAGGCCGTCCTCGATCCCGCACGTGACCGCCCGCGACGGCGCGCACTGCGCGCGGCCGGCGCGCGGGTCCCGCTGCTGTGGGCGGTGGTGCTGCCCTTCGTCGCGATCGCCGTCGTCCGCGCCCTGCAGCAGCCCATGCCGGGCTACTTCCCCGACGAGACGCTCTACCAGCACCTCGCGCAGTCGGTGGCCAACGGCGACGGGTTCGCCTGGCGCGGCGACCCGGAGCCGCTGCGCGCGGCGCTCTACGTGTACCTGGTGGCGCCGGCGTGGCTGATCTCGTCGGGCGCACAGGCCTACGACGTCGCCAAGGTCGAGACGGCGCTGCTGTGGTGCCTGGTCGCGGTGCCCGTGTGGCGCATCGCGCGCGCCGTGCTCCCCGACGGACTCGCGGTCCTGGCCGTCGCGCTCTCGCTCGCGGGCACGTGGAGCGCGAACCCCGGCGGCCTGATGACCGAGAGCCTCGCGCTGCCGCTCGCCACCGCCACGCTCGCGGCGGCGGTCGAGGCCCTGCGGCGCTCGTCGTCGCGGCTGGTGTGGCTGGCCCTGGCGCTCGCGCTGCTCGCGTGCTGGGCGCGCCTGCAGCTGGCGGTGCTCCTGCCGATCGTCTTCGCGGCGCTCCTGGTCGACGTCGTGCGCGCCGGCGCGGGGTGGCGGGAGCGCCTGCGGCTGTTCCGGCTGCCGCTCGCGCTGCTGGCTGCGGGCCTGGTCGGTGGCCTCGTGGCCGCCAAGGCGCTGCCGTCCGGGGTCCTGGGCGGCTACAGCGGCGTCGTCGAGTTCGACACGACGCCGCTGCGCGTGGCGCAGAAGACCGGCTGGGAGGCGCTGCAGCTCGCGACCGTGTGCGGCTTCCTGCCGGTCCTGCTGCTCGCCGTGCTCTCCGTGCGCCGGGCCGCGTGGCGCGACGCGACCGTGGGGCCGTTCCTCACGGTGCTCGTGCCTGGCGTCCTCCTGGTGTGCCTGGAGAGCGGCTACTTCCTGGAGGGCTACGACAACGTCTGGCCGATCCAGCGCTACGTGATCTACGTCGCGCCGATGCTCCTGCTGCTCTGCGTGGTCGCCGTCGCCCGACCCGGGCTGGTCGGGTGGCGCACATGGGCTGCCGCGGGCGCCCTGGGGCTGCTCCTGCTGCGCACGCCGGAGGTTCTGGAGCGGGCCGAGGAGCGGGCGGCGTTCGCGACCACCGAGCGCGTGCACGACGTCCTGCCCGGCGCGTCGACCGCCAGCGCGGTGACGGTCGTCGCCGTCCTGCTGTGCCTGCTGGCGGCCGCGCTGGCCGTGTGGCGGGTGGCCGAGCCGCGGGGTCGCTGGACCTCGGCCGCGGGCGTGGGCGGCCTGCTGCTCGTCGTCCTCGTCGTGCAGTCGGCCACCGCCTGGCGCTGGGAGCGTGCGACCGGACGCACGATCCGCAACCTGCTGCCGGCCGACGCGGCGTGGATCGACCATCACAGCCACGGACCGGTCGCCGTGCTGATCGCGTCGGGCAACACGCCCAAGCTCGCCGCCGTCGACTTCTTCAACGAGCACCTCGCACGGGTCTACGCGCCGACGCCGATGCGCGGGCCGAAGGTGCAGGGCGCGACCTGCCGCTGGGGCATCGCGGCCGATGGCTCCCTGCAGTTCCCGGCGAGCTGCCCACCGCGGACCCGCGAGCTCTGGATCGACGACCCCGTCGCGCACCTGCGCTTCTACGACGAGGTGTCGACGGCCAGCGACCCGCGCCTGGGGCGGATCGTGCGGGTGAGCGGGGCGCCGCGGGCCAAGTCCCTCGTGATCCTGCCGTGCGCGAACCTCGGCGTCCGGCAGGAGCCGCTGACGGCGCGGCCCGTCCCGGCCGGCACGCCGCAGGAGTGCAACCCGGCGGTCACGGCGTCCCTGTGGCTCGACGCCCCCGGCACGCTCATCGTCACCGTGCGCGGCGCACCGCAGGCCGAACACGGCCTGACCGTCGGCGGCCGGTCGCACCTCATTCGCGCGGGCACGACGACCGCCGTCCGCGTGCCGGTCCGCACCGGCGCGCAGCGGCGCACCTTGAGGCTCGACTGGACCCGCAGGAGCCCGCTCGACCCCGAGGTCGTGGGCGTCGACCTCGTGCAGGGCGGCCGGCGGCAGTCACTCCTCTGACCGGCGTGACGGTCCGTCAAAGGACCGCTTCACCGCCCGGACACCACGCTTCCTCCCAGCTTGGGAAAGGTGGCGGCGTGCTCTCACGCCTCGTCCTCTCCGCCATCGCAGCGCTCGCCCTCGCGGCCGCGCCCGCGCAGGCCCATCCCGACCACGGTTCCTCCAACGGTCACGGCCACGGCGGCGGTCATCGCCACCACCAGCTCACGCCGCCCAAGCCGCCGCGCACCGTCGACCTCCAGGTCCTCGGCGTCAACGACCTCCACGGCAACCTCGAGCCCACGCAGGTCTCGGGCAAGCCCGCCGGCGGCGTCGCCTGGCTGGCGTCCTACCTGCGCCAGGCCGAGGCCCAGGACCCGAAGGGGACGATCGTCGCGCACGCGGGCGACACCGTCGGCGCCTCGCCGCTGATCTCCAGCTGGTTCCACGACGAGCCGACGATCGAGGCGACCAACCTCATGAAGTTCGACGTCGGCACGCTCGGCAACCACGAGTTCGACGAGGGCGGCACCGAGATGCTGCGCATGATCCGCGGTGGTCATCGCGAGGACGGCAAGCAGTTCAAGGACGGCACCGACACCTCCGACCCCCACTTCCCCGGCGCCGACTACCCCTACGTGTCGGCCAACGTCGTCGCCGCCGACACCGGCCGCCCGGTGCTGCCGCCGTTCACCGTCATCAAGCGCGAGGGCATCCCCGTCGGGATCATCGGCGTGACCACGACCGAGACGCCGAGCATCGTCGTCCCCGACGCCGTCGCTCCCTACAAGTTCCTCGACCTGAGCGACTCCGTGAACCGGCAGGTCGCGGTCCTTCACCGCATGGGCGTCCACACCATCGTCGTGCTGGCCCACGCGGGCGGCTTCCAGGACCCGGGCAAGGACCCCGCCGGCGAGGTGCTCGACGAGACCAAGCAGATGGATCCGGACGTCGACCTCGTCGTCGCCGGCCACACCCACAGCTACCTCAACACCAAGGTCAACAACGCCCTGGTCGTGCAGGCCTACAAGTACGGCACGGCCTTCGAGCAGGTCAAGCTGACGGTCGACCGCCGCACCCGCGACGTCACGGCCTCCAGCGCGAACGTCGTCACGACCTACGACGACGGCGCCCAGCCGGCGCCGGACCTCGCGTCGCTGGTGCAGACGTTCAAGGACCGCATCGCGCCCGTCGCACAGCGTTCGGTCGGCACCTCGGCGGCCGCGGTGACCCGCGACACGACCCCGGCGGGCGAGAGCGGGCTGGGCGACCTCATCGCCGACGCGCAGGCCAGCACGGCCGGCGCACAGTTGGCGTTCATGAACCCGGGCGGCATCCGCGCCGACCTGAAGGCCGGGGCGCTCACCTACTCCGACCTGTTCTCGGTGCAGCCCTTCGACAACGGGCTGGCGCGCACGAGCCTGACCGGCGCCCAGATCAAGGCGGTCCTGGAGCAGCAGTTCAACGACGCCGGCGACAAGATCCTGCAGATCGCCGGCCTGCGCGAGACCTACGACCGCACCCGCGCGGCGGGCGACCGCATCACCGGCCTGACGCTGGCCGATGGCACCGCCATCGACCCCGCGGCGACCTACACCGTCGCGCTCAACAGCTTCCTGGCCACCGGCGGTGACGGCTTCACGGTGTTCAAGCAGGGGACGGGCGTGACGTCGGACGGCAGCGACATCGACGCGCTGGAGCACTACGTGGAGTCGCTGCCCCAGCCGTTCACCGCACCCGACCCCAGGACCGCGCCGCGCATCACGCGCACCGGCTGACCGCAGAGCGACCCAGACCCAGGACGGGGTGGCGAACCCGTCCTCGGGTCCGGGTGGACCGCTCAGCGATGCCGTTAGGCTGTCCCACATGGCTACTGCCCTTGTCACCGGCGGCGCCGGCTTCCTCGGCTCGCATCTCTGCGACGAGCTCCTGCGCCGGGGTCATCGCGTCATCTGCGTCGACAACCTGGAGACGGGGTCGCTGGCGAACATCGAGCACATCCGTCAGCCGGAGTTCACGTTCCTGCAGGCCGACATCGTCGAGCCGTACTTCGTCGACGAGCGGGTCGACTTCGTCTACCACCTGGCCTCGCCGGCCTCGCCGATCGACTACCTGCGGCTGCCGCTGCACACGCTGAAGGTCGGCTCCTACGGGACGCACCACACGCTCGGGCTGGCCAAGGCGCACCGCGCGCGCTTCCTCATCGCGTCGACGTCGGAGGTCTACGGCGACCCGCAGGTCCACCCGCAGCCCGAGAGCTATTGGGGCCACGTCAACCCGATCGGCCCCCGCGGCGTCTACGACGAGGCCAAGCGCTACGCCGAGGCGCTCACGATGGCCTACCACCGCCAGCAGGGCGTCGACACGGCGATCATCCGCATCTTCAACACCTACGGCCCGCGCATGCGCCCCAACGACGGGCGCGCGATCCCGACCTTCCTGCGCCAGGCGCTGTCGGGCAAGCCGATCACGGTGTTCGGCGACGGCAGCCAGACGCGCTCCTTCACCTACGTCAACGACCTGATCGCCGGCATGATCGCCCTGTCGGAGTCCGGCTACCACGACCCGGTCAACATCGGCAACCCCAACGAGTTCACGCTGCTGGAGCTCGCCGAGTGCGTCATCGACGTCACCGCCAGCGACTCCGAGATCGTCCACGAGGCACTGCCCACCGACGACCCCAAGGTCCGCCAGCCGAACATCGACCTGGCCAAGCAGCTGCTGGGCTGGGAGCCCACCATCGCGCTCCGCGAGGGCCTCCAGCGCACGCTGGACGAGTCAGGCGCAGACGTGCTCGTCGGCGCCGCACGCTAGCGTCACGGTCTCCGGTCCCGTTCGGGGCCGGTGCTGAGACGCATTTCCCATGACGAACCCGCGACATCTGCCACCCTCACCCGTTGAGGAAGGGAAGATGCCGAATCTGAAGCCTGCGGATATGGGGTCGGTGAACCTGCCACCGTTGGACCTGCCGCTGCCCGACAAGGACATGCGGGCGAAGCGGCCGCCGCTCATGAGCTTCCTGCTCCGCTGGTCGACGCTTCGGCGTGGTGCCCGAGTGGTCTCCCTGCTCGCCCTCGACCTCGGGGCGATCGTGCTCGCCATCTTCACGGCGCTCTGCCTGAAGGCCGTGGCGCGGAACGCCTGGGAGCCGTCGGTGTCGTGGGCGCAGGCCAAGGACTACGTCCCGTTCGCGTTCCTCGTCGCCTCGCTGCTGTTCGCCCGCTCCGGGCTGTACGCCGAGCGCGCGCAGCGCCCCGGGCTGACGCGGATCGTCGCCTCGCTCTTCGAGACGACGCTGGTCGCGCTGATCTTCGCCGTGGTCAACGGCGAGGACTTCTCCAGCTACTACATCTTCTACGGGACGCTGTTCTTCGCGGTGGCCTATGTCTCGTCGGCGCGCTTCGCCTACGAGCAGCTGACCGGGTTCATGCTCCGGGCCGCCGGCTACCAGCGCCGGGCGATCCTGGTGGGCAGCGGCGAGCAGATCGAGGCGGTCGCCCATGCGCTGCTGGCCTCCGGCGGCCACAGCCCCGTGCAGGTCATCGGGTTCGTCTCGCTGACCCCGCGCCCCGACAACGGGCTGCGGTCGCTCGGGGCGCTGGCCGACATCGGCGAGATCGTCGGCGAGCACAAGGCCGACGAGGTCATCATCGCCGACCCGGCGTTCCCCCAGCAGCAGGCCGTGGACCTCGTCGACACCTGCCACCAGCAGGGCGTCGTGGTGCGCATCGCGCCGTCGACGATGGAGATCCTCATCCATCGCGCGGAGTTCGTCCCCGGGCAGTCGGTGCCGCTGTTCGAGCTCAAGCCGCCGGTCTTCGACGGCATCGACTTCGCGCTGAAGCGCTCGTTCGACGTCGCGGTCGCCTCGGTGCTGCTGCTCGTGCTCAGCCCACTGCTGGTCGCGATGGCGCTCGCCGTGCGGATCACCTCGCGCGGGCCGATCTTCTATCGCTCGTGGCGCCCGGGCATCGGCGGCGTGCCGTTCCCGTGCCTGAAGTTCCGCACGATGTACCACGACGCCGACCGCCGCCAGGCTGAGCTCGAGGAGCGCAACGAGGCGAGCGGGGCGCTGTTCAAGATGCGCGAGGACCCGCGGATCACCCGCGTCGGGCGCATGCTGCGCCGGTTCTCGCTCGACGAGCTGCCACAGCTCATCAACGTGCTGCGCGGCCAGATGTCGCTCGTCGGGCCGCGCCCGCTGCCCCAGCGGGACTTCGACCGCCTCGAGGACTGGCACAAGAAGCGCTACCTGGTGCTGCCCGGGATCACCGGCCTTTGGCAGGTCTCGGGCCGCTCGGACCTGGACTTCGACGACCTCGTGCGCCTCGACTTCCTCTATCTCGAGCGCTGGTCGGTGTTCCTGGACCTGACCATCCTGGTCAAGACCGTGCCCGCAGTGTTCACCCGCCGCGGCGCGTTCTGAGCGCCGCGCGCGGCGCGTTCGCGCTCGTCCTGACGCCCGCCGCGCCAGGTCATGGCGTGCCCGGCCCTCTCGACGGGTAGCGCACGGACGGTGGCCACCAACGTCGCGTTCATCCCGGTGCCGCCAGAGCGGGTCTGGGCCGTCCTCGCCGATCCGAAGACCTACGGCTACTGGGTCGTGGGCACCGACACGATCCGCGACGCCGACGAGCACTGGCCGGCGGTCGGCTCCAAGCTGCACCACCGCGTCGGCATCGGGCCGCTCAAGCTCAACGACAACAGCGAGGTGCTGGAGTCCGATCCACCGCGGCGGCTGGTGCTGCAGGCGCGTGGGCGGCCGTTCGGCACGGCCCGGGTCAAGCTCGAGCTCACCGAGCACGACGGCGGCACCCGCGTGACGATGTCCGAGGGTCCCGGCGATCCGATCAGCCGCCTGTTCCACAACCCGCTGTTCGACCGGCTCGTGCGCGCCCGCAACCAGGAGTCGCTGCGGCGGCTCGCAGAGCTTGCGGGCGCGGGCGACGACGCGCCGCGGCGCGGCGTCGGCTCCGCTACGCCGTGATCGGCGGCGCGTCGGCGCTCTGACCGATCAGGAGCGCCGGGCGGGCGCGAACGGGGTCGGCCGGCCCGTAGTAGATCGCCACGTTGACGTGCAGGCCCTTGCGCAGCGGCCGGATCCCCTTGGGGCCGATGGGCACCGGGACGGCGGAGGTGCCGCGTTCCAGGCCGGCGCGGGCGGCGCCGAGCCGGACGGTGCCGCGGGAGACGACCACGCGCACGCCGACCTGCGACACGGCGCTGAGCCGGATCTCGATGGTGCGGTCGGCGCGCACCAGCGTGGCGGTGCGGAACGCCAGCGGCGGCAGGTGCGGCGGGGGGATGTACGTGGGCACGGGCGCCGTCGTCGTGGCGCTCGGGCTCGCGCTCGAGGGTGCGTCCGCGCTCGCCGGCGGGCCCACGCCGAGGGCGACGGGGGCGGCGAGCATGGCGGGGACGAGGGCGGCGGCGGCGCGGGAGCGCACGCGCCCAGACTAGACCGCGCGCAGCAGCGCGTCGCCGACGAAGCCGCCCGGTCGGACACCGGCCGCGACCGCCCAGAGGCCCGAGCCGACGTGCTTGATGTACTCGTTGAGCGCGTCGTTGGCGCCCAGGTGGTTCTGGAGCGTGATGAACGCCGCCGGGTCGCGCATGTAGGCCAAAAAGAACAGGCCGGCGTCGAGCTGGCCGAGCTCGGAGTCGAGGCCGTCGGTGAAGGAGTAGCCGCGGCGCAGGATGCGCGCGTCGCCGTTGGTCGACGGGTGCGCCAGGCGCACGTGGCTGTCGGCGGGGAGCGTGGTGGGCTCGAGCGTCGCGAACTCGTCGGCGGCGCCCAGCGGCGCGCCGGCCACCTTCGTGCGGCCGATCGTCTGCTCCTGGTCCTTGAGCGAGGCGCGATCCCAGACCTCGATGAGCATGCGGATGCGGCGCGCGACGAGGTAGCTGCCGCCACGCAGCCAGGCGGGCTCGCCGGCGTCGCCGCCGACCCACACGTGCTGGGCCAGCGCGCGCTCGTCCTCGGACTTGAGGTTGTTGGTGCCGTCCTTGAACCCCATCAGGTTGCGCGGGGTCGCCTGCGCACGGCTGGTGGAGGACGTGCGACCGAAGCCGAGCTGCGACCAGCGGACGGTCACGACGCCGCGCCCGATGCGCGCGAGGTTGCGCACGGCGTGGAAGGCGACCTGGGGATCGTCGGCGCAGGACTGGACGCAGAGGTCGCCGTCGCTGCGCGAGCGGTCCAGCGCGTCGCCCGGCAGATCGGGGAGCTGAACGAGCGCGGCGGGGCGCTGCGGGGCCAGGCCGAAGCGGTCGTCGAACAGCGTCGGGCCGAAGCCGAAGGTGGTGGTGAGACGGGCCGGCGTGAGGTCCAGCGCCTCGCCGGTGTCGTCGGGGGGCGCAAGCTGCGCGCCCGCGGCGCCGGTGCCGACCGCGTTGCCGCCGGCCATCGTCGCGGCGGCCACGGTCCACTCGCGCAGCAGGTCGCGCAGATCGGTCCGCGTCGCGCCCGGCTCGACGTCGAAGGCGGCGAAGTGGAGGCGATCCTGGGCGGGCGTCGTGATCCCGGCCTGGTGCTCGCCGTGGAAGGCGACGACGTGGTCGCCGGCGTTCGGGTGCCCGGCGCCGTCGGTGCCCTGGCCGGCGGCGAACCCGGCACCGGCTGCCGCGGCGGCGAGTCCGGCGGCGCCGCCGGAGGCCAGGAGTGCGCGTCGAGTGAGGGCCATGGCTGCGGGGCCGGGCCCCGGTGTTAGGGTACCCGAACAGTGGGCGCCAGGCGGCCGGCGCGGTGCGGTGCGAGCCGAGCCGGCCGGGCCGGCCCGGGCGCTCAGCTGAAGGGCTTGGCGACCATGAAGAACATCGCCACCAGCACGAGGAGGCCGAGCCCGACCTCGACCGCCATGTAGCGGCGGTAGACGCGCTCGTAGTCGGCGCCGAAGGAGATCTGGGCGCCCATGGGGGTGGCGTGCACGTCGGCATGGGCGAGCTCGGCCATCTGCGCCGTCATCCGCACGATGGCGCCGCCGGCGACGACGATGACCGCGAGGATCGCCACGCCGACCGCGACGTACGTCTCGCCCCACAGGTGCTCCTTGCTGGCCAGGTAGACGCCGAAGGCGAGCAGCAGCGCGGTGCCGGGACCGGTGAGCGCGATGTTGAGGCGGTGCTGGACGTCGTGCAGTCCTGGCATCGCGCGCGGGTGCTTGCGCCGGACGTAGGGCAGCATCAGCGGGTAAGCGAACGGCAGGCCGTAGGCGGCGAACGCGGCCATGACGTGCAGGGCCTTGACCGACAGGTACGTGGTGGTCGCGAGCGGGAGCATCGTCCTTCGTCGCTCGCTAGGCCGCCGGCACGGGGTCGGGCGGCGCGATCCCTAGGGCGATGTCGAAGGCCGCCACGCGCTGGGTGTCCTCGTAGACCTCCTCGTGGACGATCCGGCCCCATCGCAGGCGGAACACGATCACCGCGCGGTTGGTGTAGAGCAGCTCGCCCGCGGGCGACCGCGCCTCGTCGGCGAACTCGACCGCGAGGATCGTCGCCCAGGGAGGCCCGCTGGTCAGCACGGCGCCCAGGTCGCCGCGCAGGCCAACTGCCAGGAAGCGCCGCAGGAACGCCTCGATCTCGGCCTTCCCGCGGTACTCGGGGCCCCAGGAGTGGTCGCCGGGGAACACCAGGACCGCGTCGTCGGCGTAGAGCGCCAGCAGTGGCGTGTGGTCGCCCGCGTGCAGGGCGCGGACGATGCGCCGCAGCGTCGCCCGGACGGCGGCGCCGTAGGCGGCGTGCGCGCCGGCGGCCAGGGCGGCGCCGGCCAGGGCGGCGGGGACGGGCGAGCGAGGGCGTTCGGGGAGGCGGAGAGGCATCGGAAATTCCTTGACGGCGAGATTAGGTAGATCGCTCTAGCGGACCCTAGCTATCCTCGCATGCGATGTCGACCCCCACCCGAGAACGGATCGTCGCCGCCGGTGCGGAGCTGCTGCGCGTCAAGGGCTACACCGGCACCGGAGTCAAGGAGATCGTCACCGCGGCGCAGGCGCCGTTCGGCTCGCTCTACCACCACTTCCCGGGCGGCAAGGAGCAGTTGGGCGAGGAGGTCATCCGCCACTCCGGCGCGCTCTACGGCGCGCTCGTGCCGCTGATCTTCGACGCCGCACCCGACGTCGTCACGGGCGTCCGCGCCTTCTTCGCAGGTGCTGCCGAGCACCTGGTCGAGACCGACTACGCCGACGCCTGCCCGATCGCGACCGTCGCGCTCGAGGTGGCCAGCACAAGCGAGCCGCTGCGCCGGGCGACCGCCGACGTCTTCGAGAGCTGGATCGTCGCGCTCGCGCCGCGCTTCGAGGCCGCCGGGCTGCCGGAGGACCGAGCGCGCGAGCTGGCGATCGCGGTGCTCGCCGGACTGGAAGGCGCGTTCGTCCTGGCGCGCGCCATGCGGACGACGGTGGCGCTGGAGATCGCGGGGGAGGTTGCGGCGCAGGCGCTGGCGGGGGCGCTGGGGGAGGTCGTCTGAGGGACGGCCGTCGTTGGCGCCCCGCGCGGGCGCCGGTGGTGGTGGTGTGGGGCGTGAACGCTCGCCTCGGGGCGACGGATGTCGAGTTCGTGGTGTATTTGCCCGGTTAGACGACATCCATCGCTCGTTCAGGCCCGACGACGCGCGAGCGGGGCGCCAACCAGCGAGGCGGCCCTACGTCGCCGTCCCATCGTGCAGCCCCCGCCGCCGCATCTCCGCCCGCTCGCCCGGCAGGAGCTCCAGCAGCAGCTCCTCCACCCGCTCGGCGTAGGCGTCTGCGCCGAAGCGCCCGGCCGCCTGGCGCGCAGCCGTGCCCATCGCAGCCCGATCGCCGAGCACGCGGAGCACCGCGACGGCCAGCGCCGCGGTGTCGCCGGGCTCGACGAGGGCGCCGGTCAGGCCGTCGGCGACGAGCTCGGGGAGGCCGTCGACGCGGGTGGCGACGACCGGCGTGCCGGCCGCCATCGCCTCGGCGACGACCGTGCCGAACGGCTCCTGGCGGGAGGGGAGCACGAGCACGTCGAGCTGGCCGAGGATGCCCGCGGCCTCGGCGACGCGGCCGACGTGGTGCACGTCGGCCGACGCGCGCACGGCGACGGCGTAGTCGGAGTCCTCGTCCTCGTACGGGTCGTCGCCGACGATGACGACGCGCACGTCGGGGCGCGCGGCGCGGATGGCCGGCGCGGCCTTCACCAGGTCCAGCGCGCCCTTGCGCGGAACCAGGCGCCCGACGAAGCCGACGACCGGGCCGCCGCCGTCCTCCCGCGACGGCCACGGCGCCGGCGCGGGCGCCGGGTCGAGCTCGACCGGGCAGCCGATGACATGGACGTCCAGCGGGTCCAGCCGGCCGCCGACGGCCTTGGAGTCGGCCAGCACGAGGTCGGCGCCGTGCCAGTGGCGCGGCACGCGCTCGACGATGTCGTGGACGTGCAGCACCGTCGTGTGGCCGCGCAGCGCCGGCAGCAGGCGCCCGGCGACGGTGCCGTTGAGGTAGGTGATGTCAGCCTCGCGCGACAGGCGCCGCGCGCGCGGCCACGAGGCGACCGCACGGGCGCCGGCGCCGTGGGCCAGGCCGCCGACCTCCAGCGGCTCCCATGGGTAGCCGGCGTCGGCCAGCGGCGTATCGGCCTCGCCCGGCGAGGTGATCGCGATGTCCCAGCCGCGCGCCTCGAGGCGGCGCAGCAGGCGCAGGAGCCCGATCTCGGGACCTCCCGGCCGATCGACCTGGCAGACGGCGAGCAGCCTCATGCCCGCGGCCCTAGCCCCTCCTGCGGCGCTGCTTCTCGGCCTTGGCCTTCGCCTTCGCCCTGGCGTCGGCCCGCTCCTGGGTCTGCTGCTGCAGCAGCCGCAGCGCGTCGAGGTAGTCCTGGGCGCCGGTGGGCGACTTCGGGTCGAGGTAGAGCGCCGGGCCGAGCAGGCGCAGCGCGAGCTTGGGGTCCTTCTCCTGGTCGAGCGCGAAGCGCGACAGGTACTCCCACGTCGACGGGTTGGACGGCTGCAGCTTGACCGCGTCGACGAGCGCGGCGCGGGCGCGGTCGGGATGCCCGTTGGAGCTGTCGACCACCGCCCGCGTCAGCAGCGGGTCGATCGACAGGGGGTTGCGGGAGGCGGCGGTCTGGGCGAGCGACAGCGCCTTCGGGTAGTCCTGGGCCGCCATGGCGAGCGCCTGGTTGTCGGCGTCGACCGAGCGCAGCGGCTGCCAGGCGGTCCAGGCTGCCAGGAGCCCGAGCGCGACGGCCAGGCCGGCGCTCGCGACGCGCCACGGCGAGCGGACGCCCACCGCCAGGCGGGCGCGGAGCATCCCGGGATCGGGGGCGTGCTCGACGAGCGGGCCGCGTCCGGCCACCCAGCCCGCGGCCAGAAGCCCGATGACGGCGGTGCCGGGGACGAACCAGGTCCAGTCGACGAACGAGTGCACGCCGAAGACGAGCACGACGGTCGCCAGCGTCGCCATCGCGACGTGCTCGGGGCCGAAGGTGACGCGCGGGTCCACGCGCCGTTCGTCCGGGACCCGGCGACGCAGCGCGCGTCGCAGCCCGGCGGGCAGCGGGACGCGCCAGCCGAGCGTCCGGCCGGTGGCCACGAGCCACGCGAGCAGGAGCGCGCCGCTGGCCAGCAGTCCGAGGAGGCCCAGGTCGGCGGCGGTCTGCACGGCGTAGCCGTGGGCGTGACGCACGGCGAGGTTGTCGGTCCGGTAGCGCAGGCGGGCGGTCGCGTACCCGCCGGCACCGACGCCCTTGAGCTTGTGCGCGTCGAAGATCTTGATCGACTCGTCCCAGTACCGGGCACGGACGCTGCCGACCGAGGTCAGGCGGCTGGGGTCGTTGAAGACGCGCGTCTGGTTGTTGGGGTCGGTGAGCGAGCTCCAGCCGCTGGAGATCGAGCCGCCCAGGCCCTTGGACGACATCGCCAGCGCGACGACCAGCACCACGGGCACCAGCGCGACGCCGATGATGATCAGGCCGCCGGCGCGCCGGCGCGTGGGCTCCGAGGGTGCGCGGCGCGCGGCCGCGAACATGATCCCGAGGCCCGCGAGCAGCAGCAGCAGCGCCATCACGACGACGACCACGCCCAGCTCGTGGCCGGACGTGGCGCGCTCGCCGATGGGGACCTTGTCCTTGGTCAGCGTGTCCTGCGCGAAGGTCCACCCGGTGGCCGCCAGCGCGCCGGCGGCGCCGACCGCGAGCACCGCGACGCCGCGCAGGCGCAGCGGCACGACCGCGAACCAGAACGCGCAGCCGACCACGACGGCCAGCAGCGACCCGCGCGAGTAGGCGAGCAGCACCGTGAGCAGCAGGATGCCCATGACGGGGTAGGCGAGCGCGTTGACGGCCGCGTGCCCGGAGCGGCGGGCGCCGAGCCACAGCGTCGGCGGGACGCCGAGCGCGGCGGTCAGGCCGACGGCGTTCCAGTAGCTGAACGGCTCGCGCAGGCGGGCGTAGGTGTCCTCGCTGCCCAGCGCGCCAGGGAAGACCTTGGTGAGGACCGCCCAGATCGAGATCGCGGCCGTCGCCGCGACGAGCGCGCCGAGCATCGCGCCCCACCAGGCGCCGCTGATGCGGGCCAGCACGACGCCCGCCGCGAAGACGCCGAGGTAGGAGATCGTCCGGTTGGCCTCCAGCCAGGCGTCCGACGGCTGGATCGCCCACGCGATCGACAGGGCCGTGACCGCGGCGAGGATGCCGAACATCCCGATGCTGACGCCGCCCCACCACCGCCGTCCGCTCGCGGCCAGCACCGCCAGCGCGGCGAGCAGGCCGGCCCCGATGTCCAGCGGGAGCTCGACCTTCGTGGTCGAGCCCAGCGAAAGGCCGCCGCCGGCCCGGAGGCCGACGGCGGCGAGGACGACGGCGAGCGCCGCCCCGAAGAGGACCTCGGCGGACGGGCGGCGGAGCGTCCGGCGCCGGACCGCCAGGGGCGTGCTACGCGGTTCGGCGACCGTGGACAAGGCGTTTGGTTCCGAAGCCGGCCGCGCCGATCCCGCCGGCGGCCAGCAGGACGAGCATCACGATCAGCGGGGTCGGGAGGTCCGACAGGCCGCTGGTCTTCGCGCCGCCGAGCGTGCCGGGAGTGACCGGGCGGCCGTCGAGCGCCACCGGGGCGTTGCCGGACTGCACGGCCTTCTGGAAGGAGGCGAGCTCGGCGGGAGAGGCGGTCGCCAGGGGATCGACGGGGCCGCCCCCGGTTCCGGTGTCGCCGTTGCCCGCCGCGCCGCCGCCGCCGGTCGTGCCGCCACCGCCGGCGGTGCCGCCGCCTGCGGTCCCGCCGCCGCCGCTGGAGCTGCCGCCCTTGCCGCCGGCGCCGAGCTGGGCGCGGCGGATCTGGTCGCGGCAGTCGGAGTACTCGTCGACGTCGGCCGGAAGGTTGGCCAGGGCGTCGGAGTAGTCCTTGGTGCTGTAGTTGCCGTTGATCACACCGTCGTAGGTGCAGTCCTTGATGACGGCCGAGCCGCTGGCGTGCGCCAGCGCCGGCAGGGCGAGCACGAGGACGAAGGCGAGGGCAGTGAGGAGGCGGAGGCGCATGGCGCGACGCGGGCCTCCGGGGTGGTCGTGAAGCTGGAGTCCCTGCTGAAAAGACACGTTAGCGATCCCCTTCGTGGTGCGCGCCGACGCTCACCAGTGCCTCGGAGAACCCGGCGGCCCACGCGGCGAACGTGTGGGTGGCGGCGTCCTGCGCTGCGGCGGCGCCGAGGCGGGCGCGCAGCGGGGGATCGTCGCGCAGGGTGCGCAGTGCGCCGGCGAGCGCGGCGGCGTCCCCCTCGGGGACGACGAGGCCGTTGCGCTCGTGGCGGACGAGGCCGCCGGCGGCGGCTCCGACGGCGGTGGTGGCGATGACGGGCAGTCGTTGGTGCATGGCTTCGTTGGCGACCAGGCCCCAGGGCTCCCGGAAGTCCCGGGTGGAGATGGCCGACATGACCAGGACGTCTGCGCCGGCGTAGAAGTTGCGCAACGCTGCGGGATCGAAGGTGCCGGCGCGGTGCACGCCCGGGAGGGCATCGACTGCCTCCTCGCCTTCCCCGACGAGCTCGAGCACCTCGCCGGATCGTCCGAATCCGGACATCATCCAGGCCCTCAGCAGCTCAGGCAGGCCCTTGTAGCGCGCGGGGCGCCCGACGCTCAGGGCGACGAAGCGCGCGCCCGGCGGGCGGTGCGGCGCCGTGGCGGGCGCGCCCCAGAACGCGACGTCGACCGCCTGGGGCGCCACGTGGACGTTGCGCGCCCCGCGGGCGGTGACGAACGCGCTGACGTGCCGGCCGTAGGTGACGACGGCGTCCGCGTCGCGGTAGATCGCGCGCAACAGCGGAGCGCCGGCCAGCAGGTGGGCGGGCGTGCGCGGGTGCGACCACAGCGCCGACCACAGCAGGAACGGGACACCGGCCCGGCGTGCGCCGCGCCAGGCGGCGGGGAGCGCGGTCCGGCCGGCGGTCCCGGCGATGACCGCGCGGTAGCGCCCCGAGGCCGCCAGGGCGTAGGCCTGACGCTGGCTGATTGTGCGATGCGGGACGCCGGGGTCGTCGACGGCGCCGGTCGCGTGGTGCGAGCGGCCGCCGAACAGCGCGAGCTCGATCGACTCCCGCGCGTGCAGCGCCTGGAAGGCGCCGGCGCGGTCCGGCGGGACGTGGTTGGTGACGACCAGGACCGGACGCGGGTCCGGGCTCATCCGTCGAGCGCCTGCTGGTAGGCGTCGACGGTCGCGGCGCCGCAGGCCGGCCAGGTGAAGTGCTGGATGACGGTCGCCTGCGCGGCCGAGCCGATGCGCGCGCCCCAGTCGCCGTCGAGCAGGGTGTCGATCTCGGCCGCCAGCGCCTCGACGTCGCCGGGCGGGACGAGGCGCATGCCGTGCCCCAGGCGCGCGATGTCCTCGGGGCCCGGCTCGCCGCGCGAGCCGATCGCCGGCAGCCCGGCGGCCATCGCCTCGACGTAGGCGACGCCGAAGGCCTCGTCGACCGAGGGCATGACGAACACCGAGGCGTCGCGGCCGCGGCGCATCGCCTCCTCGTGGGGCAGCGATCCGGTGAACTCGACGCGGTCGGCCAGGCCGAGCTGCTCGGCCAGCCGCGCGAGCGCGTCGCGCTCGGGGCCGTCGCCGATGAGCCGGTACCGCAGGTCGGGCCGGCGCTCGCGCAGGACCCACATCGCGCGCAGCACGTCGGCCTGGCGCTTGCGGGCGATGAGCTGGCCGACGGTCGAGAGCGTCGGCTGCGCCGGCGGGCGGCGCTCCATCGGCGTGAGGTCGGTGCCGAGGTGCACGACCCGCGTGGCGTGGGCGCCGAGATCCTGCACGGCGTGCTCGATCCCCAGCGAGTTGGCCAGGACGAGCCGGGCGGAGCGGAACGCCTGCTCGACGCGGTCGCGGCCGGCGTGCCCGAGGCGTACGGTGTGGAAGATGTCGCCGCCGTGCTCGGAGATGACCAGCGGGACCTGCGAGCGCGTGCGCAGGACGGCATCGGCGGCCGGCAGCGCGTAGTGGGCGTGGATCAGGTCATAGGGGAACGTTCGGCGGAGGCGACGGAGCGCGACGGCCAGCGCCGGCGCGGCGAAGGTACCCCAGTACGGGTAGCTGCGCCCGCGTGGCGGCGAGACGAACCTCACGTAGCGGACGTCGAGCCCGTCGAGCATTGCGTGGCGCGGCTGGGCGATCGCCTCGCGCCAGGCCTGCGGGTCGCGCGCCCGCGACGCGGGGGCGATCGGCCGGTGCAGGACGACGACGCGCACGTCCGCGCCGGCGTCCCGCGCGGCCATTGCCTGGCGGTGGGCCCAGACGCCGAGGGTCGGGTCGGCGACGCGCGGATAGAACTCCGCGACGACCAGAATCTTCATCGTTCACCGATCCTGCGCGCCCGCAGCGTGCGGACCTCGTCGCGCGTGACGTAGGCGCGCCCGTCCAGGAAGCGGCGTGCTTCGGCGGCGGCCGTCTCGCGCGGGTAGCCCTCCGCAGCGGGCCGGATCGTGTGGCCGACCGGCGTGGCGTCGACGATCCCGATCGGCCAGCCGTGCTGGCGGGCGACCGCGCTCCAGTGGGCGTCCAGACCCCAGCCCATCCGCAGGCTCTTGGGGAACGGCAGCAGCGCGGCGGCGGCCACGCGGTCAAACGCGGTGATCGGGCCGATCTCGACGAACGTGGTCTCACGCCAGTCGTCGCCGCGCCGGCGCCGGGTGACGTCCCAGGCGGCGTGCGAGTGGCGGCGGTGCGCCGGCTGGGCGAGCCGCAGGCCGCCGGCCTCGGCACAGGCGAGGAAGGTGTCGAGGAAGTCGCGCGGCAGCGCCACGTCGTCGTCCATGACGATCGTCCAGTGGAAGGACGGCACGTCGTGGCGGCCGAGCAGCACGTCGAGGTTCTCGAACTTGCCGAGTGTGCCGGCTTCCACGATGTCGACGGTCACGTCGTGGCGGGACCGCGCGAGCTCGGCGCGCGCCTGCGCGACCAGGTTCGGGACGTCGGTGCGGGCGATGCCGACGACGAGGACGCGGCGCCGCGGAAGGGCGCGGGCGGCGCGGGCGCGCCGGGCGCGGGCGGGCAGGTCGGCGACGTCCAGCAGCGCGTCCTGCGCGCGCAGCAGCCGGCCGCGCCGGCCGGCGACGTAGCCGCTGCGACCCGAGAGGAAGTCGTCGACGCCGGGGGTCGCGGGCGGCGGCTCGGGAAGCGCGAGGCGCTCGTCGACGAGCGACCGCAGGCGGCCGAGCGTATGCGCCGTAAGGATCGGGCCGTTGGCGCAGCGGAAGCGCGGGCCGTGCAGCGCGCAGCCGGCCAGGACCCGGAGCTCGTGCTGCGGCGTCGGCGCGGTGCCCTTGAAGACGTCGAAGCGGCGGCTCGCGCGGCCGCGGGCGTAGGCGGCCCGCGCGAGCGCCGACACGCGGGCGTCGCGGCCGGCACGGCGGTGGTCGAGCGCGGCCCCGGCGACGTAGCGCACGCGCCCGCCGGCGGCCTTCAGCCGCGCCTGCCACTCCTGCTCGTCGCCGTAGAGCTCGCGCGACTCGTCGAACGGGCCGATGCGCTGCAGGGCGCTGCGGCGCACAGCCATGTTCGCGCCCCACGCGTGCTCGCAGTCGCGGTCGGCGGGGCCGAGGTCGACGTGGGTGATCGGCGGGTCCTCGCGCCCGCACAGGGGCAGCGGATGGTCGTCGAAGCGCGCGAGGATCGGCCCGGTGAAGACGCCGACGTCGGCGGGCTGCGAGGCGTCGGCGATCACCAGCGCCGCGAGCCAGCCGGCGTGGGCCTCGACGTCGTCGTCGACGTAGGCCAGCAGCGGCGCGGTCGTCTCGCGGGCTCCGGTGTTGCGCGCGGCGTTGAGACCGCGGCCGTGGTCGTGGGCGACGTAGCGCGCGCCGTGGCGCGCGGCGACCTCCCGCGTCGCCTCGCTCGGCCCGTCGTCGACGACCAGCACCTCGGCCCCGAGCGCGTCGGCCTGACCGACGATGGAGGCCAGCGCGACGTCGAGGTACCCGGGACGCCCGGCGGTGGGCAGGATGACGGCGGCGGGCGGGGGCACGGGCGACCGGCACGTTACGAGGTGGCGGCGTCCTCTGCCGGGTCCGGCCGCGTCGGGTAGCGTCGCGGCCGGTGATCCTGTTCCTGCACAACCGCTACCGCACGCCCGGCGGCGAGGAGCGGGTCGTCGAGGATCTCGCGTGGCTCGTGCAGCACGAGCTTGGTGAAGAGGCCCACGTGGTCGAGCGCGACAGCGCGCAGCTCGGTCCCGCCCGCGCTGCGGCGGGGCTCCTGCGCGGCGGCCTCGAGCCCGAGGACGTCGCGGCGGCGGTCCGGCGCACCGGCGCACGGATCGTGCACGCGCACAACCTGCTGCCCTCGCTCGGGTGGCGCGCGCTGGCCGCGGCGCGTGAGGCCGGCGCCGCCACGGTCCTGCATCTCCACAACTACCGGCTGGTGTGCGCGGTCGGAACCTGCGTCGATCCCGGCGGCGAGGACTGCACGCGCTGCCACGGCCGCGACACGCTGCCCGGCGTGCGCCTGAACTGCCGGCGCAACGCTCCGGAGGCCGTGGCCTACGGCGCCGCCCTGGCGCTCTGGCAGCGCCGGCTGGTGCAGCACGCCGACGTCGTCGTCGTCCCCAGCGCCGCAGCGCGGGACCGGCTGATCGCCCTCGGCGCGCCGGCCCGCGCCGCCCAGGACGCCCAGGTCGTCGGTCACGTCGTGCGCTCGTTCGCCGACGCAGCGCCGCCTCGCCCGGGGCGACCCTCGGCGATCGTGGCCTCGCGCCTGGCGCGCGAGAAGGGCGTCGAAGTCGCCATCGAAGCCTGCGCGCTGGCGCACCTGCCGCTCACGATCTGCGGCGACGGACCCTTGGCGGCGGATCTGCGCGAGCGCGCCGCGCGCACCCCCGGCGCCGACGTCACATTCGCCGGCCATGTCGGCCCCGAGGAGCTCCAGCGCCTGCGCGCCCGGTCGTCGGTTGCGCTCGTGCCGTCCCGGGCGGCCGAGACGTTCGGCCTCGCGGCGCTGGAGGCCATGGCCGCTGGGGTGCCCGTCGTCGCCTCGCGGGTCGGCGCCCTCGCGGAGCTGGCGCCCGACGCCGCGCTGGTCGCTCCCGGCGACGCCCAGGCGCTGGCGCAGGCCGCGCTGGGCACGATCGCCGACCCCGACGCCCCGGCCCGCGCGCTGGCGGGCGCCCGGCGCCGCGCCGCTCCCGCCGTGGTCGCCCCGCGCCTGGCGGCGGTCTACGCCGCCGTCGCGTCGCGCTGAGCCGAGCGTCCGCGCACGACCCTGAGAGGCTCGCGTGAGCCCGGCCGCGCCCTATAGCCTGCGCCGCCCATGCGTGCACTCGTCACCGGCGGCGCCGGCTTCATCGGATCCAACCTCGTCGACGCGCTCCTCGACCAGGGGGCGGAGGTCGACGTGGTCGACACCCTCGTCACCGGGCGGCGCAGCAACCTCGATGGGGCGCTCGGCCGCGGCGCGCGCCTGCACGAACTCGACATCACCGACGCCCCCGCCCTCACCGGGCTCATGGGCGAGATCGCGCCCGAGGTGGTCTTCCACCTCGCCGCGCAGATCGACGTCCGTCGGTCGATCGAGGACCCGGCGTTCGACGCGGGCGTCAACGTCGTCGGCACGATCAACGTCTTGGAGGCCGCGCGTCAGGCCGGCGTCGCGCGCATCGTCAACACCTCCACCGGCGGCGCCATCTACGGCGACGCGCACCGCATCCCGTCTCCCGAGGACGAGCCGCCGCTGCCGATGGCTGCCTACGGCCAGAGCAAGTTCTGCGCCGAGCGCTACCTCGGCTGGTACGGCCGCCTGTACGGCCAGAGCAACGTGACGCTGCGGCTGGGCAACGTCTACGGCCCGCGTCAGGACCCCAAGGGCGAGGCCGGCGTCATCGCGATCTTCTGTGGCCTGATCCGCGAGGGCGGCAGGCCCAAGATCTTCGGCGACGGCAAGCAGACGCGCGACTACATCTACGTCGGCGACGTCGTGCGCGCCCAGCTGATGGCGGCGGAGGCCGAGGTCGGCGGGGAGATCAACATCGGCACGGGGCGCGAGACCAGCGTGCTCGACCTCGTCGCGGTGATGAAGGAGCTCGTGCCGGAGGCGGCGGACACGTTCGAGCCGCAGTTCGAACCGGCGCGCCTGGGCGAGGTCGAGCGCTCCTGCCTCGACGTCACCCACGCACGCGAGGTGCTGGGCTTCGAAGCCCAGACCTCGCTGCGCGAAGGGATGCGAGCGACGCTGGACGCGACGCCCTGAGCGGCCCCTAGGCCATGCCGGCGGGGACCGTCGGCACGGCGTTCATGCCGGCCGGTGCCACCGCTTCGGTGTTGCCGTGCTTGTCCCCGCTGCGCTTCTTGACGACCACGGCGGCGGTGCCCACCGCAACCGCCGGGGCGGCGACCTTGGCGACCTTCTTGCCGGCCAGCCAGGCGATGCGGGCCTTGACGAACTTGGCCGCGACCGAGCCCGCCGTGCCGGCGGCGCTCATGGCGCGCTGCTTCTTGGACGGCTTGCGCCGAATGCTGGGGAGGGTCATGCCCTTTGCGCTACCCGGCCCGGAGGCACGCAAACGCGACACTAGGACGGCGTCACGACGCCGCGCAGCCACTCCGCCGTCTGGCGCACGCCGTCGCGGACCCCGATCTGGGCCTTCCAGCCCAGGAGGCGCTCGGCCTTCTCCACGCTGGGCCAGCGGCGGACGACGTCGACCGGGTACGTCGGCAGATGCTCGAGCGCGAACGCCTCGGGGTCGCGCCCGCACTCCTCCCAGATGACGCGCGCGATCTCGGTGACCGTCATCTCCTCGGCCGCCGAGATGTTGAAGTCCTCGTGCAGGCCGGCCGGTGACGCCATCGCGGTGACGATGCCGTCGGCGATGTCGTCGATGTGGGTCAGCGTGCGCGTCTGGGTGCCGTCGCCGAAGATCGGCAGCGGCGCGCCCTCGGGCAGCGCCAGGACCTTCTTGATGACGTCGGGGACCATGTGCGCGATGCCCGGCTCGTCCTCGGGCATC
Organism: Baekduia sp.; assembly: GCA_036009425.1. Classification (GTDB taxonomy): domain Bacteria; phylum Actinomycetota; class Thermoleophilia; order Solirubrobacterales; family Solirubrobacteraceae; genus Baekduia. The sequence continues at coordinate 26,009 of DASYLT010000054.1, read as the reverse complement.
TCGCCCGGGCCGTAGGCGTTGAACGGGCGGCAGATGGTGTAGGGGAACCCGTGCTCGTCGTGCGCGGCCCGCACGTACACCTCGCCGGTGAGCTTCGAGAACCCGTAGGCGCTCGCGGGGATCGGCGTGTCGACGATGTGGGCCTCGGTCGTCGGGTACTCCGTCGCGCGCTCGAAGACCATCGAGCTCGACACGTACACGAACCGCTCGACGTCGTGGTCCAGCGCCGCGCGGACGACGCCGTTGTACAGGGCGTTGTTGACCTCGGTCAGCGTGTGGGGCAGCTTGTGGAAGTTGCCGATGCCGCCGACGATCGCCGCCAGGTGGATGACGTGCGAGCAGCCGCGCGTCGCCTCGCGCGCCTCGTCGAGCACGCGCAGGTCGCCCTGGTGGACCTCGCAGCCCTCGCGCATCCACTGCGGCGCCTCGCGCTGGTCGCTGACGCGGACCTCGTAGCGGGGGTCGCCGAGCAGGCGGCGGACGACGGCGGCGCCGATGGTGCCGGCACCGCCGGTGACGAGGACGCGATTCATGAGCGGTGGTGGTTCCTGACGACTCGGGGAGGGATTCAGGCGGAGGCGAGGCCGGCCAGGACGGCGACCTCGTCGGTGTGGGCGAAGATCGTGGCGGCGCCCCAGCAGTTCCACGGGTCGACGACCAGCGCGTCGCGCCGTGCCCCCTCGACGATCTCGCGCAGCGCCGCGGGCGTGCAGAACTCCGGGTGGTTGGTGGCGACGACCACCGCGTCGGCGTCGAGCACGGCGTCGGCGAGCGACTGCGTCGGCGTCGGCACGCGCGGATCGTGGATCGCGACGTCGGCCAGCTCGCGCTCCAGCATCCGGATCAGCTTGTGCGACAGCGAGTCGCGCTCGTCGTCGGTGTCGGACTTGAACGCGAGGCCGAGCACGGCGACCTTCTTGCCCTCCAGCGAGCCGATGCGGCGCTTGAGGCCCTGGACGAGGAAGAGCGGCACGGACTCGTTGACGCGGCTGACGGCCAGCAGCATCCCGGGCGCGTTGGACCGCTCCTCGCTGAAGGCGAAGTCCTTGCGCAGGCAGGTGCCGGCGGTGAACCCGGGGAGCTTCATGCCGCCGCGCGGGTAGTCGCGGTTGATGAGGTCGATGACCTCGAAGACGTTGGCGTCGTACTGCTCGCAGTCGACCATCAGCAGGTTCGGCAGCGCGAACGTCGCGTAGCGCAGGATGTTGGTCCAGATCTTCGCCAGCTCGGCCTGCACGGGCGTGGTCTGCACGATCGGGGCGCCGAGGCGCTCGAACAGCTCGGCGGCGACCTCGCCGGAGCGCTCGCCGACGCCGCCGACGATGCACGGCAGCGTGGAGATCTCCTCGAAGAACTTCGCCGAGGCGATGCGCTCGGGGACGTGGGCGACGAAGACCTCGGTCCCGATGTCGAAGCCGCGGTGCTTGCGCAGGTAGCCGGCGACGAAGTCGGTGGTGTTGGGCGCGATCGTCGAGCGCAGGTGGATCGCGTGGCCCGCCTGCAGGTGCGGCAGGAGGTCGTCGAGCACGGAGCGGATCTGGCGCAGGTCGATCTCGATGTGCGACATCGCCGGCGTGCCGAGCGTGAGCACGATGTGGCGCGCGCGGCTGGCGTCGGCGGCGCGCTCGGCGAGCTCGAGGCGTGCGGCGACGCGATCGAGCACCTCCTGGGCGCCCGGCTCCTCGAACGGCATGCGGCCCTCGCGCAGGGCGCCGATCCGCGCGGGATCGATGTCCACGCCGATGACGTCCAGGCCCGCGTCGGCGAACGCGAGCGCGAGCGGCAACCCGACCCTTCCCAGGCCGATGACGGCGACGTCCTTCATGCGCGGGGAGGCTAGCGGGCGGCTACCGCGCGGCGCGGTCGCGGGTCAGCGACCGGCGGTGCCGTGCGTACTGGCGCGCGAACCCGAACACGAAGCGCGGGTTGTAGGTCAGGTAGCGCCGCCACAGCCGGCGCGGCTCCTTCGAGAGGCGAAACAGCCACTCCAGGCCGGCGGACTGCATCCACGACGGGGCCTGCGGGACGAGGCCGGCGTGGAAGTCGAACGCGGCGCCGACGCCGACGAGCACGGGCGCGTCGATGCGGTCGCGCAGCGCGGCCATCCACTTCTCCTGCTTGGGCACGCCGATGCCGACCCAGACGACGTCGGGCTTGGCGTGGTTGATCTCCGCGACGACCGCGTCGATCTCCTCCGTGCTCAGCGGACGGAACGGGGGCGAGTAGCCGCCGACGATCTGCAGGCCGGCGAAGCGCCGCCGCAGGTTGAGCGCCAGCTGCACGAGCGCGCCCTGGTTGCGGCCGCCGTAGAGGAACATCCGCGTGCCGGTCGTGGCGCTGCGGGCGCAGTAGTGGGCCATCAGGTCCGGCCCGTAGACGCGGCTCGACAGGTCGTGGCCCAGCGCGTTCATCGCCCAGACCAGCGGCTGGCCGTCGGGGACGACGAGCGAGGCGCCGAGGACCGCGGCGCGCAGCTCGGGGTCGTCCTGGCAGGCGACGACGGTGTGCGTCGCCGCGACGCAGACGTAGCCCTTGCCGCCTGCGGCGACGGTGGCGTCCATCCAGTCCATCGTCTGCTCGTAGTCGGTGAGCGCGAGCGGGACGCCGAGGACGTTGGTGGCCGGAGGCGGCACGGTGGGATCCGCGGGGGCGGACGTCAGGGCGTCGTCGATGGGTGCGGGGATGGGGGCGGGCATGCAGCTGTTAGAACGCTCCCACGCTCGCAAGGTTTCGCGATCACGTAGGACAGACGTCCAGCTCCCGGTAGTGGGAGGACCGTAACCCGGGCGCCGGTCGGAGTCCGTAGGCTGCCCGCGGTGCGACGGTCAGGATCAGTGTGGCACACGGCGTGAGCCCTCGACGCGCCCTCATCACCGGGATCTCGGGCCAGGACGGCTCGTATCTGGCCGAGCTGCTGGTCGCCCAGGGCTACGACGTGACCGGCGTGATCCGGGATCCGGTCGATCGCCCGCTGCCGAACCTGGCCGCGGTGCGCGAGCGCCTCTCGCTGCTGTCCGGCGACCTGCGTGCGCCCGAGACGCTGGCCGACGCGCTGTCTGCCGTCCGCCCGCACGAGCTCTACCACCTGGCCGCGCCGACGTTCGTGCCCACCTCGTGGGACGACCCGCGCGGCGTGCTCGACGAGATCGCGGGCGCGACCGCCGACGTGCTTGGAGCCGCGCGCCGGATCGATCCGGCCATGCGCGTCTTCGTCGCGACCTCGTCGGAGATCTTCGGCGACGCGGGCGTGGCGCCCCAGGACGAGGGCTCGCCGATGCGGCCGCGGTCGCCGTACGGCGTCGCCAAGCTCGCCGCCCACGGCATGGTCGGCGCGCTGCGCGACCGCTTCGGCACGTTCGCGGTGTCGGGCATCACCTACAACCACGAGTCGCCCCGGCGCCCGCCGCACTTCCTGCCGCGCAAGGTCACGCGCGCCGCGGCGGCGATCGCGCTGGGCCTCGAGGATGAGCTCGTGCTCGGCGACCTCGACGCGGTGCGCGACTGGTCGCACGCGGCCGACGTCGTGCGCGGCGCGTGGCTGGCGCTGCAGGCCGACGCGCCCGGCGACTACGTGCTCGCCTCCGGCGTCGGGCGGACCGTCGGCGACCTCGTCGCGGCCGCGTTCGCCGCGGCGGGCGTCGAGGCCGAGGGCCGCGTCCACGTCGATCCGGAGCTGGTCCGGGAGCCGGAGGCGACGCCGCCGGTCGGTGACCCTTCGCGCGCGGCGCGAGTGCTGGGCTGGCGGGCGGAGATCGGGTTCGAGGCGATGATCGCGGAGATGGTGGCCGCCGACATGGAGGATCTGCGCGGCGGGGTGTAGGGGTTGGGCGTTGGGGCGTTGGGGCGTTGGGGCGTTGGGGCGTTCAGCGCCGGCGCCGGTCGTTCCGCGGGCGTGGTCCGTGGGCAATGACGACGGGAGTCAGGGGTTGTTCCGGCGTCGTCGGGCTGCCGCCCGGCGTTGGGGAGCGGGGTGGGCCTGCTGGCCGCGGTGGGGCCGCGGTGGACGGGCCCAGCCGGGCCGGTCTGTCGCCGGCGCGGGGGGTGGGCCTGTTGACCGCGGTGAGAGCGCGGTGGACGGGCCCACCGCTCCCGAGGCCGACGTGGCCGCCCTGCGCGCCGGCGACTCCTAGGGCTTCAGCAGCTCCAGGTCGGCGCGCGCCATGAGGCGGATGAGCTCCTCGAAGCTCGTCTGCGGCTCCCAGCCCAGGTCGCGCTTGGCCTTGCCGGGATCGCCGATCAGCTGGTCGACCTCGGCGGGCCGCAGGAACTGCGGGTCGATCCGGACGTAGTCCTCGACCGCCCCGGTGAGGCCCGCCTCGTCGAGGGCGATCTCGACGCACTGGCGCACCGTGTTCGTCCGGCCGGTGGCGATGACGTAGTCGTCGGCCTTGTCCTGCTGGAGCATCAGCCACATCGCCTCGACGAAGTCCTTGGCGTAGCCCCAGTCGCGCTCGGCGTCGAGGTTGCCCAAGGACATGTGGTCGCGCAACCCGTACTTGATCGCCGCGGCGTGCCACGTGATCTTCCGGGTCACGAACTCCAGCCCGCGCCGCGGCGACTCGTGGTTGAAGAGGATGCCGCTGGTCGCGTGCAGGTTGTAGGACTCGCGGTAGTTGACGGTGATGAAGTGCCCGTAGGCCTTCGCCACGCCGTAGGGCGACCGCGGGTAGAACGGCGTGCTCTCGTCCTGCGGGACCTCGCGGACCTTGCCGAACATCTCCGAGGACGACGCCTGGTAGAAGCGCGCCTCGGGGCAGACCTCGCGCATCGCCTCCAGCACGCGCGTCACGCCGACGCCGGTGAACTCGGCGGTCAGCGTGGGCTGGATCCAGGAGACCGCGACGAAGCTCATCGCGGCCAGGTTGTAGAGCTCGTCGGGCGCGGAGTGGCGCAGCGCGTCGGTCAGCGAGCGGTGGTCGAGCAGGTCGCCCTGGTGCAGCGTGATGCGATCGCGCAGGTGTTCGATGCGGTCGAACTTCTCGGTCGAGGCCCGGCGCACCATGCCGTGGACCTCGTAGCCCTTCTCGAGCAGCAGCTCGGCCAGATAGGAACCGTCCTGGCCGGTGATGCCGGTGATCAGCGCGCGTCGTGGAGCCATGTGGCGGCGGACGCTATCGGGACGACCCGCTACCTCGCCGGGCGGTGCCCCGTGAGCTCGACGGCGGTGGCGATCCGGTTGAGGCCCGGGATCCGCGCGAGGAGCTGGTTGAGGCGCCACAGCGGGCCGACCGCGCGCGGCGGGATCGGCACGGGCACCGACTGCGGGAGCATCCCGGTCATCCGCTCGTCGGTCACCGTGTAGCCGTGGCGCTGCAGCCGCTCTCTGGCGCTGCGCTGTGTGTAGACCTGGTCGAAGGGCAGCTGGCCGTGGTAGTAGGCGCCGATGCGGCGGGCGAGCCGCTCGGTCCACGACGTGCGGTTGGGCAGGTTGAACACGTAGAGCCGCCCACCGGGCTTCAGCACGCGCGCCAGCTCGGCGAGGCTTCCGTCGGGATCCTGGACGTGCTCGAGGACGCCGACCGACAGCGCGGCGTCGAACGCGTCGTCGGGGTAGGGCAGCTTGACCGGGTCCGAGCTGACGCTCACCGTGAACTCCGGGTAGGCGTCCATCCGCACCTCGGCCGAGGTCGGCGGCGCGTCCTCGCGCCACTCGTAGGAGACGACGTTCACGCCTCTCGCGGCCAGCAGCGCCGTGATCTGGCCGTAGCCGCAGCCCCAGTCGAGCACGCGCTCGTGGCGCTCGGCGGCGACCCGGTCGGCGATCTCCTCGTACTGGCGGATCTGCAGCGGGGCACGCAGGTGCGTGTCGCCGGTCTGCCACTTGGCCAGGAAGCCCGGCATCGGTGCTCCTCGGTGGGGGACGGTGGCGAGACCCTACCGACGGTGGCGGAGGCCGGTTCGTAGACTCGCCCGCCCGTGCCCGGACCGCTGCGCATCCTGCACTTCGCCGACACCCCGCGCCGCGGGGGCGCCGAGGGCATCCTGCTGCGCAACGTCGAGGCGCAGGTCGCCGCCGGCCACGACGTCGAGGTGCTCACCGCGCAGCCGTGGATGGCCGACGAGGTCCGCGCGACGGTCCCCGGCGCCCGCGCGAGCACGGTCGGCGACGAGCGCTTCCGCGCGGCCGACGGCGTGCAGCGGCGCCTGCGGGTCCTCGCGCAGCTCCCGGCGCTCGTGCGCGCCCTGCGCGCTCGCCGGCCCGACGTCCTGCACGTCAACAACGGCGGCTACCCAGGCTCCGACCTCGGCCGGCTGATCGTCCTGGCCGCCCGCGCGGCGCGGGTGCCGCGCGTCGTGATGACCGTCCATGCGGTCCCGCAGCCCCGCGCCGCCGAGCCGCCCGGCGCCGCGCAGATCGACCGCGCGGTGTGGGCGTGCGTGCACGTGACGATCGGGGCGACGCGCGCCGTCGAGCACGCGCTGACGGGTGACCGCTCGATGCCGCCCGAGCGCTTCCGGCTCGTCCCGTACGGCGTGCGCGACCCGGGCGGCGACGCGGCGGGCGCGGCGGCGCTGCGGTCCGAGCTCGGCGTCGCCGGCGGCGAGCTGCTGGCCGGGATGCTGAGCGCGGCCTCCGACGAGCAGAAGGGCCATCACGTGCTGGTCGCCGCGACCGCGCAGGCGGTCGGCGTCCGCACCGCGCTGGCGGGGGCGCCGCCGCCGGCGGAGGCCGGGGCGGTCGGCGCGGCGGGCGTCGCGGTGCTCGGGCGCGTCGACGACGTCGGCACGTTCCTGAAGGCCTGCGACGTGCTGGTCGTGCCGTCGGTGCGCGACGAGAGCCTGCCGCTGGTCGTCCTGGAGGCGATGGCCGCGGCGCGGCCCGTGATCGCGTCGCGGCTCTCGGGCATCCCCGAGGCCGTGGAGGACGGCGTCACGGGACGGCTGCTGGCGCCCGGCGACGCGGGCGCGCTGGCGGCCACGCTGACCGAGCTGGCGGGCGGCGACCGGAGCGTGTTGGCGGCGTGGGGCGCCGCAGGGCGTGCCCGCTGGGAGCAGCGCTTCAGCCTGGATGCGATGACGAGCGCGACGCTGGCCGCCTACGGCGCCTGAGGGGCGGCTTGGCCGGTGCGCCCGGCGAGCCGGTGCAGCACCGCGACGAGCGCGAGCGCCTGCAGCACGATGTAGAACGGCGTCACCGGCAGCCGGAAGCGCGCGTCGCCGATCGTGACCATGCTCACCGCGAGGAAGAGCGCGACGGGCGCGGCGAGCAGGAGCGTCGCGCGCCGGTGCTCGCTCCGGACGCCGACGGCGGCGCCGGCGACGACGAGGCCGACGACGAGCAGGGTCCAGAGGTTGCCGAGCACGCGATTGACGGTGGCGAACGCGCCGGCGTCACGGACCGCGGACGGCACCGCACGGCGGACGTCGAACGGCTGGGCCCAGGACGCCTCGCGGTCGCGCGGCAGCGGTCCCACCATCGGGCTCCAGAAGTACAAGGCCTTGACGGCGGCCAGGCGCAGCGCCCGGAGCGGATGGCTTGCCGCCCAGGACGCGCTGCAGCGGGTGAGCGTGCGATCGAAGGTGAACAGGTCGTCGTCGGAGAAGCCCACGCGGTCGCGCGAGACCAGTCGGGGCGGCAGCCCGCAGCCCCGCAGGACCGCGACGTCGTAGCGGTACCCGCCGCCGGCGCCGTCGTTGAGGCCGATGCGGGCGGTGGCGCCGAGGTTGGCCGACAGCGCGGCGTGGTCGGTGGCCGCCGCGGTGCGCGCCATCAGGGCCACCGGACCGACGGCCGCGGCGACGACGACGGCGAGCGCCAGCCAGGCCGTCCGCGCGCCGCCCGCGCCGCGCGGACCGAGGCACGCCCACGCGAGCAGGACGGCGACCACCGCCAGGGCCTTGGGCTGCATCGTCGAGGCGAGGCCGAGGACGGATGCGCCGGCTGCGGCGAGCGCCACGCCACGCCGCCCCGGCGCGCGGCGCGCTCGCGACACCAGGTCGAACGCGATCACCAGCGCGGACGCCAGGACCGTCTCGTACATCAGCTCGTCGGACGCGGCGAGGAGCGCCGGGCTGAGCCCCGTCAGCACCACGGCGACCACCGCGACCGCGCCGCCGATCTCGCGGCGCACGAGCCCGAACAGGGACCACGTCGCGACGCCGAGCAGCAGCACCTGCAGCGCGGCGACGGCGCGCGGGGCGTCGCCGACCACGGCGAAGATCGCCGCCAGGAACGCCGGGTAGCCCGCCGGCCAGTAGGGCAGGTTGGGCACGTGGTCGGCCAGCAGGCCCTGATCGGCCAGCCCCCGCGCCGCCGCGACGTAGCTGCCGGTGTCGGGGCCGGCCAGCGGGTCGATCGCGCCCGCGGCGCCGAGGAGCCGCACGAGGGTGATCGCCACGATCAACGCCACGACCGCCGTCCCGCTCGCGGCGATCGCGTCCAGCCCGTCGGCCACGCGCGCGGCCGCACGCCGACGATCAGGAGGCCGGACTACTGGGCGCAGCAGCGCGTCCGCGGGCTGCCGCTGTAGCACTCGTCCGGCCACGGTCTGTCGACGGTAGGTCGCCGCGCGGCCACCTGGGAGATTTCTCCCGTGCCAGTCCGGCAGGACGGCGGCGGGCGCCGCGGACGGACGCGGGGCGCAGCCACGGAGCGCCCGCGGTCACGACCCGCGCGTTCTTGACGGTCTACGCTCCGGGCGCGTGAACGATCTGCTCGTCACCGGCTCGCGTGGCTTCGTCGGGCGCCACCTGCTGGCGCGCGCGGCCGACCGCGGGATCACGGCCGCCGGCGCCTCCGGCGACCTCCGCGATCCCGCCGCGGCCGCCGCCGCCGTGGCCGCCGCGGCGCCGCGCGCCGTCGTCCACCTGGCCGGCACGCCCCACGCCACGCGCCGCGCCGACCCCTGGGCCGCGCTGGTCGACGACCTGCGGCTGGCCGGCAACGTCGTGGCCGCCGCCGCGCGCCACGCGCCCGACGCCGTGGTGCTCGTCGCCGGCTCGGCCGCCCAGTACGGCTCCGGCCTGGACCGCCCGCTGCGCGAGGACGACCCGACCGCCCCGCTGAGCGCCTACGGCGCCGCCAAGGACCTCGTCGAGCGCGCGGTGCTCGGTCCCGGCACGGCGCTGGGCGTTCGCACGATCGCGGTCCGCGCCTTCAACCACTGCGGCCCCGGCCAGGGCCTCGACGCCCCCGCCGCCCAGTGGGCGCGGCAGCTCGCCCAGGCGCGCCGCGCCGGCGGCGGCACGCTGCGCACGGGCGCCCTCGGCGCGCGGCGCGACTTCCTCGACGTCCGGGACGTCGCCGACGCCTACCTCGCGCTGGCGTTCGACGCGCCTGCCGCCGCCGGCGTGGTCAACGTCTGCTCCGGCGAGCCCGTCGGGCTCGACCGGGTCGTGGCGCTGCTCGTGGAGGCCGCGGGCGTCGCGGTCACGGTCGAGCAGGACCCCGCGCTTGTGCGCGCCGGCGACCCGCCGTTCGTCGTGGGCGACCCCGCGCGCCTGCAGGCGCTGACCGGCTGGCGCCCGCGCATCCCCCTTCCTCAGAGCCTGGCCGACCAGCTGGCCGAGCACCTCACGTCCCTGGAGACCACCACCGCATGACAGACATCGCCGGCCGCACCGCGCTCGTGACGGGCGCGGGCGGGTTCATCGGAAGCCACCTCTGCGAGGTGCTCGTCAGCCGCGGCGCGAACGTCCGCGCGCTCTGCCGCTACACCTCCGATCGCGACGAGGGCAACCTCCGCGCCCTCGACCCGGCCGTGCGCGCCGCGCTCGACGTCCAGTTCGGCGATCTGCGCGACCGCGACTTCGCCGGGCGCCTGACACGCGGCGCCGACGCCGTGTTCCACCTCGGCGCCTCCATCTCGGTGCCCTACTCGTTCGTCGCCCCGCGCGAGGTCGTCATGACCAACGTCGAGGGGACGCTGAACATGCTGGCCGCCGCCGTCGACGCCGAGGTCGGCAGCTACGTGCAGATGTCCTCCAGCGAGGTCTACGGCACCGCGCAGTACACGCCGATCGACGAGCGCCACCCGCTCGACGCGCAGTCGCCCTACGCCGCGTCCAAGGTCGGGGCCGACAAGCTCACCGAGTCGTTCCACCTGTCCTTCGAGCTGCCGGCGGTCGTCGCGCGCCCGTTCAACACGTTCGGGCCGCGCCAGTCGCTGCGGGCCGTCATCCCGACCGTCATCTCCCAGGCGCTGGCCGGGGGCCCGCTGAAGCTCGGCGCGCTGACGCCGACGCGCGACTTCGTGTTCGTGCGCGACACCGTCGACGGCCTCATCCGGCTGGCGACGACGCCGGAGGCTGCGGGCGGCACCTACAACATCGCCACGGGCAAGGACGTCTCGGTGGGCGACGTCGTGCGCATCGTCGGCGAGTTGCTCGGCCGTGAGCTCGAGGTCGAGGGGCACCAATCCGAGCGCATGCGCCCCGAGAAGAGCGAGGTCCACCAGCTGCTCGGCGACGCGACGCGCCTGCGCGAGCTGACCGGCTGGGCGCCGGCGACCGACCTGCGCGACGGCCTGGCCGCCGTGATCGCGTGGATGAAGACGACCGACCTGTCGGCCCGCTCCGGCGCCTACGCGATCTAGTGCACGCGGTGATCATGGCGGGCGGGCGCGGATCGCGCCTGGCCCCGTACACGACCGTCCTGCCCAAGCCGCTGATGCCGCTCGACGACCGTCCGATCCTCGCCGTCGTGCTCGAGCAGCTCGTCAACGCGGGGGTGACCGGCGTGACGATCTCCGTCGGGCACCTCGCCGGGCTCATCGAGTCGTGGGTCCAGCACCAGAGCCACGTCGACATCCCGATCGGCTTCGTCTACGAGGACGAGCCGCTGGGCACGGCCGGCGCGCTGGCCAACGTGGAGCTGCCCGGGGGCACGTTCCTGGCGATGAACGGCGACATCCTCACGACGCTGGACTTCGCCGCGCTGGCCCGCCACCACGACGCGTCGGGCGGCCTGGCGACCATGGCCACCAACGTGCGCACGATCGACGTGCAGTACGGCGTCGTGCACACCGACGACGCCGGCAACATCGCGCGGCTGGAGGAGAAGCCGCGGCTGTCGTACACGGTCAGCATGGGCGTGTACGCGATGTCACCGGAGTTGGTGTCCTTGATCGCGCCCGGCGAGCGCATCGACTTCCCCGACCTCCTGCTGCGCGCGATCGGCGCCGAGCACGACATCGCGACCTTCGCCTTCGACGGCTACTGGCGCGACATCGGCAACCGCGAGGACTACGAGCAGGCGATCGCCGACTTCGCCGCCGACCCGGCGCGGTACCTGGGGTCGCGGGGGTAGGAGGGCGGCTCGGGTCGGGCCGGGCCGGGCCGGGCGGGCGGGCTGGCTCGGGCGGTGTCGCGGGTCGGGTGGAGGTGGGGCCGGCGTTGGTGGCGCCCAGCTCTGGCGGTAGGGCGGGTGCGGCGCGTGGTCCGGAGGCACTGACGAGTGTCGGCGCCGGAGTGGTGCCGGCGCCCCGGGGCATCCGCCGATGTCTCGGGAGGGGTGGGCCCGTTGACCGCGGTGGTGCCGCGTCAGACAGGCCCACCCGTACGCGCGGTGCCGGTGGCTGCTGCGTGGGCCTGTTGACCGCGGTGAGACCGCGCTCAACAGGCCCACGCGTATGCGCGGTGCCGGTGGGCTGCTGGGTGGGCCCGTTGACCGCGGTGAGACCGCGCTCAACAGGCGCACCCGCCCCAACGCCGGCGGCAGAGCGATGCGCCAGGCTCTCGGGAGGGGTGGGCCTGTTTGCGGCCGTTGTGCGTCCGCAAACGGGCCCACCCCCGAGCATGGACGGTCGACGAGGCGCGGTGGGCCCGACGACGGACGTTCACCGTCCGCCAACAGGCCCACCCCCCGGGGAGCCGGCGGAAGACCGATCGCGCCGGCGCCCGCGCAAACCTCCGTCGTCACTGCCCCGGACCAACGCTCGCGGCGCCCAAGCGCTTCGCACGGGGCGCCACCGCCGCACCGCAGCGCCGGCCGTGGCGCCCAAGCGCTTCGCACGGGCGCCACCGCCGACGCGCCGCCCCTACGCGGCGCGCGGCAGCCCTCGACGCCTACGCCGCCCGTGCGGCGCGCCGCAGCCGCACCCGCGCCCGCACAGCGGCCGGGACCAGCAGCACGTCGGCCGGCCGAGGCCCGCGGGCGACGGCCTCGGCCGCGCGGGCCAGCGCCAGGCGGTCGCGGGCGATCGCCGACTGCTCGCGGTCGAGCCGGCCGCGCTCCAGCGCCCGGCGGAAGGTCGCCTGGTCGGTGCGGGCCATGCGCAGGCGGCTCGAGGAGATCGAGCCCTCGGCGACGCGGTAGGTCACCAGCGGCGCGTCGACGTAGACGACGCGGTGGCCGGCCTCGAGGATCCGCAGCCACAGGTCGTGGTCCTCGGAGCCGAAGCACTCCGGCGAGAAGCCGCCCGCCTCGTCGACCGCCGCACGCGGGCACAGCGAGGCGATCAGGATCTGGTTCTTGCGCAGGATGTCGGTCAGCCCGACCGCGCCCGGCGCGCCGTGCAGCTGCGCGTAGCGGCCCAGGCGCCGGCCGTCGGGCGCCTCGCGCCAGGCGTCGCAGCAGACGATCCCGACGCCGGCCGGCTCGGCGTCGTAGCGGCCGACCATCGTCGTCAGGTAGCGCGGGTCCAACCGGTCGTCGGCGTCGAGGAAGACCACCAGCTCGCCGGACGCCTCGGCCAGCGCGCGGTTGCGCGCCACCGCCGGCCCGGCGTTGGCCTCGCTGTGCACCAGGCGGATACGCGGGTCGCGCGCGGCGGCCGCGAGCACACGCTCAGCGGTGTCGTCGGTGGAGACGTCGTCGCAGACGACGTGCTCCCAGTCGGCGTAGTCCTGGGCCACGACCGACGCCATCGTGGCCTCGATGGTCGCGGCGTTGTCATAGGCGGGCGTGATGACCGAGATGCGCGGCATTGCCCTACGCTGGCCGTCGCATCACCGTGAGCAGATACGAGGACCACAGCCGATGATCGACGCGCTCGGTCACACGCAGGCGCCGCAGACGGGACTCGGCCAGGACCAGCTTCTGGGGCAGGCCGCGGTCGGCCTTGACGATCACGGGGTCCGGCCCGCCGATGTGGCGGCACGTCACCAGCTCGAGGGCGTGCTCGCGCGCCAGGCGCCGGTAGAGCTCGGGGCGCATCGCGTCGAGGTTGTGCAGCCCGAGGTACTCCGGGTCCGCGCGTCCCTGCAGCCAGCCGTTGATCCCCAGGAAGTTCGGCACGCCGATGACCAGGCGCCCGCCGGGCGCGACGAACTCCAGGTGGCGCGCAAAGACCGCGCCGAGGTCGTCGAAGTGCTCGATGAAGCCCAGCGAGACGACCAGGTCGCGCGGCAGCGGGTCCATCGCGAAGACGTCGGCCTCGTGGACGGTGCCCTCGATGCCGCAGGCCGCGAGGTTCGCGCGGGAGAACGCGGCGCCCTTGGGCGCGTACTCCACGCCCTCGACCTGCGCGCCGAAGCGCTCAGCGAGCCACACCAGCCAGACGGCGGGTGCGCAGCCCAGCTCGATGACGCGCTCGCCGGCGGCCGGCGCCGCCCAGGTCTCGAACGCGCGCATGAGCGTGCGGTCGAACGGCAGCGCGGGGTCCGGGCGCAGGGGCGGGCGTTGCCCGGCCCAGAAGTACGCCTCGTCCCAGAACTCCGGGGTGACGAGGCGCTGGAGATCGTCGTCGGCCATGCGTGAGGCAAGCGTGGCAGATCGCCCGCTGTGGATGCTCGACGACGGCGGGCTCGTCCTCGGCGGCGGCCAGCTGTTCGCGCTGCGGCTCGCGCGGACGGCCGGGCGCCCGGTGATGTTGGCCTGCCCGGCGGGCTCGCCGCTGGCCGTCGCCGCCGACGCCGCCGGCGTGCCGTGGACCGACGTGCCGTTCCCGGCACCCGCGCCGGCACAGGCCCCGGCGCTGCGCCGCGCCGCGCGGCGCCTGAGCGCCGTCGTGCCGCGCGACGCCGTCGTGCTCAGCGGCGCGGTACGCGCGTCGCTGGTCGCCGGGCTGGCGCGGTTGCGTACCGACCTGCCGGTCGTCCATCTCCTGCACGAGCGCGACTCGGCCGCCCGCGCCACCGTGCGCCTGGCGCTGCGGCGCAGCCGCGTGCTGGCCGTCGGCGCCGTGGCGGCGCAGACCTATCGCGACGCGCTGCCCGGCGCCCGCGTGGTGCAGGTCAACAACTTCCTGGCGCCCGAGGAGCTCGCGCCGCTGGCCGCGGTGCGCCGCGCGCGCAACGGCGGCGGCGGTGGGGTCGTCGGCGTGCTCGCCCGCCTCATCCCCGAGAAGGGCATCGCCGAGCTGGTCGACGAGCTCGCCGCGCAGCCCGAGGCCTGGACGCAGCTGCGCGTCGCCGGCGCGCGGCAGGACGAGAGCTACGCCCGCGACGTCGAGGCCCGCATCCTGCGCTCCGGCCTCGGCGACCGCGTCACGCTGCTCGGCACGCTCGACGACGTCCCGGTCTTCCTCGGCGAGCTCGACGCGCTGGCGGTGCCGAGCACCGGGCGCGAGGCGCAGCCGACCACCATCCTGGAGGCTGTGGCCGCCGGCGTGCCGGTCGTCTGCCGCCGCCCGATCATGTCCCCCGACTTCTCCGACCTGCCCGTCGCGCCCTACGACACGCCCGCCGAGCTGGCGGCGGCGCTCGCGGCGCCCGGCGCGCCCGCGAGGCTCTCCGAGATCGAGCAGCGCTTCGGCGTCGCCCAGGTCCTCGCCGCGCTGGACGAGGTGCTCGCGTGACCTCGCCCGAGGTCTCGCCCGAGCCGCCGCTGGTCGGCGTCCACGGCACCGGCACCCACGAGCGCCACATCGCGCGCGGCGCGCTGCTGCAGCAGGTCTGCCAGGTCTGGGGCACGCTCTGCATGCTGGTGGTCGCGACGATCTTGGGCCGCCGGCTGTCGCTCGACGCGTTCGGCGTCTACGGCCTGCTGATCTCGCTGGCCGCCTACCTCATCACCGTGCAGGTCAGCGTCGAGGCCGCCGCGGTCCGCGTGCTGGCCGAAGCCGAGGCCGACCCCGGCCGCCGGAGCCAGGTCCTGTCGACCACCATGGCGATCTACGCGATCGGCGGCGTCGCGTCTGGCGTGCTGCTGGCCACCGCGGGCGTCGGGCTGATCGACGTGCTCGGCATCCCGGAGGCGCTGCGCGGCGACGCCAAGGAGGCCGTGCTCGTCCTCGCCGCCGTCACGGCGCTCGGCTGGCCGTTCAAGGTCTTCCAGGACGCGCTGCGCGGGATGCAGCTCTTCGGCGCCGCGGCGGTCGGCGAGATGGCCGCCTACACGACCATGGCGGTGGCGATGGTCGTCCTCGTCGTCGTGGTCGACGCGCCGCTGTGGGCGATCATCGCGCTGGGCGGCGCGCTGCCGGCGCTCACCGGCGTGGGCTGTGCGGTCTCGGCCTTCGCGTTCCACGTCGACGTGCGCTTCCGCCCGCACGAGGTCTCCTGGCCGCTGGCGGGCTCGATGTTGAAGGTCTCGACCTACCTGTTCGTGGCGGGCCTGGCCGACGTGGTGATCTACTCGCTGGACCGCGTGATCCTCGGCGGCTTCCGCTCGATCTCGGCGGTCGGCCTGTACGAGGGCGCGGCGCGCCCGCACAACCTGATCCGCCAGCTCAACGGCACGCTGCTGCTCACCGTGGTGCCGGTCGCCGCGCGCTACATCGCCGAGGCCGACGCGCAGCGCATCCGCGACCTGCTGCTGCGCGGGACGCGCTACGTGGTGGCGATCGTCGGCCCGGTGACCGTGGTGCTGATCGTGCTCGCCGCGCCCGTCCTCGAGGTCTGGCTCGGCGACCGCTACCGGACCGCGGCGCTGGCGCTGGCGATCATGTCGAGCTACTGGCTCATCGGGTGCAACACCGGCGTCGTGGCGTCGATGATGCTCGCCGCCGGCCAGGTGCGGTTCCTGGCGCGCTTCGCGTGGATCGTCGCGATCGCCAACCTCGCCGCGTCGCTGGCGCTGACGCCGTGGCTCGGGCTCAACGGCGTCGTGCTGGGCACGACCATCCCCTACGTCCTGCTGCAGCCCTGGTTCCTGCTGCGCGGGATCCGCGAGTTCCACGTGTCGGTCGGGGACTTCGCCCGCGAGGTGTGGATCCCGGCCTACAGCACGTGCGCCGCGGTCGCCGCCGTCCTGATCCCGATCAGGATCTTCGCCGAGCCGCACCACCTCTGGACGCTCGCCGCGGCGGCCGTCGCCGGGCTCGCCGTCGGCTGGGGCCTGCTCTGGATCGTGTTCCTGACGCCGGGCGAGCGGCGCCTGGTGATCTCGCTGGTCAGGTCCCCGCTGCGATCGAGCTGATCAGCTCGGCCACGCGCTCGGTGGCGTCGGCGCGCGCGCCGAGCGCCTCGCGGGCGGCGGCGCGTGGCGCATCCGGGACGGCGTCCAGCGAGCCGTCGTCGCCGGTGACGCGCGGCAGGCCGTCGGGCGCGCCGTCGAACGGCCACGGGCGCTCGATGCCGCTGACGTCGAGGAAGACGGTCGGCACGCCGAGGGCGGCGGACTGCAGGGTCGCCGTGGACAGCGCGCCGACGCAGAGCCCCGCGGTGCCCAGCAGCGGCTCGATGGGCGTGGTCTGGTCGACCGACACGCGGAGGTCGCGGCCGGCGACGAGCGGCAGGTAGGAGCCGGGCGCGGGATCGGACGGATGCGGGCGGACGACGACCTCGGTCCCGGGGCGGTCGCGCTCGAGCAGGTCGAGCGCCGCGGCCACGTGTTGGAGGCCGATCCGGGCGTCGAGGCGCGCCGACATCCGCGAGGGGTACTCCACCAGGACGATCGCGCGGCGCGGGTCGCCGGCGGCCTCGATGGCGCCACCCGCCAGTCTCACGCCGCCGGGGTTGCCGGTGACGTGCAGCTGCGCGTCGGTGTGCGCGCGCAGGGGCGCGACGTCGTGCTCGGACCACAGCGCGACGTGGCGGGCGACGGTCTTGTCGGGGTCGCCGAGCAGCGCGTCGAAGCCGTGCTGGACGACCAGCGTCGTGACGCCCGCCGCGTGGGCGGCGGCGATCGCGATGCGGGACTCGTCGGGGGAGTCGAAGGGCAGTACGGCCAGCTTCAACCGGTCCGAGGCCATGACCCGGCGCCAGTGGTCGGCGCGGGCGAGCGTCTCGCCCGCCCAGCGGCGCAGCACGCTCCGGGCGGCGCGGTCCAGCGCATCGGTGGGCGCGGCACGGCCATCCAGCGCGGCGGCCAGGCGCTGGGCCGAGCGCCGGCGCGCCGCCTGCGAGGGATGGCCGCTCCAGCCGTTGCGCGCCGCGGTCCGCAGCGCCGTGACGCGGCCGACGCCCGGCAGGACCAGCCCACCGGGCACGAGCCGCACCTGGGCCGCGCCGGCCAGCCGCTCCCATACGGGCTCCAACTGCCAGTAGGACATCGCCAGCACGTCGCCGCGCACCCGCGGCGGGATCGTGGAGCGCCCGACGAGCCGCGTCATGAGGGGGATCGTCGGGCGCGGAGGCGGGGCGACGACCGTCGGGGCGCCGTAGCCGTGCACGGTCACCCCGGCGTCGGCGACGGTGCCGAGCAGGTCGGCGTCGAGGCCGGCGCCCGCCACGTCGGTGATCCCGGCCGCCTCGAGCGCGAGCCGCAGCCGCGCGGCGGGCAGGAAGCACTGCGCCAACAGCTCGACCTCCCAGACGAAGCCGAGGTCGGTGCCGTCGACGGTGAGCGCCGGCCCGTGCAGGGCGCGCCACGCGGCGAGGGCGGCCAGCGCCTCGCGGTCGGCCCGCATCCGCGCGGCCGGGTCGAGGTGGTCGTCGACCGCGACGCCGTGGGGCAGCGCCAGGCCGTGCTCGGGCCGCGGGTCCAGGACGAGGTCCGCGCCCGGGCGCAGCGCCGCGGGGTCGAGGCCGGCGGTGTCGCGGTAGAGGCGGACGGGCCCCGTCACACCGGCTCCGGCAGCAGGCCGCGGCGCCCGAGCGCGGCCAGCACGTCGGCCAGCGCGAAGCCGGGATCGCGGGCCAGCAGCTCCTCCAGCAGCGAGCGCACGAGGTCCAGGTCGTCCTGGGTGTCGATCGTGATGCGCACGTCGCCGAGGTCGCGGTCGAGGTCGACGGTGCGCACGCGCCAGCGGGGATCGCGATGGAAGCCGAGCGTCACGTGCTCGCGCAGCGACGGGTCGGTGGTGGCCGCGTCGAGCGCGTCGAGGGCCTCGCGCCCGAAGGCCTCCGCGTCGAGCCCGTCGGGCCATGTCCGTCCGGCCGGCGGCGCGTTGGTCGCCACGTCGGCGCCGCCCTCGGCCAGCGCGGCGACGACGGCCTCGATCGGCTCGGCGACCATCAGCGGGCAGTCGGCGGTCAGGCGCACGATCGTTCCGGCACCGGCCTCCGCGGCCGCGCCGGCGTAGCGGCCCAGGACGTCCTGCTCGCTGCCGCGGAAGACCGGCACACCGGCGCGCTGCGCCGCCTCGGCCACGGCGCCGTCGCGTTCGGCGACCGTCGTGGCGACCCAGACGGCGTCCAGCACGCCGACGCGAGCGAGGCGCGCGAGCATGCTCTCGAGCACCGTGGTGCCGGCCACCGGCGCCAGCGACTTGCCGGGCAGGCGCGTCGATCCCATACGCGCTTGGACGATGGCGACGACGGGGCGGGCGGGGCCGTCGCTCACGCGCGGGAACGGCGGTCGTCGAGCATGGTGCGCACAATAGGGCGCGATGACGACCGCCGGAGACGCCGTGCCGTGCCGTTTGGCCTTCCGCTGCGACGGGGGCGATCGGGTCGGCGCGGGGCACGTCGCGCGGTGCCTGCCGCTGGCGCGCGCGCTGGCCGACGACGGCCACGCCCCCACGTTCTGCGGCGCCTACGACGGCCTGGCGGCGTGGCTGCTGGAGCGCTCGGGGCTGCCCGTCGCGCCGGCCGCGGCGCTCGACGACCAGTCCTGGGACGCGGCGGTCATCGACTCCTACACGTTGACCGAGGACGAGATCTGCGCGGTCGCGCGCCGCCTGCCGGTCGCCACGATCGGGGAGGCCAACCGCTGCGCCGACCACGGCGTGCTGATCGACCCGCACCTCGACCGTCGCGGCGAGGCGCCGACCGACCGGCTGCTGCCGGGGCCGGAGTACGCGCTCGTCGATCCGGGCTTCGCCGCCGCGCGGCGCGACCGCAGCGGGCCGGTGCAGACGGTGCTCGTGACGGTCGGCGGCGGCTCGGCGGGCCGGGCGCTCGTGCATGACGCCGTCGCCGTGGTGCGCGCCACGTTCCCCGACGCGCGCATCCTCACCGCCGGCGGCCTCGAGCTGCCAGGCGCCGAGGCGCTCCCGTTCCCCGGCACGCTCCTGGACGTCGTCGGCGACGTCGACGTCGCCGTCTCGGCCGCCGGGACGACCGCCTACGAGCTGGCCGCAGCGGGCGTCCCGGCGGTCATCGTCGCGGTCGCCGACAACCAGCGCCGGGTGGTCGAGGGCGCGCGCGCCGCAGGCTTCGCCCTGGCCGGGGACGACCTGGACGGCGCCGTGGCGCAGCTCGCCGACCCGGCGGTGCGCGCCCGCCTGCAGGAGGCGGGGCCGTCGATCGTCGACGGTCGCGGCGCCGCGCGGGCCGCTGCCGCGCTGGCCCAGCGCTGGTGGGCGTGAGGACGCCTGGCCCGCGGGGAGGCCGGTAACGTCTGGCGCCGACATGGACCTCACCGGGAAGACCATCCTCATCACGGGCGCCACGGGCTCGTTCGGCAAGGCCTGCCTGGACGTGCTGTTGACGGCGCACGACCCGCACGCCGTGCGCATCTTCAGCCGTGACGAGCTCAAGCAGTCAGAGCTCCAGGTCAAGTACCGCGACGACGACCGCGTGCGGTTCCTGCTCGGTGACGTGCGCGACCGCGAGCGGCTGATCCGCGCGACCAAGGGCGTCGACCTGATCATCCACGCCGCGGCGCTCAAGCAGGTGCCGGCGTGCGAGTACAACCCCTTCGAGGCCGTCCAGACCAACATCATCGGCGCCGAGAACATCGTCTCGGCCGCGATCGAGAACGACGTCCAGCGCGTCGTGCAGCTCTCGACCGACAAGGCCGTCAACCCGGTCAACCTCTACGGCGCGACCAAGCTCGCGGCCGAGAAGATCGTCACGCAGGCCAACACGTACGCGACCGACACCGACGCCCGCTTCTCCAACGTCCGCTACGGCAACGTGGTCGGCTCCCGCGGCTCGGTCGTTCCCATCTTCCTCGAGCAGGCCAAGACCGGCCGCCTCACGATCACCGACGACCGCATGACGCGGTTCTGGATCACGCTGCCCCAGGCCGTCGAGTTCGTGCTGACCAGCCTGGACATCATGGAGGGCGGCGAGGTCTTCGTCCCCAAGATCCCGTCGATGACGGTGGCCGACATCGCCGAGGCGATCGCCCCCGACGCCGAACGTGTCATCACCGGCATCCGGCCCGGCGAGAAGCTCCACGAGGTCATGGTCACCGAGGACGAGGCGCGCCACACCCAGGAGCTCGAGGACCGCTACGCGATCGTCCCGGAGTTCCCGCTCTGGCGCAGCGAGCCCTACCGCCACGGCCCGGCCGTGCCCGACCTCTTCCGCTACTCGTCAGACAACAACACGCAGTGGCTGACCGCAGACCAGCTGCGCGCGATGCTGCCGACGCTCCAGACCGCGGTATGACCGAGCCGTTCCTGCCCTACGGCCGGCAGGAGATCGACGAGGCCGACATCGCCGCGGTCGTCGAGGCGTTGCACGACCCGTTCATCACGCAGGGCCCGCGCGTCGAGGCGTTCGAGCGCGCCTTCGCCGACGCGCACGGCGCGCCCCATGCCGTCGCCTTCGCCAACGGCACCGCCGCGCTGCACGCGGCAGCCGTCGTCGCCGGGCTCGGCGCGGGCGACGAGGTGCTCACCACGCCGCTGAGCTTCGTGGCGTCGTCGAACTGCGCGCTGTATGTCGGCGCGCGCCCGCGCTTCGCCGACGTCGATCCGTACACCGCCAACCTCGATACGGCGCGCGCCGTCGCCGAGGGCCATGCCGACGGCGTCAAGGCCGTCGTCGCCGTCTCGCTGGCCGGCCTGCCGGTCGACCTGGAGCCGCTGCAGGGCCTGCGCGACCGGGGCGTCGTCATCATCGAGGACGCCGCGCACGCGGTCGGCGGACGCCGCGCGAGCGAGTCGGTCGGCGCCGGCGGGCTGGCGGACATGACGTGCTTCTCGCTGCACCCCGTGAAGTCGATGACCACGGGCGAGGGCGGCGTCGTGACGACCGCCGGCGACGAGCTCGCCGACGCGCTGCGCACGTTCCGCACCCACGGCATGGCGCGGCGCAGCGACCCCGACGACCCGTTGCTGGGGCCGTGGCACTACGACGTCGACACGCTCGGCTTCAACTATCGGATCACCGACTTCCAGTGCGCGCTGGGGCTCAGCCAGCTCGAGCGGCTGCCGCAGTGGGTGGCGCGCCGCAACGCGGTCGCCGCGCGCTACCACGAGCTGCTCGCCGGCACCGAGGGCCTGCAGCTCCCGGCGCAGCCTCGCGGGGGCGAGGTCCACGGCCGGCACCTGTTCGTCGTGCGGTTCACCGAGGGCGCGGTGCGCCGGCGGGCGATGTACGACGGTCTGCGGGAGGCCGGGATCGGCACGCAGCTGCACTACATCCCGATCCCGCGCCACGGCCTGTACCGCTCGCTCGGCTACGGCGACGCGACGATGGCCGAGCTCCCCGAGGCCCAGGCCTACTACGAGCAGGCGCTGTCGCTGCCGATGTTCCCCGGGTTGACCGACGCCGACGTCGACCGCGTGGCGGGCGCGATCCAGCAGCTGCTCGCCGCACCGGTGCCCGCGTGACGGTCACCCTGCGCGACGTCCGGCTCGAGCAACGCCGCCGCGACGACTGGGCGGTGACCGCCAGCGGGCCGTGGGCGAGCGCCGACACGCTGTGGCCGCACCTGCAGGAGCTGACCAACATCGTCGACGCCGCGCGGCAGGTCGACTGGTCGGCGCTGCTGCCCGAGAACGCGACGGTCCTCGACCTCGGCTGCGGCTCGGGCTGGCTGACCGGGCTGCTCAGCGCCGAGGAGCGCGTGCAGCGCGTCATCGCCTGGGACGGCTCCCCGCACCTGCTGGAGGAGGTGCTGCCGCGGATGGTGGAGCTGACCGGCGGCGACCGCGACAAGGTCGAGCAGGTCTGCGGCGACTTCCTGCCGCTCGTGCTGGACGACGGCTCGGTCGACGCCATCGTGATGAGCTCGGCCTTCCACCACGCCGACGACCCGCACGCGCTGCTGGCCGAGCTGGTCCGCGTCGTGGTCCCCGGTGGCCCGATCGTGCTCCTCAACGAGACGCCCTGGCACCCGCTGGCGATGCTCTCGTTCGCCGGGCGCCACTTCCTGGCCACCGCGACCGACCTGCTCGGACGCCGCCTGGTCACCGCCACCGGCGCGCTGACGGAGGAGGGCGCGCTCTATGACCCGGTGCTCGGCGACCGGGCCTACACGCTGCGCACCTGGCACACGATCGCCGACCGCGCCCGCTGCTCGCTGGAGGTGCGCTCGACCGGCCTGCCGTCCTATCCGGCGGCGGTGCGCAGGAAGCATCCGCTGGAGCCCGTGCTCCATCACTTCGTGCTGCGCTCACGCGTTCTAAGGTGAAGCCGTGGCCGCACGCTCCGACACGTCTGACCTGACCGAGTCCCGGCGCTGGCTGGCGCGCTCGGAGGCCGTCATCCCCGGGGCGTCGCAGACCATGTCCAAGGGGCCCACGCAATGGGTCCAGGGCGTGGCGCCGAGCTTCGTCGTCCGTGCGCGGGGCGCCCGGGTGCAGGACGCCGACGGCCGCTGGTACCTCGACCTGCCCGCCGCGCTGGGGCCGATCATCCTCGGCTACGGCCACCCGGGCGTCGACGCCGCGATCCGCGCGCAACTCGAGGACGGCATCACCTTCACGCTGCCCCATCCGCTGGAGGTCGAGGTCGCCGAGCGCATCCAGGCGCTCGTGCCGTGCGCCGAGCGCGTGCGCTTCGGCAAGTCGGGCTCGGACGCGACGAGCGCCGCGGTGCGCATCGCGCGGGCGGCGACGGGACGCGATCACGTGGTCGTCGCCGGCTACCACGGCTGGCACGACTGGTACGTCGGCGCGACCTCGCGCCGGCGGGGCGTGCCGGAGGTCGTCAAGGAGCTCACGACGACGGTCGCGCCGTGGGACCTGGAGGCCATGCGCGCCGCGCTGGTCGCCCGCGCCGGTGAGGTCGCCTGCGTGGTCGTCGAGCCGATCGGCACGCGCGAGCCGGGCGAGGGGGAGCTGCAGGCGATCGTCGACCTCGCCCACGAGCACGGCGCGCTGGCCGTCTTCGACGAGGTCATCTCCGGCTTCCGGGTCGGGCTCGGCGGCGCGCAGGAGCGCTACGGCGCGGTGCCCGACCTCGCCGCGTTCGGCAAGGCGCTGGGCAACGGGATGCCGATCAGCGCGCTCGCCGGCCGCGCCGAGGTCATGGAGGTGCTCGAGGACGTGTTCTTCTCCGGCACCCACGGCGGCGAGGCGCTGAGCCTGGCGGCCGCGCGCGCGACGCTCGACGTCCTGCAGGAGGAGCCCGTCCACGAGCACCTGTGGCGCCTGGGCCGCCGGCTGGCTGACGGCGTCCGCGAGCAGGTCGCACACCACGGGCTGGAGGAGTGGGTGAGCGTCGGCGGCGCCGCGCCGTGGACGCTCGTGCTCGTCCGCGAGCCGCATCCCGGCGGGGAGGGCCTGGCCGCCAAGTCGCTGGTGCAGCAGGAGATGCTGCGCCGCGGCGTGCTCTACAACGGCTCGAACTTCATCTCCTACGCCTGGGCCGACGAGGACGTCGACGAGGTCGTCGAGGCCTACGGAGGCGCCTTCGAGCGGCTGGCCTCCGCGCTGCCCGACGACGTGCCCGCGCAGCTCGAGGGCCCGCCGGTCGGCTCCGTCTTCCGGGCGGTGTCATGAGCGAGCGCCACCTCGCCGAGTCGTTCGCCATCGCCGGGCGCCCGGTCGGCGGCGGGGCGCCGTGCTACGTGATCGCGGAGGCCGGCTCCAACCACAACCGCGACCTCGGCCTCGCGCGCGAGCTGATCGACGTGGCGGCCGACGCGGGCGCCGACGCCGTCAAGTTCCAGATCTACTCGGGCAAGACGCTGTACTCGTCCAAGACGCCGCGCTTCACCTACCTGGAGGGCGTCGCCGACCAGGACACCCAGCAGCTGCTGGAGGCGATCGAGACGCCGCGCGCCTGGCTGCCCGAGCTGGCCGAGCACGCGCAGAAGGCCGGGATCACGTTCTTCGCCGCGCCGTTCGACGACGCCGCCGTGCAGGAACTCGCCGACGTCGGCGTCCCGGCCTACAAGGTGGCCAACTACGAGCTGATCGACGTGCACCTGATTCGCCGCGTCGCCGAGGCGGGCGTGCCGGTGATCCTGTCGGTCGGCATGGCCACTTACGGCGAGGTCGAGGACGCGCTGGACGCGGCGATCGCCGGTGGGGCGACCGAGATCGCGCTGCTGCGCTGCGCGGCGCAGTACCCGGCGCCCGCCAACATCATGAACTTGAACGCGATGGCCACGATGCGCGCCGCGTTCGGCGTGCCGGTGGGCCTGAGCGACCACAGCGAAGGCATTCACGTCCCGCTCGGCGCGACCGGGCTGGGCATGGACCTGCTGGAGAAGCACTTCACGCTGGACCGCTCGATGCCCGGGCCCGACCACCCGTTCGCGATCGAGCCCGACGAGCTGCGCGCGCTGGTGCGCGGCGTGCGCGAGGTCGAGTCGGCGATGGGCAACGGCCGGCTGGAGGGCCCGACCGCGGAGGAGGCCGAGATGCACCGCCTGGCGCGCCGGTCGGTCATCGCCGCGCGGCCGATCCGGGCGGGCACGGCCATCCGTCGCGAGGACCTGACGATCAAGCGCCCGGGCTTCGGCATCGCCCCGAAGGATCTCGATCGCGTCGTCGGGCGGGTCGCCCGCGTCGACATCGACTTCGACGACATCGTCACGTGGGACATGGTCTGAGGGTCGCCGTCCTCGGGCAGGGCTCGATCGGCCGGCGCCACGCGGGCCTGCTGCGCGAGCTGGGTGCCGAGGTCGTCACGTTCGACCCGTTCTCGCCGGCCGACACGGCCGACGAGGCGCGCGCGCTGGACGGCGCCGCCGTGGCGGTCGTCGCCAGCCCGAGCGCCGAGCACGAGGCGCAGGCGCTGCGGTGCGTCGCCGCGGGTGTCCCCGTGCTGGTCGAGAAGCCGCTGGCGCTGGACGCGTGGGGCGCGGCGCGGGTCGCGGCCGCCGGCGCGCGGGCCGGCGTCGGCGTGGCGGTCGCCATGAACCTGCGCCACCACCCGGGCGTGCAGGGCGTGCGGGCGGCGCTGCCGCAGATCGGGCGGCCGCTGCGCGCCGCGGTCTGGTGCGGGTCCTACCTGCCGGGCTGGCGCCCGGGCGCCGACTACCGCCAGGCCTACAGCGCGCAGCGGGCGCTCGGCGGCGGCGTGCTGCTGGACGCGATCCACGAGATCGACGAGCTGCTGTGGCTGCTGGGGCCCGTGCGCTCGGTCGCGGCGCTGCTGCCGCAGGTCTCCGACCTCGAGCTCGACGTCGAGGACGTCGCCCAGCTGCAGCTCGAGCTGGCCTCGGGCGTGCCGGCGACCGTGACGCTCGACTACCTCGACCGTGAGTACCACCGCGGCGCGCGCGTCGTCGGAGCCGAGGCGACCGTGGCCTGGGACTGGACGGCTGAGCAGGTCGTCGTGCACGGGGGCGACGGGCGGCGTGAGGTCGTGGCCGCCGCGGCCGACGCCGCACCGACGTACCGCGACGAGCTCGCGGCGCTGCTGGCGTCGGTGGAGGCGGGCGGCGCGCTCGCGGGCGCGTCGCCGGCCGAGGGCCATCACGCGCTGCAGGTCGTCGACGCGGCGCGGGCCTCGGCGGTGACCGGGCGGCGGGCGACGATCGGCCTCGCGCTGCGCCCGGCCGGGCTCGAGGACGCCGACCGCCTGCGGGCGTGGCGCAACGAGCCCGCGACGGTCGCCGCGTCGCTGACCGCCGCCGAGGTCGACGAGGCCGACCACCGCGTGTGGCTGGCGCGCGTGCTGGCCGCCGGCGACCGCACCCGGTGGATCGTGGAGGACAGCGGACGCCCCGC
>DASYLT010000053.1:0-6636 GCA_036009425.1 Baekduia sp. | reverse complement strand
CGGGATGACGTACGACGACATGAAGCTGCGGGTCATGGGCGAGCTCAAGAAGGTCTTCCGGCCTGAGTTCCTCAACCGCATCGACGACGTCATCGTCTTCCACAAGCTGCAGAAGGACGAGATCAAGACGATCGTCGAGCTCCTGCTCCGGCGGATCCGCGCGTCGCTGGCCGAACGGGAGCTGCAGCTCGAGCTCACCGACGAGGCCAAGGACCTGCTGGTCGAGAAGGGATGGGACCCGGCGATGGGCGCCCGGCCGCTGCGCCGCGCGATCCAGCGCTACATCGAGGACCCGCTGGCGGACTTCGTCCTGCGCGCCGAGCTCATGCCCGGTGGCACGGTGATGGTCGGCAAGGCGGCCGAGGGCGAGGAGCCCGAGGTCACCCTCGAGGTCGTCGCGCCGAAGAAGGCCCCCAAGCCGGTCGGCGTGGGTGCCGCGGGCGGCGAGGGCGAGGACGAGCCTGCCGAGGAGAAGATCCTCCCGGGCGAGCCCGACCAGCCCCGCTCCGAGGGCGGAGACGTCGAGTAGCACCACGTCCTGCTGCGGTTCCGAGCCTGACGACGAAGGGCGGCCCACGGGCCGCCCTTCGTCGTTGTGGGACGGCGTTGTCGCCTGCAGGTGGCGCGGCGCGCCGGTTTCGGGAAGGATGGGCCCCCGAGTGAGCGAACGCGGAGGAGAGCCCCCTTGGACATTGCACGCCTGAAGCGCATCCCGGTCTTCGCCGACCTGGACGACGAAGCGCTGACCCACATCGCGGCGCTGGCCGCCGAGGTCTCGGTGCCCGCCGGCAAGGAGCTCGTCCGCGAGGGCGACTACTCCTACGACGTCCTGGCGATCGAGGAGGGCACGGCGGAGGTCACGCGCCGCGGCGAGCACCTCGCCGATCTCGGGCCGGGAGACGTCATCGGCGAGATGGGCGTCCTGGAGCGCAGCCAGCGCAACGCGACGGTCGTGGCGACGTCCCCGATGCTGCTCGTGACGCTGACGAGCTGGGACATCCGCAAGCTCCGCAAGCTGGCACCCGGGGTCGTGGAGCATCTGCGGGCGCTGGTGGAGGAGCGGCAGGAACAGGCCTGAGGAGGAGCGTCCGTCGGTGGCCCGCACCCGGCACGTAGGCTGGAGACATGCCTGAGCCGGTGGTCGAGATCAAGGTCCGCGATGACGGGCCGTACAAGGTGACCGGGCCGGTTCGCCTGATCGACGCCGACGGCGCCGTCTTCGACGTGCCCGGCGACCGGCCGATCGCCCTCTGTCGCTGCGGGCACTCCCAGACCAAGCCGTTCTGCGACGCCGCGCACAAGGCCGTCGGCTTCGAGAGCTGCCCGCGGGCGGCGCGAGCGTGAGCGGCGACTCGACGCGGGTCACCCACGCGGGCCTGCCGCCCGCGGCGCAGGGCGAGCCGTTCCTGCCCGGGCCGACCTTCGCGGCGCCGACGCACTGGAGCGGCCCCGCCGGCCCCGACGGCTACGGCCGCACCGGCAACCCGACCTGGACCCGCTACGAGGCGGCACTGAGCGAGCTGGAGGGCGGTGAGGCGCTCGTCTTCGCCTCCGGCATGGCGGCGGTCGCCGCGGTGCTGCTGCCGGCCCTCAAGCCCGGCGACGTGCTCGTCGCCCCCGGCGACGCCTACCCGGGCGTGCGCACCATCGCCACCGACCACCTCGCACCGCGCGGCGTCGAGGTGCGGCTGGTGCCCTCCAGCGACGCCGCGTTCGCCGAGGCGGCCGAGGGCGCGACGCTCGTCTGGGTCGAGACGCCGTCCAACCCCGGCATGGACGTCCTCGACGTCGCGGCGCTGGCCCAGATCGTCCACGCCGGCGGCGGGCTGCTCGCCGTCGACGGGACCGTCGCCTCGCCGCTGCGCCAGCGCGCGCTCGACCTCGGCGCCGACTTCGCGATGACCAGCGCCTCCAAGCACCTGACGGGCCACTCGGACCTGGTGATGGGCTACGTCGCCGTGCGCGACCCGGCGCGCGCCGACGCCGTCCGCACCCACCGTGCGCTCATGGGCGCGATCCCCGGCCCGTTCGAGGTCTGGCTCGCGCACCGCTCGCTCCCGACGCTCGCCGTCCGGCTGGAGCGCCAGGAGGCCAACGCCGCGGCGCTCGTGGAGTCCCTCGGCGGCCGGCCCGACGTCCACGGCGTGAAGTGGCCGGGCTTCGGCTCGATGCTCGTGTTCGCGCTGGCCGACGAGGGCGCCGCCGAGCGGTTCTTGGCCGCGCTGACGCTGGTCGCCGACGCGACGAGCTTCGGCGGTGTGCACAGCTCGGCCGAGCGCCGCGGGCGCTGGGGCACCGACGACGTGCCCGGCGGCTTCATCCGCTTCAGCGCGGGCATCGAGGATGCCGAGGACCTCCTCGCCGACGTGCTGTCCGCGCTGGACGCCGCCGGCTGACCACCGACCCTGGACCTCGGCCACCTCCGCCACTAGGGTCCGTCGTCGCCCGATGCCACGACGCACGAGCTACACCCCTTCGACGCCCTGCTGGGTGGACGTCTTCGTCCCCGACACGGAGGCGGCCAAGCGCTTCTACGGCGACGTCTTCGGCTGGACGGCCACCCCGGAGGCGGCCGACGGCTATGCGACGTTCCAGCTCGACGGGGCCACCGTCGCCGGCCTCGGCCGGCTCTCGGCCGAGATGGCCGCCGCCGGCCGGCCGCCCTCGTGGTCGATGTACGTGCGCGTCGAGGACGTCGACGCGACCGTCGCCCGGGCCACGGAGATCGGCGCCACGCTCGCGACGCCCACGTTCGACGTCGAAGGCGTCGCCCGCCTCGCCCCGATCCACGACCCCCAGGGCGCCATTCTCGTCCTGTTCGAGCCGCGCGGCTTCGCCGGCGCCGAGGTCGTCAACGAGCCTGGCGCCTGGGCGTTCGACGACCTGCAGACGCCTGACCCGGCGGCCGCGGCTCCGTTCTACGAAGCGCTCTTCGGCTGGCAGATCGCCGAGCCCCCCGGCGCCGAAGGCGCGTACTTCAGCATCGTCCACCAGGGCCGCAACATCGGCGGCCTGATGAAGGCGCAGCGGCCGATCCCTCAACCGTTCTGGACCGTCTACATCGGCACCACGGACGCCGACGCCACGCTGGAGCGCGTGGCCGCCGCGGGCGGCACGGTCCTCATGGACCCGACGGCGGTCCCCGCCGGCCGCTTCGCGGTCGTCCTGGACGACCAGGGGGCCACGCTGTGCCTCGTCGAGGCCGAGTTCGACGACTGACCCGGCCCGGGGGGGCGAAGTCGTCAGGTCCCGTGCCTAGTCTGGGTGACCGCTCATGGCTCGCCCGTCCACCGTCCACGTCTGCACCGCCTGCGGGCACACCGAAGCGCGCTGGCACGGCCAGTGCCCCGGCTGCGCCGAGTGGAACACGCTCGTGGAGGAGCGCGCCCCCGCTGCGCGCGCCGGTGGCGGGTCGCCCAACGGCGCCCGCCGCACCGCCGCCGCCCCGGTCCCCGTGGCGCTGCGCGACGTGCGCGCCGAGGCGGTCGCGCGCCTCTCGACCGGCATCGGCGAGCTGGATCGCGTCCTCGGCGGCGGCCTGGTGCCCGGCTCGCTCGTGCTGCTCGGCGGCTCGCCGGGCATCGGCAAGTCGACGCTGACCGGCATGGCGATGGGCAACATCGCCGGCGCCGGCGGCCCGACGCTCTATGTCTCGGGCGAGGAGTCCGCCGCCCAGATCCGCCTGCGGGCCGAGCGCCTCGAGCACGGGGCCTGCCGCGCGCTGGACGTCCCCGTGCTGGCCGAGACCGACCTCGACGCCGTCCTGGCGACGATCGACGCCCATCGTCCGGCAGTCTGCGTCATCGACTCGGTGCAGACGCTCTCGGCCGCCGACCTCACCGGCGCCCCCGGCTCTGTCGGACAGGTCCGCGAGGTCGCGGCGCGGCTGATGCGCGTCGCGAAGTCCGTCGGCACGACGGTGATCCTCGTGGGGCACGTCACCAAGGAGGGCTCGATCGCCGGGCCGCGCGTGCTCGAGCACCTCGTCGACTGCGTGCTGCAGTTCGAGGGCGAGCGCGAGCGCACCTACCGGACGCTGCGCGCGCTGAAGAACCGCTTCGGCTCGACCAGCGAGACCGGCGTCTTCGAGATGAAGCAGGGCGGCCTGGTCGAGGTGCTCGATCCCAGCGCCCGCTTCGTGGGGGAGGCGACCGGCAAGCCCGGCAGCGTCGTGCTCGCCGCGATGGAGGGCAGCCGGCCGCTGCTGGTCGAGGTCCAGGCGCTGGTCAGCCCGAGCGAGATCGTGCCGCCGCGCCGCGTGGTCACGGGCATCGACCGCAACCGCCTCGCGCTCGTCCTCGCCGTGCTGAGCCGCCACGCCAACGTCGGCACGGGCAGCGCCGACGTGTTCGTCAACGTCGTCGGCGGCGTGCGCGTGGACGAGCCCGGCGCGGACCTGGCCGTCGCGCTGGCCGTCGCCTCAGCGCAGCGCAACGTCGCCCTGGGCACCGAGGGGCGCCCGCTGGCCTGCTTCGGCGAGCTGGGCCTCACCGGGGAGCTGCGCACCGTCGGGCACCCCGAGCGCCGCGTCGAGGAGGCCGAGAAGTTCGGCCTGCGCGACCCGGTGCATCCGGGCTCCGCGCGGACGCTCAGACACGCCCTGCGGGCGGCGTTCGCGGCGGCGGAGCCGGTCGCGGCCTGAGCCGAACGGCGGCGCGACGGCGAGGTGACGCAGACCTCGCGCGGCGGGTACGTCCCGTGCCACATGCGCCGTCGCCTCCTGCTCGCCCTCCTGACCCTCGCCGCCGGCCTCGCCTCAGCGCCGGGGGCGAACGCGCAAGGCGTGATCGATGCCGCGGCCCGGGCGCTCGCCTCCGATCCGGTCTACGTCGCCCCCGGCGCCAAGCCCTCCCTGACGGCCGACGAGGCCGCCGCGCTGCGGCGGCGCATCGAGCGCGGCGACGCGGGCCCGGTCTACATCGCGATCCTGCCGGCTTCGGCGGTCGACGAGGCCGGCGGCGACCCGGCCGAGGTCGTCAGCCGGCTCGCGACCGCCGTGGGGCGCCGCGGGACCTACGCCGCGATCTCCGGCGGGCGCTTCCGCGCCGGGAGCTACACCGTCTCCGGCGCCGGCCGGGCGGCGTCCGCGGCCCTGGCCGCCCACCGCGACGAGGGCGTCGCCGCCGTGCTGAACGACTGGATCGATCGCGTCGCGCAGGCTCGCGCCGACGCGGGCAGTGGCGGCTCCGGGGGCAGCGGCAGCGGCGGCGGCTCGGGCACGGGCCTGCTCGTGGTGCTCGGCGTGCTGGGCGGCGGCGCCCTGCTGGCGACCTCGGTCTCCCGGCGCCGGCGCCGTCGGGAAGAGCAGCGCCAGCTCGACGACCTGCGCACGGCGGCCCGGGACGACCTCGTGGCCCTCGGCGAAGACGTCCGCGACGTCGACCTCGACATCGAGATGCCCGGCGCCGACCCGCGCGCCCGCGACGAGCTGGGCTCTGGCCTGGAGGCCTACGAGCGCGCCGAGCGGCTGCTCGACCAGGCGCGGCGCCCCGAGGACATCGCCGAGGTGACCCGCACCGTCGACGACGGCCGGCAGGCCATGGCCGCGTGCCGCGCGCTGCTGGACGGCCACGAGCCGCCGCCGCGCCGGCCACCCTGCTTCTTCGACCCGCGGCACGGGCCTTCGGTCACGGAGGCGCTGTGGGCGCCGCCGGGCGGCCAGGAGCGCGAGGTGCCCGTCTGCGCCGCCGACGCCGCGCGGCTGGCCGACGGCGAGGAGCCCGACGCCCGTGAAGTGCTCGTGGGCGGCCGGGCGACGCCGTACTACGCGGCACCCGCGTACTTCGGACCGTGGGCCGGTGGCTTCTACGGCGGAGGCGGGATGCTGCTTCCCGGGCTGCTCGCCGGCACCCTGCTCGGCGGATCGCTGTTCGGCCCGGGGGTCGCGTTCGGCGGCGGCTGGGACGGCGACGGCGATGGCGCAGGTGGGGACTTCGGCGGTGGCGACGGGGGCGGCTTCGACGTCGGCGGAGGGGACTTCGGGGGCGGTGACTTCGGTGGCGGAGGCGACTTCTAGCCCGGTTCAGGAACATCCGCGTAGGCCATAAGGCCGATCTAAAGGTCTGCTGTTAGAATCGTGCCTTGATGGCGCAGCGATCCGGGGATGAGCTGAACGAGCTCGAGAGTCGTCAAGAGCCCCGGCTCGTCAAGGCCTTGGAGATGGTCGCCCCCGGGACGGCCCTCCGCGAGGGCCTCGACAACATCCTGCACGCGCACACGGGCGGCCTGCTCGTGATCGGCGACCACGACGAGCTGAGCTTCCTGTTCTCCGGCGGCATCAAGCTCGACGTCGACTACACGCCCGCGCTGCTCTACCAGGTGGCCAAGATGGACGGCGGCATCGTCCTCAACGCCAACGCCACCAAGATCGCGAGGGCCAACGTCCAGCTGACGCCGGACCCGACGGTCCTCACGCTGGAGACCGGCACCCGCCACCGCACCGCCGAGCGCGTCTCCAAGCAGACCGACGCGGTCGTCATCGCCATCTCGCAGCGGCGCGAGGTCGTCTCGCTGTACGTCGACGGCGCGAAGTACATCCTCGAGGACATCCCCGTCGTGCTGGCCAAGGCCAACCAGGCGCTGGCGACCCTCGACAAGTACCGCACGCGCCTCGACCAGGTCTCCACGCGCCTGACC
>DASYLT010000052.1:0-65403 GCA_036009425.1 Baekduia sp. | reverse complement strand
AGCACCGAAGAGCAGATCCTGGAAGACCTCGACATCCCCGAGATCGTCAACATCGATTTCGAGATCGGCGACGACGTCGTCTATCCGCATCACGGGGCCGGGCAGGTCCTCAAGAAGGAAGTCAAGAAGATGTTCGGTGAGGAGCGCGAGTACCTCACCATCAAGATCTTGCACAACGACATGACCGTCATGGTCCCGTGCGAGAACGCCGGGATCGCCGGGTTGCGCCGCGTCATCGACGAGGAGAGCGTCAAGAAGGTCCTCACCGTGCTGCAGGACGAGCTCTCCGAGATGCCCAAGAACTGGAACCGCCGGTTCAAGCACAACCGCGACAAGATCAAGACGGGCGACATCTACGAGCTCGCCGAGGTCGTCCGCAACCTGGCGATCCGCGAGCACGACAAGGGCCTGTCGACGGGCGAGAAGCAGATGTTCACGCGCGCCAAGAAGATCCTCGCCTCCGAGCTCATGTACGCGCTGGAGAAGAGCGAGGACGAGGCGGAGGCCTATCTCGACGATCTGCTGACGTCGTCGGCCGAGCGCCTCGCGGCTGCCGCGAAGTAACCCCTGATGGCTGCGGTCGCGCTGGTCGTGGCGGCCGGACGTGGTGAGCGCCTTGGGTCCCCGGGACCCAAGGCGTTCGTCATGTGTGGGGGCCGTCCGATGCTCGAGTGGAGCATCGCCGCGCTGAAGGCGGTGCCCGAGATCGGGCACATCGTCGTCGCGCTCCCGCCCGGCGTGGAGGCGCCCGCGGGCACCACGAGCGTCGTCGGCGGGCAGGAGCGCTCGCACTCGGTCCGCGCTGCGCTGCACCACACGCTGGCCGGCGACCCGGTCCTCGTCCACGACGCGGCCCGGCCGCTGGTGACGCCCGAGATCATCCGGGCGACCCTGGCCGGCCTCGACGGGCAGGCCGACGCCGCGATCGCCGCCGCGCGGGTCACCGACACCATCAAGGAGGGCGACGGCCCGACCGTCGTCCGCACCCTGGACCGCGACCGCCTGTGGGCGATCCAGACACCGCAGGTCTTCCGTCGCGAGGTGCTGGAGCGCGCGCTGGCCCAACCCCACGACGTGCTCGCCGCCGCCACCGACGACGCGTCGCTCGTCGAGCACATGGGCGGGATCGTCCGCCTCGTAGAGTCCCCCCGCGAGAACCTCAAGATCACGACGCCCGACGACCTGCGGCTGGCCGAGTCCCTGCTGGCCGCCCGCCGAACCTAGAACCCAAGTTGCTCACCGACTACCACGTGCACCTGCGGCCCGACGCCGAGAACACCCCCGCCGAGGCGTACTTCACCGCCGACAACGCCGGCCGCTATCGCGAGGTCGCGACCGAGCGGGGGATCGCCGAGCTCGGCGTCGCCGAGCACGTCTACCGCTTCACCGCGGCGCTCGACGTCTGGCAGCACCCGCTGTGGGTCGAGAGCGCCCACGACGACATCGACCGCTACTGCGACTTCGTGCGCGACCAGACCGACCTGAAGCTCGGCATCGAGGCCGACTTCATCCCGGGGCGCGAGGAGAAGATGCGCTCGCTCCTGGAGCAGCGCGACTGGGACTACGTGGTCGGCTCGATCCACTTCCTCCCCGAGGGCGCGCTGGACTACGACCGCTACGACGTGTGGAACACGGCCCGCTCGGCCGACCACGTCTGGAAGACGTACTTCACCTGGCTGGGCGAGCTGGCCGCCAGCGGGATGTACGACATCCTGGCCCACCCCGACCTCGTCAAGCACTGGGGCAAGGAGCGCCCCTGGCCCGAGAAGGACCTGCGCTTCTACTACGACCTGGCGATGGAGCAGATCGCCGAGTCGGGCATCGCGATCGAGGTGTCGACCGCCGGACTGCGCAAGCCCGTCGGCGAGATCTACCCCGACCGCGCGTTTTTGGAGATGGTGGTCGACGCCGGCAACCCGATCGCGCTGTCCAGCGACGCCCACACGCCCGAGCAGCTCGGCTTCGAGTACGAGCAGGCGCTGGCGCTCCTCGCCGAGGTCGGCGTCACGGAGATCGCGACCTTCGAGCGGCGCGCCGTCGGGCTCGAGCCGGTGGGCTGATGGGCGGCGTGCGCACCGGCATCGGCTGGGACTCCCACAAGCTCGTGGAGGACCGCCGGCTCATCCTCGGCGGCGTGCAGCTGGAGCACACCCGCGGGTTGCTCGGCCACAGCGACGCCGACGTGCTGACCCACGCGGTCATCGACGCGCTGCTCGGCGCAGCGGGGCTGGACGACATCGGCGCGCACTTCCCCGACACCGACGCGGAGTTCAAGGACGCCGACTCGATGGGGCTGCTGCGCGACGTGGTGGCGCGCATCACCGGCGCCGGGTTCGCGATCGACCACGTCGACACGACGGTCATCATGGAGCGCCCGAAGCTCTCGCCGCACCGGTCGGCGATCCGTGCATCGCTGGCGGCAGGGCTCGGCGTCGACGCCGCGGCGGTCAACGTGAAGGCGTCGACCGGCGAGGGCCTCGGCTTCGTGGGGCGCGGGGAAGGCGTCGCGGCGCTGGCCGTGGCGACGCTGTCGGTCTCCTAGTCTGAGGGGACATGCACGGCGAACTGGTGGTCCTCCTGGTCCTGGTCGGGGCCGGCGGCTTCCTGCTGCTCGCCGAGCGCACGCAGATCCCGTACCCGATCCTGCTGACCCTCGGCGGCACGCTGCTGGCCTTCGTCCCGGGCGTCGGCAAGTTCGAGCTGGACCCCGACATCATCCTGGTGGCGTTCCTGCCACCGCTGCTCTACGCGGCCGCGTTCTTCACGTCGGTCCACGACCTGCGGTCCAATGCGGTGCCCATCGGGTTCCTGGCGATCGGGCTGGTGACCGTGACGACCGTCACCGTCGCGGTCGTCGCCCACGCGTTCGTCGACGACCTCTCGTGGCCGGCGGCGTTCGTCCTGGGCGCGGTCGTCTCGCCCACCGACCCGGTGGCCGCGACCGAGATCGCCGTCCGCTCCCGCGCCCCGCGGCGGCTGGTCACGATCGTCGAGGGCGAGAGCCTCATCAACGACGCGACGGGCCTCATCGCCTACAAGTTCGCGGTCGCCGCAGTGCTGTCGGGGACGTTCTCGGTGGCCGACGCGATGGGGAGCTTCGTGCTGAGCGCGACCGCCGGCATCGCGATCGGCCTGGCCGTCGGCTTCGGGGTCGCCGAGCTGCGCCGGCGCCTCGACGACGCGCCGACCGAGATCGCGATCTCCCTGCTGACGCCCTACGTCGCCTACCTGCCGGCCGAGGCGCTCGGCGTGTCGGCGGTGCTGGCCGCGGTCACCGCCGGCCTGTACCTCGGCTGGCGCTCGCCGGAGCTCGTCACCCCCTCGACGCGCATCCAGATCGTCGGCTTCTGGGAGATCCTGAGCTTCGGGCTGAACGCGGCGCTGTTCGTGCTCGTCGGGCTGCAGCTGCGCACGATCCTCGACGGGCTCACCGGGTTCTCGGCCGGCCAGCTCGCCTGGTGGGCGGCCGCGGTCGTGGCCACGGTCATCGCGACGCGGATGCTGTTCGTCTACCCCTTCAACATCGTCGCCCGGCTGCTCGTGCGCCGCTTCCCGCGCAGGCGCGGCGACGACCCACCGGACCTGAAGCTCACGGGCCTGCTGGGCTGGTCGGGCATGCGCGGGTCCGTGTCGCTGGCCGCGGCGCTGGCGATCCCGCTGACGACCCACGCGGGCGATCCGTTCCCCGGCCGCGACCTGATCATCTTCCTGGCCTACACGGTGATCCTCGTGACCGTCGTCGGGCAGGGGCTGACGCTCGGCAAGCTCATCGAGTGGGCCGGCGTCTACGACGACGAGGAGACGACGGCCGAGCAGGAGGCGCGTGCCCGCATCGCCGCGGCCGGCGCGGCCCTGGAGCGCCTCGACGAGCTGCGCGAGGAGGACTGGGTGCGGGATGAGACCCATGCGCGCATGCGCGCCAGCTACGAGTTCCGCATCCGCCGCTTCGAGGCGCGCATCGACGACGAGGATGACGGCGAGATCGAGGAGGGCTCACAGGCCTACCAGCACCTGCGCCGCAAGATCCTGGAGGCCGAGCGCGCAGAGATCATCCGCCAGCGCAACCGCGGCGCGATCACCGACGACATCATGCGCCGCCTCGAGCGCGACCTCGACCTCGAGGACGCGCGCCTCGAGATCTAGGCGCGGCCGGGCGCCGAGTCGAGTTCGCCGCGGAGCTCTTCGACGATCGGCCGCTGGCGGTCGGCCAGCGCGAGCGACCGCGGTGGGCCGGGCACGGAGGCCGACGCCGGGCGAGGCGTCCGCAGCGGCAGCTCGACGGTGAACAGCGCGCCGCCCTCGGGCGCGTCGCCGACCGCGACCGAGCCGCCGTGCAGCGCGGCGATCTCGCCGACGATGGCCAGGCCGAGGCCGGTCCCGGAAGAGCGCGTGCCGCGGCGGTAGCGCTCGAAGATGGTCTCGCGCTGGTCGTGCGCCACGCCGGGGCCGTCGTCGGCGACCTCCAGGGTCATCCGGCCCGACGCGGCCGTCACCGAGCACCGCACGGTGCCGTCGGCACGCGCGTGGCGGATCGCGTTGGCGACCAGGTTGGAGACCACGGACACGACCTTCTCCTCGTCGGCCATGGCCGGCAACGCCTCGGGCACCGAGACCTGCAGCTGGAGCCCTCGCTCGGCGGCGAGGCTGGCGAAGCCGTCGACGCACGCCCGGACGACGGCGGCGATGTCGATCACCGCGGCCTCGAGCTGCTGCCCGGGGCTCTCCAGGCGGGCCATCAGCATCAGATCCTGGACGCGACGCAGCATCGAGTAGGTGTTGGCGCGGATGCGGGCGACGTCATGGGCGTCCTCGCCGTCGAGCCGCCCGGCGGTCTCCAGGCGCGTGCAGAGCGCCAGCACGATCGACAGCGGCGACTTCAGCTCGTGGCCGACGTCGGCCAGGAGCTGGCGGTGCTCGCCGTCGACGGCGTCCGGAAGCAGGCTGTCGTCGTGCGCGAGGCCGCGGGCGCTGCGCCACCACCGCGACGCCGGGCGCCGCCGGCGCTCGCCGGGCGGTGCGTCCTCGCCGTCGTCCTGGGCGTCGGCATCGAGCTTCACCTGCGGTCATCCCCCTTTCCGTACGACGTCTTGTCCTCCGGAAAACTGCCTACTAGATTGAACCGACCCGTCCGCCGGTGCGATGGGGGAACTTCCTGACCCACGGACCCCGCGCCACCTCCCTCGCGACAGCAGGCGCAAGTCACCCGCCGGGATCACGGCGGGGCCGTAGGTTTCGTCGGGCACGGTCCGCCGGCAGGAGAGCCCCGAACTGTGCAACGCCGCAGAGCTGGGAACGCACCGGACGGTCCTGTGCTCGACGGCGGGCGACCGCCGGGCGATTCCCTTCAATCCCCAGGGGGTCGCTCGCGCGGTCGCGATTCCTGCCTTGGGGTATGGAAATACCCCACGCCGCACAGCATCTTGCCCTTTTCTTTGTCGCTTGGAACAGCGGCAACCGGTTGGGGACGAGACCGGGAAGGGTTGACCATGGGGATGGAGTTCAAGGTTGAAGGCGACGCGCCCCTGCGCGTCATCGTGGCGGACGACGATCCGCTCGCGCGACGCATGCTGCGCGACGTGCTGCAGCTGGCCGGGATCACCGTGATCGCCGAGGCCGGCTCGGGGCGCGAAGCCGTGGAGCTGACGGCGTACTACACGCCGGACGTCGTGGTGATGGATCTCATCATGCCGGGCATGGACGGCCTGGCTGCGATGAGCGAGATCCGGCGCACCGCGCCGGACGTCAAGGTGGTCATCCTGACCTCCAGCGACGACGACGAGGTCGGGCTCATGACGCTGCGCGCGGGGGCCTCCGGCTTCCTGTGCAAGAACGTCGGGATCGACGCGCTGCCGCGGGCGCTGCACTGCGCCAAGAACGGCGAGGCGGTCATCACCCGCCGGCTGACGATGCGGCTCATCGAGGATCTGCGCATGGTCCGCACCGACAGCGCCGGCCTACGGCCGATCCGCAGCGCGCTGACGTCGCGGGAGTGGGAGGTCCTCGACCTCCTGTGCCAGGACCTGTCGACCGACGAGATCGCCGACCGCCTGGTCGTGTCGGTCGAGACGGTCCGCTCGCACGTCAAGAACGTCCTGCGCAAGCTCGAGGTGCGTTCGCGCCGCGAGGCCGTCGCCGTGGCGTCGCGCCTGCGCGCCGGCATGGTCGAGGACGGGATCCCGGCCGAAGAATGACCGCCGGCGGCCCTGTGCCTCCGGCACAGGACGGTCTGGAGGCGTTCGCCGCCCTGGCGGCACATCAGCTCGGGGAGGCCGTCGCGCTCATGCGCGGCGCCGCCTCCGTGCTGGAGGGCGAGCGGTCGCGGCTCGGTCCCGGGGCCGTGGACGCCCTCCGCGCGCTGAACGCCGGTGGCGACCGGGCACAGCGCTACGTCGACGACCTCCTCGACGTCGTGCGGGTCGCCTCCGACGTCGAGGCGCCCGCCGCCGCCGAGCTGGATCTCGCGCTGGACGCCGCGGCCGCCGAGCTGGAGCCGCTGCTGGTCAAGGGCCGCGTCGAGCTGCAGCGCGAGCCGCTGCCGCGCGCGGCGCTGGACCCGCGCGACGCGCAGCGGCTGTTCACCCACCTGCTGCGCAACGCGATGTCGGCCGGCGCGACGCGCATGCTGCTCGGCGGCACCGCCGACGCCGACGGCGTGACCGTCGAGATGCTCGACGACGGTTCGCCGGCGGCCGCGGGCCCCGATCCGTTCGCCCCCTTCGCGAGCCCGCGCGGGCGTGGCCCGCTGCTCGGCGCGGGCGTCAGCATGGCGATCTGCGCGCGGATCGTGCGCCGCCACGGCGGTGAGATCGCGACGGCGACGCGCGCCGATGGCGCCACGCTGGTGACGATCCGGCTAGCGTCCGCAGGATGACCGACGAGCCGGCGCGACGGGATCCGGTGCGCGTCGTGCTCGCCGACGACGCGAGCGAGATGCGGGCGCTGCTGCGCTGGGCCCTGCTGCGCGACGAGGACGTCGTGGTCGTCGCCGAGGCCTCCGACGGCCGCGAGGCCCTCCAGCTGGTCCAGGAGCACCGCCCCGACGTCGTCGTCCTCGACCTCCAGATGCCCGGCCCGCCCCCCGCCGAGCTGCTGACCGCGATGGCCGAGATCTCGCCGGCCACGCCGATCGTGACGTTCTCGGGCTTCGAGCCGGAGCTCGTCGCGCCGGGCCAGACGCGGCTCGTCACGCTGCACATCCCCAAGACGACGGACCTCGCCCTCGTGCGCGACTCGATCGTCGGCGTCGCGCGGGGCGCCGGCGGCACGTGACAGTCCCGTTTTCGGTGGGCATACTCCACCCGGTGGCTTCCACGCGTCAGGAGGGACTCGGGGCCTTGCCGGCCGCCCGCGTGGTGGTCGTCGACGACGACACCGACCTCCGCGGCCGCCTGCGTGCCGCGCTGCAGGAGGCCGGGCTGGTCGTGATCGCCGAGGCCGAGAACGGCCGTGACGCGATCGACCTGGCCGCGCACTTCCGGCCCGACGTGATGATCATGGACATCGTCATGGCCAACATCGACGGGCTGTCGGCCACGCACCGGATCGTCGAGCGCGCGCCCACGGTGCGGATCCTGCTGCTCACCGGCTCCGACGACCTCGACCTCGGCATGGTCGGCCTGCGCGCCGGGGCGGCCGGGCATCTGGTCAAGGGCGTCCCGGTGCCCGAGATCGTCGCCGCCGTCCAGCGGATGGTGGCGGGGGAGCCGGTCGTGGGACCCGACCTCACCTGGCGGCTCATCGAGAGCCTGCGCGGCCTGCCGGTCGGCGGCCTCGGCGTGCGCCCGGTCCGCAGCAAGCTCACCCCGCGCGAGTGGGAGGTCCTCGACCTCCTGTGCGCCGGCCTCACGGTGGATCAGATCTCCGACGAGCTGGTCCTCGCGCGCGACACGGTGCGCACCCACGTCAAGCGCCTGCTGCGCAAGCTCGGCGCGCACTCGCAGGCCGAGGCGGTCTCGATCGCCAACGGCATCCGCGCCACGTTCGCCGCCACCGGCCGTGACGCGTAGCACCGGCGCGCCGATCGCGCCCGCGTCCTAGCGCATCGGCCAGGTGTCCAGGGGGAGTGTTCTCCCCCATGTGGGTGGTGCGTCTGACCAGCACGTTCGGTGAACCTCACCGTCGACGCACCCCAGAAATCCCCTGCCGGTGAGCCGCCCGAAGCGGAGGATTGTTGGCGTAGGGCGACCGCAGGTCTCAGGCACAGGATGCGCCGGATCAGCGGACGTGAGCCCAACATCGATCTGGGGTGGTCATGAGCATGGGGATTGTGGGTCTGAGCTGGTCGGTGCGCCGACCGGCCGTCGAGAGCGCCAGCGCGCGGAGCCGGTCATGAGGGTCGTGATCGTCGCCGACAGCCTGCTGGCTGCCGAGTCGGTGCGCCGCTGCCTGCGGTCGGTCCCGACCTTCCGCATCGTCGGGTTCGTCTGCACGAGCCGCGCCGGTGCCGCCACGGTGTCGGAGACGGCGCCGGACCTCGTCGTCGTCGACGGGATGGACGCCGCGCCCCAGACGCTGGACCGCGTCGAGGAGATCCGCGTCGCCATGCCCGACGTCAAGCTGGTCATGCTGACCCGCGACGCCGACGAGGCGTGGCTGGCCAGCGCCGCCGAGCGCGGCCTCGATGCCGCCGTCTCGGTGAGCGTCGGCGTGTCGGGGATCGGCCACCTGGTCCGCCAGGTCGCCCTCGGCGCCATCTTCAACAGCTTCCCGGGAGCCGCCGCGCGCGCCAACGCCGTCGCCGAGCCGTCCCCGCACACGGAGCTGCTCACCGCTCGCGAGCTGGAGATCCTCCGGCTCGTCGCCAGCGGCGCCTCCAACTGCCAGGTCGCCACCGAGCTGTGGGTGACCGAGCAGACGGTGAAGTTCCACCTCTCCAACACGTACCGCAAGCTCGGCGTGGCCAACCGCACGGAGGCGAGCCACTTCGCCCACACGCACGGTCTGCTGCCCGCCACGCCGCGGATGAGCCCGGCGGCGCCGTTGAACGCGGTGGCCGCGTGAGGACCGCTGAGCACGACGGCGGCACGGTGACGCTGATGAACGGCCTCCAGGCCCGCGCCGACCGGCTCGGCACCGAGCGTCCCGCCGGCGCGTTCCGCGCGAAGGCGACGCTCGACGAGAGCCCCGGCACCGCTCCGCTGGTGGCCCGCGCGGTCGCCCGCGCCAAGGAGGGCGACCGCGAGGCCGTCCGCTTCCTCTACCTGCGCTACGCCGACAACGTGTACGGCTACGTCCGTTCGATCGTCCGCGACGAGTACGAGGCCGAGGACGTCACCCAGCAGGTCTTCGCGAAGCTGATGGTCGTCATCGGCAAGTACGAGCAGCGCGCCGTGCCGTTCTCGGCATGGATCCTGCGGCTCGCCCACAACGCCGCGATCGACCACATGCGCAAGCGCCGGGCGATCCCCGCCGCCGAGGTGTACGGCGCCGACGAGCGCGTGCCCGAAGGCAACGAGGAGCGCTCCCGCGAGCTGCACAGCGCGCTGGCCGACCTCCCGGAGGAGCAGCGCGACGTGATCGTCCTGCGCCACGTCGTCGGCCTGTCGCCGACCGAGATCGCCGGCCACATGGGCAAGACAGAGCCGTCCGTGCATGGACTGCATCACCGCGGCCGCGCTGCGCTGCGGACGGCCCTGGTCGAGCGCGGCTGCGCTCCGACCGTGACCGTGAGGAGCGCCGCATGACCTTGACCGATCCCACGTCCGGCGCGCTCGCGCGGATCCCCACGACCCGCCTGGACCCGGCGGACCCCGCGCTGATGGAGGAGCTGCTGGCCACCGTCGAGCGCGTCGCCCGGCAGGGCGCGTTCACGCTGGGCACCGAGCTCGAGGCCTTCGAGGCCGAGTTCGCGGCGTACTGCGGCTCGCCGCACGCCGTCGGCGTGTCCTCCGGCACCGAGGCGATCGTCCTGGCGCTGAAGGCCATGGGCATCGGCGCCGGCGACGAGGTGATCCTCCCGACCAACTCGTTCATCGCGACGGCCGAGGGCGTGAGCCTCGCCGGTGCACGCCCGGTGCTGGTCGACGTCGATCCCGCGACGCACCTCATCACCGCCGAGGCGGTGGCCGCGGCGATCACCCCGCGGACCCGGTGCGTCATCCCGGTGCACCTCATGGGCTCCACCGTGGACATGGACGCGCTGCTGGAGGTCACCCGCCCGGCCGGCCTGAAGGTCATCGAGGACACCGCGCAGGCGCACGGCGCCTTCGTCGGCGGACGGCGGGTCGGCACGATCGGCGACGTCGGCTGCTTCTCCTTCTACCCCACCAAGAACCTCGGTGGCTGGGGGGACGGCGGCGGCATCGTGACCGCCGATCCCGCGATCGCCGACCACGTCCGGCTCCTGCGGTCGCACGGCGAGCAGCCGCGCTACCACCACCGCATCGTGGGGACCACGGCGCGCCTGGACGCACTCCAGGCCGCGCTGCTGCGGGTCAAGCTCCGCCGTCTGGACGGCTGGAACGACGACCGCCGCCGGATCGGCGCTGCGCTGCGGGCCGGCCTCGAGGGCTCCTGCGTGGAGCTGCCGGCCGCCGCCACGCCCGACGGCGACCACGTCTTCCACCTGTTCGTCGTGCGTAGCACTGAGCGCGACGCTCTGCGGGCGCACCTGGACGAGCACGGCGTGTCCAGCGCCGTGCACTACCCGTTCCCCATCCATCGGACCGAGGCCTACGCGGACCTCGGCATGGGCGAAGGAAGCCTTCCGGTGGCCGAGCGACTGGCTGAGCAGATCCTCACGCTGCCGCTGTTCCCAACGATGTCCGACCAGGACGTCTCGCGCATCGTGGATGCGGTGCGTTCGTTCCGGAGTGACCACTGATGGAGGCCTCACGCATGACGCAGACTCGTAGGTTCCCCGCACGGATCGATCAGCTCCCGCAGACGGCGCTCCGGGTGGCGGTGGTGGGCTACGGCTACTGGGGTCCCAACCTGGTCCGCAACGTCATGGAGTCCTCGGACTTCGAGCTGGTGGCGCTCTGCGAGCGGGATCTCGCCCGCGGGCAGGCCTTCTCCGTCAAGGCGCCGGGCATCCCGGTCAAGTGCGACTTCGACGAGGTCCTCGACGACCCGTCGGTCGACGCCGTGATCATCGCCACGCCGCCGCACACCCACCACGCGCTCGTCAAGGCGGCGCTGCTGGCCGGCAAGCACGTTCTGGTCGAGAAGCCGCTGGCCACGACCGCGATGGACGCCATCGACCTCGTCGACACGGCCAACGCGCGCGGCGTGCTCCTCATGCCGGGTCACACGTTCCTGTACAGCCCGCCGGTCGCCAAGGTCCGCCAGCTGATCGACCGCGACGTCCTCGGCGAGATGTACTTCGTCACGTCCTCGCGGATGAACCTGGGCAAGTACCAGAAAGACGGCGTGATCCTCGATCTCGCTCCGCACGACATCTCGATCCTGCTGCACTGGATCGACGAGCCGATCGTGCAGGTCGCCGCGTCCGGCCGCTCGGTCTTCCAGGCGGGCATCCCCGAGACCGCGTTCCTGACCCTGACGTTCGCCGGCGGCGCGACCGCCAACATCGAGCTGTCGTGGCTGGCACCCCGCAAGGTCCGCCAGATGGTCGTGGTCGGCAGCCACCGGATGGTCCAGTACGACGACACGGCGTCCGACGAGGCGATCCGCATCTACGACCGCGGGATGGAGTTCGAGACGCCCGCGAGCTTCGGCGAGTACCAGCTGACCTACCGCAGCGGCGACATCATCGCCCCGCGCCTGGAGCCCGCCGAGCCGCTCGCGCTCGAGCTGTCGGACTTCGCCCACTGCGCCCGCACCGGCGCCACGCCGCGCT
Organism: Baekduia sp.; assembly: GCA_036009425.1. Lineage (GTDB taxonomy): Bacteria > Actinomycetota > Thermoleophilia > Solirubrobacterales > Solirubrobacteraceae > Baekduia. The sequence goes on along the minus strand of DASYLT010000052.1, from coordinate 53,603 downwards.
CTCACGCCTACCTCGGCGTCGAGGTCGTGGCGGCCATCGAGGCCGCCGAGGAGTCGCTGCGCCTCGGTGGGCAGCCCGTCGGCGTGGCCCAGGTGGCCGAGCGGGCAGTGGCGTAGGACGGACGGCAAGGCGCCGTATCGGGTCCGGTCCGATTGCGCGGGTCCGACGGAGGTCATCCGAAAGCTGAGGAGTCCCAGGTGCGTTTGTCTGGCATGAAGACGGAGCCCAGCGTGAAGGCCGATCGGCCGGTGGCGCTTCAGCCGCCCCCCGGCAACCCACGGTATCCGCTGTTCGACAGCTGCCGTGGGCTGGCCGCGCTGAGCGTGCTGCTGTTCCACGTCGGCGCGATCGGCGGCGGCAACCTCGACGGCCCGCTGCGCGAGCTCGGGCGCAACCTCAACATCGGGGTGCCGATCTTCTTCGCCATCTCGGGGTTCCTGCTCTACCGCCCGTTCCTGCACGCGCGCATCGGCGGCGGCGCGCCGCTGAGCCTGCGGGGCTACGCCCGTCGCCGCGTGCTGCGGATCGTCCCCGGATACTGGGTCGCGCTCACCGCGCTGGCGGTCTTCAGTGGCTGGTCGGCCGTCTTCGGGCCGGAGTTCTGGCGCTACTACGGGTTCGCGCAGATCTACGCCCGCGACACGTTCGACGGAGGTATCGGCGTGGCGTGGACGCTCTGCATCGAAGCGAGCTTCTACGTCCTGCTGCCGCTTTTCGCGCTGCTCATGGCGCGACTGTCGCGTGGTCGCGACCTGCGCGCGACGGTGCGCCTCGAGGTCGCCGTGCTGCTCGGACTGGGCGTCGCCTCCGCCGTCACGCGCGCCATCCTGGGCGAGCACTCCGGGTACATCTTCCCGGTCTCGATGTTGCCGGGCACGTTCGTGTGGTTCGTCCCGGGCATGCTGCTCGCGGTGGGAAGCGTCGCCGCTTCCCGCGGCGTGGCCGGGCGTGGTCTGCGCTGGGCGCTCCTGCCAGAGCACGGCACCCAGGTGTGGCTGCTCGCCGTGCTCAGCTTCGCCGCGCTGTGCGTCGTGGGTGCGGTCGACGTGCCGCAGTACGTCGCCGACGGCGTCCTCACGCCGCTGGTCGCACTGCTGTTCCTCATCCCGGCGGCCGTGGAGCGGACGCTCGAGCGTCGCTCGGTGAACGCCGTGCCCCAGGCGGTCCTCGGACTACCGGCGCTGCTGTGGCTCGGCCTGATCTCCTACGGCCTCTACCTGTACCACGCGACGCTGCTGGCGTGGCTCGACGCGCACGGCGCCGACCGGATCTTCCCGTTCAACCACTGGATCGGCCTGGCCATCGCAACGCTCCTGGTCACGATCCCCGTCGCGGCCGGCAGCTGGTACGCCGTCGAGCGGCCCGCGGTGCGGTTCGGCAGCCGCCGGCCGCGGCTCGGTCGGCAACCGCGTCCGTCGGCACCCGTGCGCGACGTGCTGCCCGAGCCTGAGGCCGAGCGCTCGATCGCCTGAGGATCGAGCGCTCGCCTCCGCGTCAGGCCTGCGCGGCTGCGGGTTAGCGCACGCCCAGGACGCACAGCCCAGGCGATGTCGCCAGCGCCGTCACGCCGCCACTCGACGTCGAGCGCGCGCGCACGGTGGCCACCGGCGTGCCGCTCGCGTCATCGCAGCGCGTCATCGTCACGGTGACCGACTTGCTGCCGCTGCCGCGGCCGGTCAGCGACGTACCGTGCTCCGCCACCGGTGCGCTGGTCATCCGCCAGCCCGATGCGCGCGACGCCCTGCTCTGCTGCCGGTGGACGCGCGTGATCGTGGCGGCCGCCGAGGACGCCGCGCCATTGGCGTCGAAGGCGCGCGCCGTCACGGTGTGCGCGCCGTAGCTGAGCGCGCTCGGCGCCGTCCACGACACCTGGTAGGGCGCGCGGCGGTCGGTACCCATCCGCTGCCCGTCGAGCCAGAACTCCACGCGGTCGACCTTCTGGTCGTCGGTCGCCGTCGCCGCGACGTTCAGCGTCTTGGTGAACGTCGTCCCGGCGAGGGCCGGAGCGAGCGCGACGGTCGGGGGCAGGTCCGCTGCCGGGATCGTCGGGGGCGTCGGGGGCGTCGGGGGCGTCGTGGGAGTCGTAGGCGTGGGCGGGTCAGCGGGGGCCGGGACCGGCGCGGTGGGCGGCGTTTCGACCGGGACGGGGAGGGCGACCGTCGTCCAGGTGGCACTGGCCCCCGGAGCCTCGACGTTGCCGACCGCGTCGGTGGCCCGCACGACCACCGCGTGGGACGCCGTGGTGAGCTGGTCCATGCGGAAGGGCGACGTGCACGGCACCCAGGCGCCGCCGTCGAGACGGCACGCGAACGTCGCGGCCGGATCGTCTGCCGTGAAGGTGACCGTTCCCGTAGGACCGACCGCGAGCGCCCCCGGGGCAGTCGTGATGGTCGTCTTCGGGGCGGCGGTGTCGACGCTGAACGAGCGGGCGGCGGCCGAGCCGTCGGTGTTGCCGGCTGCGTCGGTTGCCCGCACCGCGAATGCGTGCGCGCCGTCGGCCAGCGACGCGAGGGTCTTCGGGCTCGTGCAGGCCGACCAGGTGCCGCCGTCGACCCGGCACTGGAACGTGGCGCCCGATTCCGTGGCGGTGAACGCGAAGGTCGGCGTGGGATCGTTGGACGTTCCGGTGGGTCCGGAGGTGATGGTCGTATCCGGGGCGGCCGTGTCGGTGGGCGGCGCGGCCACCGAGACGGTGAACGTCTGCGTCGCCGGCGATGCGTCGGTGTTGCCGGCTGCATCAGTCGCTCGCACCGAGAACGTGTGGGAGCCGTTGGCCAGTGAGGAGTATGCCTTCGGGCTCGTGCACGCCGTGTAGGTGCCCGAGTCGAGCTTGCACGTGAACGTGGAGGCCGACTCCGAGGCGCTGAAGGCAAACGACGCGCTGCTGGTGGTGATCGTGCCGCTCGGTCCCGAGGTCATCGTCGTGTCCGGGGCGGTCGTGTCGGCCGGCGGCGGCGGCGGCGTCGTGGTTCCGCCAGAAGCCGCGATGCCGATTGCCGTGCCGTCGTCGGCGTTCGCCGAGCCGACGCTGCCTGGGGCCAGCGCATGGCCGGCCCAGGTCGTGGGGGAGGACCCGCCCGCGAATGTCGGCGAGCCCTTGATGTCGTGCGCGCCCCGGTTGCCGGACGACAGCAGGTTGTAGTCCTGCGTCAGGCCGGTCGGCGTCCCGCCCGACGCGCTCATGATCGTGTTGGCCACGTTGTCCTTGACGATGTTGCCGCTGCTGGCGCTGCCGCCGTTGGACTTGTCGAGCTCGATCGTGCCGCCCGAGCCGAGCAGGGTGTTGTGGCTGATGGTGTTGCCGACTGCCGCGCCGAGGACGATGGCCCACGGGTACTCGGTGAGGTTGAAGACGTTGTTGGTGATGATCTCGCCGTTGGAGCCGTCGGGCGCCATGATCCCGGTCGAGTTGTCGTGGAACCAGTTGCCGGTGATCTGCGTCTCAGACGTGCCGCCGTAGAGCTGCAGCGGATCGACGTGCGCGGCGTAGTTGCCCTGCTTGAGGCCCTCGAACACGTTGTTGATCACCTTGACGCCGCGCGGGCCGAGCAGCTGGATGCCGTCGGACTCGCCGCCGCCGCCGAAGTGGTTGTTGCTGATCGTCACGCCCGCGGCCGCGCTGCCGTGGCCGTCGGGGTCGTAGACCGTCAGGCGGCCCTCGTTGCAGGTGTCGCACTTGTTGATGCCGTCGAACGTGTTGCGGTCGAACAGGACGCCGGCGTTCGTGACGGCCTTCGGCGTGTCGACGCGCGTCATGCCCGTGAACCTGGAGTTGATGAACTCGACGTTGCGCGAGCCGTTGACGTAGCCGCCGTCGATCGTCAGCCCGTCGAAGCGGATGTTCGTCGACGGTGACAGCCACGGGTAGAGCTTGGCGACCACGCCGCTCTGCGCGGTGAGGGTCACCATGGAGGACTTGCTGCCGCCGTTGAACTGACCGTAGTCGCCGGACGCGAGGTAGATCACGTCGCCGCCCTGCGCCGACGCGAACACGCTGGACAGGTTCGACGGCGTGGCGTTCAGGGTTGCGCCTTGCGCCACGGCGGACCCGCCGGCCAGCATGGCGACCGACGACATGAGCACGGCAGCAAACGCTCTCCGCCGCGGACGGGCGGATCGCGGCATGGCGACATACGACATCAAGATTGCCTCTTTCTGGAGTGGAGACGTGCGCAAGCACGCATCGCACCCTGCAGGGAGATCCCACGGCTGGACCGCCGCTGACCGACGCAGGTACCACGCAGCACCCCACCCAGGGGACGACTGCTTATCGCTTCGCACGTATCGGACCGGTACGCGGAAGAAGTTGAGCGTCCGGTCGTGCCCCCCGACAAATGTCGGGCCCTGCCTTCCGGAACAGCGAGGCGGGTACCCCGGCCCCTGGGACCGCAAACAACGAGCTCCGGGCTCATCCGGAGCGGTCAGCGGCCAGACAGCCGCCCTGCGGCTACAGCGGGCGAAGAGCGGTGACGCAGAGGTCCGCGCGGGGCGCGCCGCCGGACAGCTGGCCCTTGGCGGTCGCGCGCAGCGTGAGCCGCTGCACCGTCACGGCGCCGGCATCGTGGCAGCCGGCGAGCTCGACGCGCACGCGCCGCCGCGGCCGGCCGTCGCCGCTCAGGATGGTGGCGCCGGTGGAGCTCGGCGTGGCCCTGAGCGCGATCGCGTGAGCCGTGGACGCACGGCGCGTCCCGCGGCCGACGCGGCGCACCGTGAGGCTCACCGAGCTCACCCGTCCGTCGCCGGTGAAGACCCGAGCGGAAAGGGTGTGGAACCCGAGCTTCGTGGCTCGCGGCACCCGCCAGGCCAGCCGGTACGGCGCGCGGCGGTCCGTGCTGATCCAGTGCCGGCCGAGCCAGAAGCCGACGTGGTCGACCCCCACGCCGCCCGCCGAGGCGAGCGTCAGCCCGAGCCGGCGGGAGAAGCGATGGCCCGCCTTGATGCCGCGCAGGCGCACCGTCGGCAGCGCGGCGAGTCCCGGGCCGGCGGTCGCTCCTGGCCCCGTGGAGGCCGGCGCGGTCGAAGACGGCGTCGTCGCGCCGGCCGACCCCGGGCTGCCGCCGGCCCCCGGAGATCCGCCGCTCGGCGCCGGGTTGATCCCCATGTTGGTGCCGTCGCTGGCGCGGCCGGCCCCGGCGCTCGTCGCCGACAGGACGTAGCCGGCGTAGGACGTCGGGTTCGCTCCAAGGCTGAACGTCGGCTTGCCCTTGATGTCGTGAGCGCCACGGTTTCCGGACGCGAGCAGGTTGTAGTCCTGCGTCAGTCCGGTCGGCACGCCGCCTTGGGCGTTGGTGATCGCGGCCATCACGTTGTCCTGCACGACGTTGCCGGAGCTGGCCGCTCCGCCGTTGGACTTGTCGATCTCCATCACGCCGGCGCTGCCGGGCAACGTGTTGTGCGCAACCGTGTTGCCCGTGGCCGCGCCCATGACGATCGGCCACGGATAGCCGGTGGTCTGGATGACGTTGTTGGTGACGGTCTCGTGGTCGGACCCGTCGGGCGCCATGATGCCGGTGGCATTGTTGTGCAGCCAGTTGCCGGTGATCACCGTGCGGATCGATCCGTACAGTTGGATCGGATCCGTGTGCGCGGCGTTGGCCGCGGAGCTCTGCGCCAGGCCGGTGAACTCGTTGCCGGGGCCCACCTGGACCCCGAGCGCGTCGCCGATGATCTGGACTCCGTCGGCGGTGCCGCCGGGCCCGAAGAGGTTGTTGGTGATCGTCACGCCCGCGGGCGTCACACGGTCGGAGGTGTTGTTGCCCCGTACCGTCAGCCGACCCTCGTAGCACGCGGAGCAGGGGTCGACAGCGCTGAACGTGTTGTGGTCGAACAGGAGGTTCGCGTTGCCGGTCGCCGCGTCGACCCGCGTCATCCCCTGGAAGACCGAGTTGCGGATGGTGACGCCGTGCACCTCGTTGAGGTACGCCTCGGTGACCGTCACGCCGTCGATCACGACGTTCTGGGCGCCGCTGAGCTGCAGCGACATCGATGCCGTCGTGCCCGCGGGCGCGACGATCGTCACCGGCGAGGCCTTGCTGCCCCCGGTGAACGCGCCGTACGAGCCGGGTGCCAGGTGGATGACGTCGCCGCCCTGGGCGGACGCGTACACGCTCTTGAGGTTGGCCGGGGTGGCGTTCGTGTCGGATGCGCCGGCGCAGGGGGCGATGCCCATGGACGCGCCGGCCAGCAGCGAGGCGATCGCGATGGTCCGTCGGCGACGAGCTGTGAAGATGCGACGCGCCGTGGCGGCGTGGGCGAACTGCGACATGCTCGGAGCTCTCGTTTCGGTCGAGGGCGCGGATCCCTGCCACCCGGCAGTCGCGGCCGGACCAGCGCGACCAAGGCAGGAGAAGGCCGAGAAGGGAACTCGGCTCCGCGCAGACTAGCGCGAAGGACCGACGCTCAGCCCGCCCGCGCCGGGACGCGCTTCGGGCGCTCAGGACATCAGAGAAAGGCCGGGACTTCGGCGAGGTCCAGATCCGCCGGCGCGATCGCGCGCAGCAGGCGGCCGCCGACCGACGGCCAGGTGTACTTCTCGGCCTGGATGCGGGCCAATGCTCCGAGACGCTGTGCGATCTCGGGATCGCAGAGCGTGCGCATCGCGTCGAGCAGCGCGTCGTCGTCGGACGGATCCACGACCAGGCCGCCGTCGCCGATCAGCTCCGCCGAGCCGCCGACCGTGGACCCGATGCTCGGCAGTCCACCGGCGCCGGCCTCGGTGTAGGCCAGTGCGGAGGCCTCCTGGTGGGAGGGCATCACGAAGACCGTGGCCCGGGCATTGAGCTGGACGAGCAGCGCCTGCTGGGCCGGGTCGTGGAGCGCCAGGACCCCGTGGCCGGTGACGCCCTCCTGGTCGACGGCGGGGTGGCGGCCGACGAGGTCGAGCTCGGCCTCGGGCACCTCGCGCCGCAGCCGCGCGAACGCGCGCAGCACGCCGTCCCCGTTCTTGCGCTCCCACTCGACGCCGACGAACAGGAACCGCGGGACGCTCCAGTCGCGGTCGACCTCCATGGCCTCGCGGTTGCGTCCCACGCCGACGACGTGGACCTTCTCGGCCGGGATTCCGTAGTCGCGCACGATCGACTCCGCGACCCAGCGGGTCGTCGTGCAGCACGCGGTCGCGCGCTCGTACGCGCCCTGCTGGACGTCGATGCGGCGCTGGATGGCGCCGGCGGGCAGGCCGTTCCAGGCGGGATAGGGCGCCTCCAGGACCTGGGCGACGGTCATGTCCTCGAACGTCACGACCGGCGCGTCGGCGTGCAGGCCGTAGCCGGTCCCGATCTGGACGATGCCGTCCAGCGCGCCCAGGGCACCGACGCGCTGCCGCGCGGCGCGCGTCTGCAGCCGGCCGAGCTCCGGGCTCAGTCGCGCCGATCGGCGGCTCTGCTTCAGCGCGGCCACCACGCCACCGCTGCGGTCGCTGCGATGCAGCCGTGCGAGCGACAGCGCATGCATGGCCATGGCGTTGATCGCCGGATGCGGCTCGACCTGCAGCGAGCGCACGGCGGCGCCGGAACGCTCGAGGCCGCGAACGACCCCCGACGGCGTCCCCGACCACGTGGTCGGATGGCGCGGATCCCCAGGGAAGGCGACGGCGACGATGGGCATGGCGCGATCGGTGTCAGTCCCGTGCGTCGACGCGGACAGCGGTCGGCGGGGGCGGGGCGAACGGCGGCGCGCTGCGGCCGGCGAGCGTCGCCAGGGCGAGGCGGGCCGCCTGCCGGCGCTCGCCGCCGTCGCCGGCCGGAGCCAGCGCGCGCAGGACGTGCCCTGTGCCGAGCGCCGAGAGGTACAGCGTGCGCTGCGGGCCGGTGAAGTGCTTGCGGGCGTACTGCCGCCGGGTGTAGGCGTCCTGCGCCACGAGCTTCGGGGTGACGCCGGCCTTGCCTGCGTGGTGGACGATCGTCATCGCCGGCACGTGCTGGATCCGCCAACCGGCCCCGCGCATGCGCAGGCACAGGTCGGTCTCCTCGGAGAACAGGAAGAAGCGCTCGTCGAGCAGGCCCGTGCTCAGCAGCGCCTCACGCCGCGCGAGCAGGAACGAGCCCGACGTCCAGTCGCAGTCGGTCGCGCGATCGTAGGCGCTCAGGTCGAGCTCCCGCTCGCCCATCCAGCGCCGGCGGCGCGGCCACCGCTCCGAGCCCAGCGCCTGGCAGGCGGCACGGACGGGGCTGGGGAAGTAGCGGATGGTCGGCCAAAGGGTTCCGTCGGCCGTGACCTGACGCACGCCGACCAGGCCGACGTCCGGGTGGTCGCGCAGCGTCGCGATCAGGTCGGCGAACTGGCCGTGGAGGATCTCGGTGTCGGGGTTGAGGAGCAGGACGTACGGCGCGTCCACCGTCCGCAGACCCTCGTTGTTGCCGGAGGCGAACCCGCGGTTCGCGCGCCGCAGCACGCGCGCCTCCGGGTGGTGCGCCTCGACGAACTCGGCGGAGCCGTCGGTCGAAGCGTTGTCGACCACGACGACGTCCAGCGTGACGCCCTCCGCGTGGTCAGCCAGCGACGACAGGCACGCCCCGAGCCAGGGCCGGCTGTTGTGCGAGACGACGACGATGGCGAGGTCGGCCATATGCCCGATCAACGCCAAGGCCCGCGACAATCTTCCACGCACGCGGAAAGACGGCGGGGTGGCCGGCGTTGGTAGGGCGACTAGGCAGCACGAGCCTCGACCCCTTGCGAGCTTCCCCATGGACTTCATCACCATCCTGCGCGCCCTCTGGCGCGGCCGCCTGCTCGTCGTCCTGGCGACGCTCCTGGCCGTCTTCGCCGGCCTGGAGATGGCCTATCGCGTGACGCCCGGCCTCCCGCCCAAGCTGGAGAGCCGCCAGTACAACGTCGCGCTCGGCACGGTCAACGTCCTCGTCGACACGCCCGACTCGCAGGTCATCGATCTGAACCCGACCGGGGCCGACGCCGTCTCCACGCGCGCCTCGCTCCTGGCCAGCCTCATCTCGACGAGCCCGATCAAGAACGCGATCGCCACACGCGTCGGCGTTCCCGCCGACCGCCTCGTCGTGCTCGGCCCGCAGGCCGGCGCGACCGCCGCGCCGGCCTCGGCCACCAAGACCGCCGTGGCGGCGGACGGACGCCGGGCGAACATCATCTCGATCCGCACCGACGCGACCCTTCCGGTCATCTCCATCGACACGCAGGCACCCAGCGCGCAGGAGGCGACACGACTCGCCGACGGCGCCGCCGCGGGCCTGCAGGACTACCTGAGCACCGTCGTCAAGACGCAGAAGGTCCCGCACGCGCGGCGGCTCGTCCTCCGCCAGCTGGGCACGCCCGAAGTCGGCATCTCGGTCCGCGGTCCGCGCAAGGCGCTGGGCGTGGCGGTCGGGGTGTTCCTGCTCTTGGTCCTCTGCGCGCTCATCGTGCTCCTGCCGGCCATCGCGCGCGCCCTCCGCGCCGCAGCCGCCGAGGAGCGGGCACAGGCAGAGCGGCAGCAGCGCGATCGGGACGCAGACGACGGCGTCGTCGCCGCGCTGAAGTCCGAGGACCAGCCGGCGGGCTCCAGGACGTTCACGTCGATCGAGACGCCCGGTCGCGTGCGCGCGGTCGATGCCGGCAGCGCGTCGCTGCCGGAGACCGCCGCCGAGCAGCGGGGGTGAGGGACGCCGCCCGCGCGGGTGCGTGCGGGCGGCCCGGCGACCGCGAGGCGCTGCCGACCGGAGGATCAGGCCCGCAGCGGCGCGAGGCGGTCGCGCAGCTCGGTGCCGACGCGGCGCGCGGCGGGCCAGAGGCGCGGGCGTGGCGCCGACACCGACGCCGCCGGCGTCTCCCAGCGGCTGTGCAGGCGCACGGTCACCGGACCGTCGTCGGCTCGCGTCAGTGTCTCGCCGAACGCCAGGACGGTGCTTCCGTCGACCGACCATCCCGTCAGATCGTCCGCACCCTCTGCCGGGGCGACCGTCGTCAGCGCCGACGCGCCGGCGGGCGGGGTGACGCGCAGCCGGTTGGCGAACGGGCGCACGACCGCGACGCCACGTGCCACATGGACGTCGTGGTTGGACGCGGCGATCGCGCCCAGCGAGGTCCAGGTCACGTCGCCGAGGCGGTTGACACGTGCAGCAGCTTCGGCGAGCGGCTCGAGGCCGCCGGCGACGTCGTCGTGGTGTCCGTAGAGGACGATCGGATGGCCGAGGAACGCGCGCAGCGCGATGCTGTTCGGGCCCCAGTCCAGCGGCACGCGTGGCAGGACCGCGCAGCCCTCGACGAACGTCGCGGGGTGCCAGCCCGCCAGCGGGCGATCGGCCGGCGGGTCCTCGCGCCAGGGCAGCGGGTGGATCGCGCAGAGGCCGTCGTACGGCAGCGCGCCGAGGGCGCGTGCGGTGGACGGCGAGCACATGCCGTGCGGCGCGGTCATGACGCGGCTGACCGGCAGCTGCTCGGCGCCCTCGAACGCGCCGATGCGGCGCAGCGCCTGGGCGCAGAGGACGAGCGCCTCGTCGAGCCGCGCCGGCTGGAGCAGCTCGTCCTTCTCGTGGTTGTTGCCATGGAAGGCCAGCGACACGCGGTCGGCGCGGGCGCGGAAGAGGCGCACCGTCGCGGCGTGCGCACCGCGGCGGTCAAGGGGGATCATCGCCATCGACGCGTGGTAGTCGTGCTCATCCGCGTGGCGGACGAGCTGTGCGAAGTCGATGTGGCCGTAGGTCGGCCGGCGCAAGTTGGGGTCGTCGAACAGCACGGCCGCCCGGACCGGCGGCGTGACGACGTCGCCCGGCTCGGCGACCGCGCGCAGGAACGAGACCAAGGCGATGAGCGAGAGGGTGCGCGGCCCATGGATCGCGTCGCGCAACGGCGCCGCGTCGTCGAGCACGACGAGCGGGCCGGCGACGCGATCGAGCGGCGCCGGTCCCTCGCGGCGCGTCCACGACGCCTCGCCGGCAGCAGTCGCGCCGAGCACGAGCTCGCCTTCGTCGACGTCCAGGGGATCGCCGAGCTGCTGGCCGGCGAGCGTGACGCCGTGCAGTCGCCGATCCAGCGCCGCGTGGCGCTCCAGCACGACGTCGGTCGCCGGACGCATCATGGGCGCAGGTCCGTCGTGGTCTCCAAGCCGCAGCGCAGGCACACCGGCGTCCGGGACCGCGCCATCACCGATGACCAGGAGGCCATCGGCCGGCGGATCGCCGGCGGCATGGGGCACGAAGTCCACCGGGAACGCGGCTTCCAGGGCCCTCAGCAGCCGTGCGCGCGGCGCCATCGCCGACGCGGGCGTCACGGCGACGGTGGCGCGTGCGATCACGACAGCCCGAGGCAGAGGTTCACCGCTCGCCGCGCGTAGAAGCCGATGGCCTGGCCGGTGAGCGAGACGGCACGACCCGTCGAGCCGCCCTTCGCTGCCACCTGCTCGACGGTGGTGACCAGCGGGGCCAGGACCGTCGACCAGCGTAGGTCGTCGGCCAGCCGCAGCGCGGCGGCGTGTGCGGCGGCGCGCGCGGCGGCGTCGCCGAGCAGCGCATCGAGCGCGTCGGCCGTCGCCTCGACGTCGCCCGGCTCGACCAGACGGGCCGCGCCGGCGCTTGCCATCTGGTCGGCGACGACGTCACCGCGGGCCAGCACGCTCGGAAGCCCGGCCCAGATGTAGTCCATGTACCGAGCACGGGCCGCCAGCGGCGACTCGTCGGCGCTGGCGTGCAGCGTCAGCCCGACGTCGGCGTCGCGCAGGTAGCGGTCGCGCTGCGCGTAGGGCACCCACTCCTCCAGGAAGAACACGTGCTTGCCCTCGAGGCCGCGTTCGCGTGCGAGCGCGCGCGCCTCGTCGGCTGCGTTGAGCGTCGCGGTGAGCTCGTTGGGCGGTGGGCCGACCGTGATGACGAAGCGGACGTCCGGGCGCCGCACGGCGAGGCGCTCGACCGCGCGGATCGCGGTGCCCGCATCGAGCCAGCGCCAGACGCTGCCCCACCAGAGCACGAGCGGGTCGTGCTGACCGATGCCGTCGAAGTGGTCGCGCAGCGGATGGGCGTCGAGGCTCGGAGGTGCCGCGGGCAGGCCCATGCCGGCGGTGGTGAGCGTCGGACCCCCGTCGCGCCGGCGCACGCCGACCAGGTCGGCGACCGCGCGCTCGCGCTGCGGGTCGTTGGCGCAGACGACGACATCGGCCGAGCGCAGCTGCAGCTGGCGCAGCTTGCGCCGTTGCACCGTCAGGCGCCGCACCCGCCAGCCCTTGCCGAGCGTGCTGAGCTCGAGGTCGACCGGGTCATACAGATCGGCGACGCGCACGCGCATCCGGCCGGCCATCGCCATGAGCAGATACGGCGGCAGCAGGGGACCCACGACGACGTCGTGGCGCATCGCCTCGCGCACCAGCCGCCGACGGCTGCGCGGGACGATCCGGATGCCCTCCCGCTCCTGCTCGGCCGCGACGTTGGCGATCACCGTCACGTCGTGCTCGGAGGCGAACGCCTTGGCGACCTCCCAGCCGCGGATCTCCGGTCCGGCCGGCTTGTCGCCGGGCTCGCCCTGGATGATGACCAACACGCGCTGGCTCACGATGCGTCCTCCGGTCGTCGGTAGGTGGAAGCCGCGGCCAACCCGGCGAGGCTGAGGAACACGTACGGGGCGTGCGGGAAGGCCATCGCGTCGAAGAGCTGGCTGACCACGAGGAACACCACCGCCGCGGCGGCGGCGACGAGGTGCGGCGTCGCGGTCGTCGGGTCGCGCCCGCGGATCCACCGCCTCGCGGCGGCGACCGTCGACGCCATGATCGCTGCGTAGGACAGCAGCCCGACGACCCCGATCATCACCAGGTACCCGAGCAGCTGGTTGTCGAGGATCCGGTAGCGCGCCTCGCTGTAGGCGCCGTAGCCGCGACCCAGGATCGGGTGCAGGAAGACGTCGGGACGCACGGCGTCGTAGTCGGCCGTGCGGTCGCTCACCGTCGATACCGAGTTCAGTCGGCTGGAGTCGAACTGCACGAGAACGGATCCGAAGGCGCCGGGGGAGAGGACATGCACGAGGGCGAGGATCACGACCCCCAGCGGCGCCAGCCGCACCAGGCGGCGTGGACGGAAGAACGCGAGGACGGTGATCGCCGTGATGGGCGCGATGATCGCCGTCTTGCGGAACGTCGCGATCGCCGCGGCGAGGAACAGCGTCGCGGCCAGGGCGTAGCCGATCTTGGCGCGGGCCTGCTTGCACTCCAGCAGCCCGACCAAGGCCAGCGGCAGGGCCATCGCGAGCATGGACGTGAGCTCGAGGCCGTGCTGGGCGGGACCGCGCGTCAGGCGCCGGCCGATCTCGTCGACGGCGCCGAGCTGTCCCGGGCTCTGCGAGACGAAGAGCTTCGGGATGAAGAGCTTGCTCGAGAGGTCGTAGAAGATGTTGTAGTTCTGGTTGTACTCCCAGACCGTGCCCATCGCCGCGATCACCGCGAGCAGGAAGGTGAACTTCAAGAACGCACGGACTTCGGTCGGCCGGACGATGCTCGTGATGAGCACGAAGAACGCCATGTAGGCGAAGATCAGCGACAGCTGCTTGAGGCTGTCGTTGAGCTCGCGCGTCTGGTTGAGCGTGTGCGCGTTCAGTGCGATGCTCGCCGCGCACAGCAGGAAGAAGCCGATGATCGCGTAGTGCGGGGCGGTGAGCTTCACGCGCGGCGCGTTCCTGCCGCCGGCCACGAACGCCACCAGCCACGCGCCGGCGATGAGCGGGAGCAGCAGGCGATCGAGCTGGAGGTCGATCGGCCCCGAGAAGCGCAGCTTGATGGTGTTGAACGGGATCAACCACAGCATCGCGATGAACGCGGCGATCAGCCACGGCAGCACGCGACGCGTGTTGGGCCAGTCATCGACCAGCCGCGTTGCGCGCGCGCGGCGGTCAGGCTGCTCGAACGGCTCGACGGCACCGGCCGTGGGCGGCGGTGGCGTTGGCGGGAAGTCCGACGGCGCCGGCCGGACGCGGACGGGCGTGTCAGTCACGCTCATGCGAGCTGCCCGCGGCATTCGCCGGCGGCGTGTCGAGCGTCGGGAGCCACCAGTTCTTGCCCGCACGCCGCCTCTGCGCGGCGTCCAGGCTCCAGCCGTGGCGGACCCGCAGGAAGACCCGCAGCGCGGCACAGGCCACGATGAAGCTCACGAGGAACGTGAGGAGACCGATCTCCAGGTTCACGCTCGGGTTGACGACCGCTCCCCGGGCCCGCCCGAACTGGATCAGGCGGGTGCGAGAGGCCGGCTTGACACCCTGGCGATCCGCCATCAGCGTCAGGTAGTCGTTCAGCCCGTCGACCGCCGCGTTGGCCAGGCGGCCGGCGCCTTCGCCGGTCGGTGCCTGCGTGTTGACGTAGATCAGGGGCTGGGCCGGGTTGACGGAGATCGCCACGCGGTAGCGGTCCGTCTCGTGGATGAGATCCGACGAGCGGCGCTCGCTGCCCGGCTCGAAGGCGGAGCGCGGCAGGTCGCCGCTCAACGACGCCGTGGCGACGATCTGCTCCACCCCGACACCTGCGTGCCGGGCGATCAGCTCGCGGACCGGCGAGCTGGCCATGACGTTGCTGAGCAGGTTGGCACGGGTCGTCAGCGACGCGAAGTCCTGCGTGTTGGCACGGAGGTCGACGATCTTCGACTTGGGCGCGTCGACGAGGATCTCGGTCGACGCGGCGCCGATCTCCAGGTGACGCGCCTTGAGCCCGGGCGGCGCCAGGACGATGTCGTACAGGCTCCACAACGACATCAGCACGGCGAACCCGAGGCACAGCCCAGCACCGAGCTTGTGCCGCCAGAGTTGATGGAGGAGCGCGCCGAGTTGCATGGTCTCATCCGATCAACGCGGGGTCCCCGCGCAAACTTCCGCCTCACGACGAGGCTCTTGGAGCGGCCGTTCGGCGAGCGACGCGGCCGGCGGTGCGCCGCGTCCGCCCACGCCGAGGGCCACGGCCGGGCCGGCCGTGGCACGTTGCGCGCTGCGATGTGCCGGCGCCGTGCTACAGGCGGCGCAGCAGGTAGAGGTCCTGCCCGCCGTTCATGTCGGCGCCACGCTCGACGTAGTCGATCAGCTCGAACCCGTCGAGCATGTTCTCGAGCACCCACGAGTGGGGATGCAGCGCCGCGCAGTAGTTGCGGCCTGCGTGTCCGGGCTCGAAGACGATCAACTCGCCCTGGGCGAGACGCGCCTGGATCTCCGGCGTCCGGAAGCTCGCGTCGCTGTGCGGGAACGTCGGGCCGTGGGTCGTGAACAGGACGTGCCCGCCGGGCCGGGTGACCCGGCCGAGCTCCTTGATCCAGGAGCGCTGCTGGTCGTCGGTCAGGTGCGTGAACACCGACAGCGCGTAGACGAGGTCGAATCGGGCGTCGGGGAACGGGAGCGGCGGCTCGAGCCGGTTGGCGACCGCCTGGACATGGGGCAGGTTCTCCTGGCACCAGGCGACGAGCGACTCGTTGTAGTCAGCGCCGTGGACCTCGGCGGGGATGCCCTGCCAATGGCGCGCGACCCGTCCGCAGCCGATGCCGAAGTCGAGAAGCGCTCCGACCTCGTCGATGGCGACGCCGTTGCGGGCCAGCGTCTCGGCGATGGTCCGGCGCCCCATCGCGCCGCCGTTCAGGAACACCTCCGCCGACAGCGGCCCCGCCACCTGGCTGATGAGCTCGTCGGGCGGGATGGGCATGCCGTCCGGCGCCATGCGGCGCGGTGCGCGCTTGGCTGCTCGCCGGGCGAGCTGCCGATCGCGCACGCGCATGACCTTGCCATCGACATGGAGGCCCTTCAGCACGGCCCGGGCCCCATCTTTCACTGCGTCCATCGAGCATCCTCCATACGATTGCTTTCAGGCGCCGACCGTAGTGGCGCCAACGACACCGCACAACAGCCTCTGGTCTTCCGGGCAGGCGACCTCACGGTCGCCACCAGTCCCGCGCACATCGGCGAGGGCCACCCGGTGTTCTGGTCTTCACGAAGCAGAGCTCTCCTGAGCGCATCAGGACAGCACGATCTCCGCGCCCTCGCCGATCGCGACGCGCAGGGCCGACGGCAGCTCGAAGACGCGGCGCACGCGGGCGCCGCGGCCGATGACGCTCTCCTCCAGGCGCGAGCCAGGGAACGACAGCTGGGCGCCGGGCAGGACGATCGAGTACTCGATCGCCGCGCCCTCGATGTCGACGTCGGCGCCGATCGAGGTCGACGGGCCGATGTAGGAGTCGACGATGCGCGCGCGCGGTCCGATGATCGCCGGCCCGCGGACGACGCTGCGCTCGACATGGGCGGTGGGGTCGATGACGACCGGGCCCTGGACGCGCACGTCGATGAGCGAGGCCGGGTCGAACGACGGCGTGAGCGCTTGCAGCATCCGCCGGTTGGCCTCCAGCAGCGACTCCTGCACGCCCAGACACGGCAGGCAGCCGTCGACCTCCTGGACGCGCACCTGGCCGCCGGCCTCACGCACTGAGAGGATGGGATCGGCGCCCGTGGTCGCCTGGACGAGGATGGAGACCGCCAGCTGGCTCAGCAGCAGCGAGCTGTCCTGCGCCGCGGCGCCGTGCTCGCCTTCCGCGTTGCCGAGCTCGAAAGCCCCGTGCGTGCGCAGGGCGAGCGCGTCGAGCCGCTCGCCGGCGAACGCGGCGATGTGCGGGTGGATGCGGTCGCGCAGCAGCGCGCCCGCGTGCTGGACCAGCACGGGCTCCTGCGCCAGGAAGTCACGGGAGAGCGCCAGCGCCTGCTCGAGCGGCACGTGCGTGGCGCACTCGGCGTAGCGGATCGCCATCCGCCAGTCGGTGCCGTCGCCGACCGCGGCACGGATGGCGCCCGCCGTGTCGGGCTCGACCGCGATCGTCGCCTCCAGTACCCCCGCGGCCCGCAGCGCGTCGAGGTCATGGAACAGGAGGGGGCGGTTCGCCACGGGGACCAGCGGCTTGGGCGTCGAGCGCACGCTCGGCCACGGCTGGCCGTGCGGCGCGCCACCGGCGAGGACGAGGGCCTTGGCGATCTCCATGGGAACAGGAACGCTCGACGACCCCCATTTTGCGCGCGGCTTCCCGACTCGACCGAAAACACGGCCACGCCCGACCTTGCGCGCCGGCGCCGGAAGCCCCGGCGGCGCTGGGCCGTTGGTCGGCTATGGATCCGAAGCCGGCCGCGCGCGTGCTCATCGTGAGCCCCGTCTTCAACGAGGGCGCGCACCTGGACCGCACCGCGCAGGCGATCGCCGCCCAGGCGGTGCCGCCGGACCGGTGGTTCGTCGTCGACGACGGCTCGACCGACGACACGCTGGCGATCGCGCGGCGCTGGGAGCGCGAGCTGCCCTACCTGACGGTCCTGCAGGCCGACGACGGCGAGGACGGCCGCGACCGGCTCGCCCTGGCGCGCGAGGCGCGCGCGTTCAACCAGGCCCTGCGCGCGGCGGGCTGGACCGACTACGACTACATCGGCAAGCTCGACGGCGACGTCGAGCTGCCGCCCGCCTGGTTCGCCACGCTGCTGGCGCGCATGGAGGCCGAGCCGGACCTCGGCATCGGCGGCGGGCGGCTGATCGAGCCGCTGCCGGCGGGCTGGCGGATGATCGCCATCCCCGACCACCACGTGCACGGCGCCGTCAAGCTCTACCGTCGCGAATGCCTGCAGGCCATCGGCGGGATCCCCGAGCGGCTCGCGTGGGACTCCATCGACGAGACCTACGCGCGCATGCGCGGGTACCGGACGCTGAGCCTGCCCGAGCTCGTCGCCCGCCACCACCGCCCGTGGGGTTCCACCGACGGCCGGCTGCGCGGCAAGGCCCGCCACGGCGAGTGCGCGTGGATCCTTCACCAGGGCGTGCTCTGGACGCTGATGCGCTGCTTCAAGCTCGCGACGGTCTCCCCGTACGTGCTGTCGGGGTTCGCGTACTTCTGGGGCTATGCCCGTGCGGCGCTACGCGGCGTCGAACGCGTCGACGACCGCGAGTTCCGCCGGTTCGTCCGCCGCGAGCTGCGGGCCCGCGCGCGGCGATTTGCGCAACTGCGGAAGATCGGCCCGCGGCGCGTCGTTGGTTGGTTCGAATGAGCACTCCTCGACCGACTTCCAGCCGAGGCCCCCTGCTGCAAGGTGACCGGGCTTTCGTCACCGGCGGCGGCGGCGCCATCGGGTCCAACCTCGTCGATCAGCTGGTCCACGCAGGTGCCGCCGAGATCGTCGTCCTCGACAACTTCGTCCGCGGTCGCCGCGACAACCTCGCCTGGGCCCTGGAGAACGGGCCCGTGCGGCTCGTCGAAGGCGACATCTGCGACCGCGACCTCGTGCGCGACCTGACGCGCGACAAGGACCTCGTCTTCCACCTGGCCGCGCTGCGCATCACGCAGTGCGCCGAAGAGCCGCGGCTCGCCAACGACGTGCTCGTCAACGGCACGTTCAACGTCGTCGAGGCGGCCGCCGACGAGGGCGTGCGCAAGCTCATCGCCTCCTCCTCGGCGTCCGTCTACGGGCTCGCGACCGAGTTCCCGACGACCGAGGACCACCACCCCTATGCCAACGACACGCTCTACGGCGCGGCCAAGGTCTACAACGAGGGGCTGCTGCGGAGCTTCCACGCCATGACGGGCCTGGACTACGTGGCCCTGCGCTACTTCAACGTCTACGGCGAGCGCATGGACATCCACGGCCTCTACACCGAGGTGCTCGTCCGCTGGATGGAGCGCATCACCGCCGGCGAGCCGCCGATCATCCTCGGCGACGGCAAGCAGACGATGGACTTCGTGTTCATCGCCGACATCGCGCGCGCCAACGTCCTGGCCGCCGCGTCCGACGTCACCGACGAGGTCTTCAACATCGCCTGCGCGACGGAGACGAGCCTCGGCGACCTGGCGACGATGTTGTTGAAGGTCATGGGCTCCGACCTCGACGTCGAGTACGGCCCGCCGCGAGGCGTCAACGGCGTCACGCGCCGTCTGGCCGACATCGACAAGGCCCACGACCGGCTCGGCTGGGCGCCCGAGATCGATCTCGAGGAGGGCCTCACCCGCCTCGTCGAGTGGTGGCGCGCCGAGCGCGAGCACGAAGGCGTCCAGAGCCTCGCGAAGGTGTCGTGATGGACGTCCCGTTCGCCAAGCCCACGTTGCGCGGCGACGAGGGGCAGGCCGTCGCCGACGTCATCGCCTCCGGCTGGGTCTCCCAGGGCCCGAAGGTCCAGGCCTTCGAGGAGGCGTTCGCCGAGCGCGTCGGCGCCGCCGCCGCCGTCGCCGTGTCCAACTGCACGACGGCGCTGTCGCTGGCGCTCCACGTCGCCGGCGTCGGCCCGGGCGACGAGGTCATCGTGCCGTCGCTGTCGTTCATCGCCACCGCCAACGCGGTGTGGGCCTGCGGCGCGACCCCGGTGTTCGCCGACATCGATCCCATGACCTACAACCTGGACCCGGCCGCGGCCGAGCGGGCCATCACCCCGGCGACCAGGGCCATCATGCCGGTCCACCAGGTGGGCCTGCCCGCCGACATGGACGCGTTCCTGGACATCGCCGACCGCCACGGCCTGCAGCTCGTCGAGGACGCCGCCTGCGCCATCGGCGCGCGCTACAAGGGCCGGCCGATCGGCTCGCTGGGACCCTCGACCTGCTTCTCCCTGCACCCGCGCAAGGTGATCACCACCGGCGAGGGCGGGATGATCACGACCCAGGACGTCGAGACCGCCGAGCGGATGCGGCGCCTGCGTCAGCACGGGATGGACCTCTCGGACCTCGCCCGCCACAACGCCGGCGGCGTGGTCTTCGAAGGCTATCCGGAGCGGGGCTTCAACTACCGGATGACCGACATGCAGGCCGCGCTGGGGCTGTGTCAGCTCGACGCCCTGGGCGGCATCCTCGCCTCGCGCGATCGGCTGGCGGCACGCTACGACGCCGCCTTCGCCGCCGTCCCGTACCTCGCGACGCCCTACACCCCGGAGTACGCGCACCGCACCTGGCAGTCCTACTGCCTGCGGGTGCTCCCGGGCGCGCCGGCGGGCCGGACCGAGCTGATGGAGCTGCTGCTCGCCGAGGGCGTCCCGACGCGGCGCGGTGTGATGGCGATCCACCACGAAGGCGCCTACCCCGGCGTGGGCGCCGACCTCCGGCACACCGACGCCGCTGCGGCCGACGTACTCATGCTCCCGCTCTTCGCGCACCTCACAGACGAGGAGCAGGACCACGTCATCGACCGCGTCCTCGTCCACACCGCGGCACTGGCCGCCTGACCGTCGACGGCACCACCGTCGCCCGAGCCGACATGGACGCGATCTCAACCACCGGCGACGCCGACGTGGTCGGCATCATCCCGGCGCGGGTCGACAGCCCGCGCACGTCGCTGGTCACCGCCGTCGGCTGTCGGGTGCTGGACATCGTCGTGTCGGCGGTGCTCCTGGTGCTGCTGGTGCCCGTCTTCGTGGTGATCGCGATCGCCATCCGGCGCGACACGCCCGGCGCCGTCATCTACCGCCAGCGCCGCGTCGGCCGCGGGCTCGTGCCGTTCACGGTCAACAAGTTCCGCTCGATGCACGACGGGGTGGGGCACGCGACCCACAAGGCCTATGTGAAGGCGCTGATCGCGGGCGAGACGCCCGACCAGGGCACCGACAAGCCGTTCTACAAGCTGTCGGAGGACGAGCGCGTGACGCGCGTCGGCAGCGTGCTGCGCAAGACCAGCCTCGACGAGCTGCCCCAGCTGTGGAACGTCCTGCGGGGCACCATGTCGCTCGTCGGCCCGCGGCCGTGCCTGCACTACGAGTTGGAGTCCTATCCGGCGCACTGGTTCGGGCGCTTCGCGGTCAAGCCGGGCATCACCGGCCCGTGGCAGGTGGGTGGGCGCTCGGAGATCGGGCTCGAGGAGATGATCGTGCTCGACATCGACTACGCCCAGCACCGCTCGCTGTGGCTGAACGTCAAGATCCTCCTCCGGACGGTTCCGGTCGTCCTGCACCGTCGCGGGGCGGCATGAGCACACCGCGGCGCGCGCTGATCATCAGCGAGAACGCGCCGGTGCCGTCGGACCGGCGGGTCTGGAACGAGGCGCGCGCGCTGCACGACGCCGGCTGGGACGTGACGATCGTCTGCGCGATGGGCCAGACGCGGCACCGCGAGCCTCACGAGGTGCTCGAGGGCATCGCGATCCACCGCTACCCGCTGGAGCCGGCGGCGGGCGGCCTGGTCGGCTACGCCCGCGAGTACGGCCAGGCGCTGTGGCGTATTCGGCAGCTGGTGCGCCGGCTCGCGCGCGAGCGCCCCTTCGACGTCGTCCACGCCTGCAACCCGCCCGACTTCCTCCTGCTCGCGGCGCGCGGCCTCCGCCGCCAGGGCACCCGCATGGTCTTCGACCACCACGACCTCGTGCCCGAGCTCTACCGGGCGAAGTTCGGTGACGGGCGCAGCCCGATGCACGCCGTCGCACGCGCGATGGAGCGCGTCGCGTTCCGGTGCGCCGACGTGGTCGTCAGCACCAACGGCTCCTACGCCTCGGTGGCGACGGGCCGCGGCGGGCGCGACCCGCGCGACGTCTTCGTGGTGCGCAACGGGCCCGACCTGGAGCGCTTCCGCTCGGTCGATCCCGAGCCCGAGCGCAAGCACGGCAAGCCCTTCCTCATCGGGTACCTCGGGATCATGGGCGCCCAGGACGGCGTCGACCACGCACTGCGCGCGCTGGCCTGGATGGCTCCGCGGCGCGACGACTGGCACGCCGTGCTGGTCGGCGAGGGCGACGAGCTGCCCGCGCTCCGCGCGCTGGCGACCGAGCTGGGCATCGCCGAGCGCGTCGAGTTCGCCGGCTGGCGGCTGGACGACGACATCCGCGCGATCCTCTCGACCTGCGACGTCTGCCTGGCTCCGGATCCCCCGAGCCCGCTCAACGACGTGTCGACGATGATCAAGATCCCCGAGTACATGGCCATCGGGTGCCCGGTCGTCTCCTACGACCTGCACGAGTCGCGGGTCTCGGCCGGCGACGCCGCCGTGTACGTGTCGCCGGGCGACCACGCGGCGCTGGGTGCCGCGCTGGACGAGCTTCTCGACGATCCGGCCCGGCGGGCCGCGATGTCCTCGGCGGGTCTGGCCGCGGTGCGCGACACCCTGGCGTGGCAGCACCAGGTCCCGGCGCTGCTGGCCGCCTACGAGCGGGCCGTCGCGGGCGAGCCGGCACCGGCCGCCGCGGGCCAGCCCACGCCGTCGTCCTGAGCGAGTCCCCGGCGGGGGCGGGGGCGCCGCTGTCAGCCGACGCGCCGCTACCAGCGGACGACGGCCGGCGAGTCGCCGTGCGCCAGGTAGCGGCGCGGCTTGCCGCTGCCGTCGGCCGCCGTCTCCCATACCGCACCGTCGGTGCCGTAGAGGACGTGGCGGTCGTCGAGCCACATGACCTGGTCGTCGACCGAGCGCGACTCGGCCAACGGCGTCTCCCGCATCGTCGCGAGATCCAGGATCGTGAGGTGCCACGGCGCGCTCGAGGACCCCGTCCGCTTCTTGTAGGCGATGCGCGTGCCGTCGGGCGACAACGAGGGGCACTCGACGTTCTCGTGGATCGTCCGGGCCAGGCGCCGGCGGATGGAGCCGCGGATCAGGTAGGTCTTGCCCCCGGTGGCCAGCGTGGCGTAGAACGTGTCGTCGTCGGCGGCGAACGTCACGCCCCAGTAGTTGACGTCGACGGCCGTGACCTGCCGGCTGCCGTGGTACACCGTGAAGTCCTCGAGATCGGCGATCTTGCGACCCTCGGCCAGGTCGATCAGCGTCGTCTGCGTCGCGAACGTGCCGGCCGCGGCGTAGGCGTGGCCGGCGACGAACAGCGTCACGGCGCCGTAGCGGCCGTCGGGGGAGACCCGTGCGCGGCTCGGGATGCCCTCGACGCCCAGGCTCTTGGTGATGCGCAGGTCGGCGCCGAAGATCGCCGCGCGGTAGCCGGCGGCGAACCCGCGGCTGCGCGTCAGGCAGATGCCGCGCGCACCACCGAAGGCAACGCGGTCGCAGCTGAGCGGCGTCAACGTGTCCGGTGCATCGTCGGCGCCCGCCGTCGAGGCGATCCCCACCTGGCCGCGATGGTTCAGGCGGCGGTAGAGCACCACGGGACGGTGCGCTGCACGGGCGTCGGTCAGCGCCGAGCGGACGTTCGCCGAGACGACGGCGGCGGAGCCGCCGGAGCTCACGCCGGCGACGATCGCCGCCGCGGCGCCCGCGACGCACGCCGCGACGAGCACCCCGAACACGATCAGGCGGCGGTTAGAGGCCGGCTGGGACACGCGACCGGTGGAGGACGAGCGCGGCGAGCAGGATCGCTGCGACCAGCGCCACGCCGAAGAGCGCCATCGCGCTGTGGATGCCCCACACGGTCCAGAAGGCGCCGAACACGATCGAGGCGACGAGGCGCGCGATGTTCGTCACGGTGCCGACGAGCGCGAGGCCGCTGCCGCGCACCTCGTCGGGCACGACGCTGGAGGCCAGCGCCATCAGGACGCCGTCGGTCGCCGCGTAGTACGTGCCGAGAAGCCCCAGCCCGAGCGCCAGGACCGGCCAACCGCCGAGCGGCTGCAGCACCACGGCGTAGGTGGCCAGGAGGATCGCGTACCCGCCGAGCAGCACGCGGCCGCGCCCGACCCGGTCGGCGAGCCTGCCGATCGGGACCGCGAGCATCATGTAGGTCATCGAGCTGCCGACGAACAGCAGCGGAAACAGCGAGTTGCCGAGGTCGAGCTTGCGCTGCAGCGCGAGGAAGATGAAGGCGTCGCTGGCGGTCGCCAGGCTGAGCGCGCCGCCCGCGAGCAGCAGCCCACGGAACCGCGGGAGCTTCAGGAGCGCCGTGGCGGAGCCGAGCGAGGCGCGTGCCGCCGGCTCGCCGGCCCCGGGCGCCAGCGCCGGCGCGCGCACGAACAGCACCAGGATCGACACCCCGAGGATGGCGATGCAGAAGCTGACGACGAAGATGGAGTTGAAGGCCACCGGCGCCGCGGCGAGGATCAGGAACGCCACCAGCGGGCCGATCATCGCGCCGGTCGTGTCGAGTGCACGGTGGACGCCGAAGGCCACGCCGAGATGCTCCTTGGGCGTCGACAGCGAGATCATGGCGTCGCGCGGTGCCGTCCGGATGCCCTTGCCGATGCGGTCCAGCAGCACGACCGTCCCGATCGCCGAGACCGCGGTGCCGATGGTCGCCAGGAGCAGCTTGCAGATCGCCGAGAGGCCGTAGCCGCCGGCGGCGACCTCCTTGTGCCGGCGGAAGCGATCGCCGACGACGCCGCTCGCCAGGCCGACCAGCGCCGCGGCTCCGTTGTAGATGCCGTCGACCACCCCGAAGGCCAGCGGCGAGAAGCCGCCGACCGAGATGAGGTACAGCGGCAGGATCGTCACGACCATCTCCGACGAGATGTCGGTCAGGAGGCTGGTGATGCCGAGCAGCACGACCGTGCGGGGGACGCGCGCGGCACGGTCGGTCGCCAGCAGGCGGCGGTGCGCCTTCAGCAGCGACCCCGAGTTGGATACCTGGTACATGTGGTCGCGCTACCGGTCGAGCCGGCCGACGGCCTTCTCCGCGAACTTCTGCGCAAGGACGCAGGGGCCCTCGACGCTGAGCGTCCGGCCGCCCTTCACCGACACGTGCAACGCGGGCGACCCGACCGTCGCGCAGACCGCCTGGCGATGGGCGACGCGCAGGCGCACGGGCCCGGTGACCTGGCGCACCGCGTGCGTGAAGGGCTCGGACCTGACCACCAGCGTGAGGAACGACCGGCCGTTGTGCGCGCGGTAGACGCAGGTCGGGCCCATCGGCGCCTCGACGGGCTGGTCGACCGCGGTCCGCAGGATCGCGCCGGCCTCCGCCTTGGTGACCAGGTTGCAGGGCGTGAACCGGCTGGCCGGCTTGCTGGTTTGCCGCTGCACGAGCTTCGCGTACCCGGGCTTCGCCGCCGCGGCGCCTTCGCTGCCCGCGGCGGCCTCGGCCTGCGGCTTCGCCCGCACCGGGTTGCCGGGCGAGCCGGGCGGATCGTGGCGTGCGCTCTCGCTGCCGCAGCCGGCGAGCACGCACGCGGCGATCAGGGGAGCCACGAGGGGTCCGATGGTCGTCTTCATGCTGTCCAACCAACGGCTCGGGCTGCCCGTTTCTCGCGCGCCTTCCCGTGCGCGCGTGACCCTGCTCGAAGGTCGAGTCTTTGTCGTGCCGGGGTTCCAAAGCAGACATTGTTGCGGTGGTCATGCCGTTGTTCGTACGGATACGACATGCCCTATTCACCGGCACGGCCACCCCGTGCCGCCGGACCCGCCGATCGATCCGCCTGTGCGGCTCATCGACAGCGCTGGCAACAAAGGCCCCCTGACATGACCCGACGGTTGACTGCTCCGCCCATCTCGCGCCTCACCACCGTGCTGCTCGCCGCGGCGCTGCTGCTCGCCGTCGCCCTGGCCGCGCCACGCGCCGCGCGCGCCGACGCCTGCACGGCACCGGTGACCAACCAGATCGCCTGCGAGAACTCCAAGACCGGTGCGAGCTCCAGCGAGTGGCAGGTCGACGGCGAGGGCGACCCTTCGATCCAAGGCTTCGCCACGGCCCAGAGCGTCAACAAGGGCGACACCGTCTCGTTCAAGATCAAGTCCACGACGTCGAGCTTCCACATCGACATCTACCGCCTGGGCTACTACGGCGGCAGCGGCGCCCGGCTGATGGCCGGCGGCCTCACGCCGACCGGCACCGCCTCCCAGCCGGCGTGCACCGCCTTCTCCGACACCGGCCTGATCGACTGCGGCAACTGGGCCGTCACCCGCTCGTGGACCGTGCCGACCGACTACGTCTCGGGCGTCTACGAGGCGCACCTGGTTCGCAACGACGGCACCGCCGACAGCAAGATCCTCTTCGTCGTCCGCGACGACGCCAGCCACTCCGACCTCATCGTGTCGACCTCGGACGCGACGTGGCAGGCCTACAACAGTTACGGCGGCAACAGCCTGTACACCTGCACCGTGTCGTGCCCGGCGGGCGACCCGCAGGCCTACAAGGCCGCCTTCAAGGTGTCCTACAACCGCCCGCTCGATACCCAGGACAAGAACCCCCGCTCGTCGTTCTTCACCGGCGGCGAGTACCCGATGATCCGCTTCCTCGAGGCCAACGGGTACAACGTCAGCTACACCAGCAGCTCCGACGTCGGCAGCCGCGCATCGCTGCTGCTCAACCACAAGGTCTTCATGAGCAGCGGCCACGACGAGTACTGGTCGGCCTCCCAGCGCTCGGCGGTCGAGGCGGCCCGCAACGCCGGCGTCAACCTGGCGTTCTTCAGCGGCAACGAGATGTACTGGCGCACGCGCTGGGAGAACAGCGCGGCCGGCACCACCACGGCCAACCGAACGCTCGTCGCCTACAAGGACACGCACTTCCCGTCCCAGCAGGACCCGGTCTCGTGGACCGGCACCTGGTCGGACCCGCGCTTCGCGAGCGCCGCCGACAACGTCACGCCGCAGAACGCGCTGACGGGCCAGTCCTTCCTGGTCAACGCCGGCACTGCCGACCTCAAGGTGCCCCAGGCCTTCGGCAAGCTCCGGCTGTGGCGCGGCACGCAGGCCGCGACGCTCGGGGCCGGGCAGACCCTGACGCTCGCGCCGAACACGCTCGGCTACGAGTGGGACGTCGACGCCGACAACGGCTACCGCCCGGCCGGCGCCATCGACCTGTCCTCGACGACGGTCAGCGGGCTCGAGACGTTCACCGACTACGGCTCCTTCACGCAGGCCAACGACACCGCCACGCACAACATGACGCTGTACAAGGCGGCCAGCGGCGCGCTCGTCTTCGGCGCCGGCACCGTGCAGTGGTCGTGGGGGCTCGACCAGGAGAGCGCCGGGTTCAACGTCCCCGATCGCAACATGCAGCAGGCAACCATCAACCTGCTGGCCGACATGAGCACGCAGCCCTATGCGCCGCTCGCCGGGCTGACGACGGCCACCAAGTCCACCGACACCAGTGCGCCCACGGCCGCGATCACGTCCAAGCCGGCGTCGATCGCCGACGGCACGAAGGTCACGCTGGGCGGCACCGCCACCGACGCGGGCGGCGGCATCGTCGCCGGCGTCGAGGTCTCGACCGACGGCGGCGGCACCTGGCATCCCGCGACCGGCACCACGACGTGGACGTACTCCTGGGTCGCCCACGGCGCGCCCACCGCGACGATCAAGGTTCGCGCGACCGACGACAGCGCGAACATGCAGTCCTCGCCGACCACGGCGACGGTCGCGGTCACGTGCCCGTGCTCCGTGTGGGGCACCGCCTTCACGCCCACGGACGCCGTCGCCAACGACCCGACGCCGGTCGAGGTGGGCGTCAAGTTCAAGTCCGACACCTACGGCGCCATCACGGGCGTCCGCTTCTACAAGCTGACCGGCAACACCGGCACCCACACGGGCAGCCTCTGGAGCTCGAGTGGCACGCGCCTGGCCACCGCCACCTTCTCGGGCGAGTCGGCCACCGGGTGGCAGACCGTCACGTTCCCGACCCCCGTGACGGTCACGCCGGGCCAGACCTACGTGGCCTCCTACTACGCGCCGAACGGCAACTACGCCGCGACGGCCAACTACTTCTGGAAGGCCCCCGCGCCCAACCCGCAGGGCGGCGCGGTCACCGACTCGGCACCGCTGCACACGCTGACCGGTGCCGACGCCGGCGTCTACAGCTACAGCAGCGTCAGCGCGTTCCCGACGAGCTCGTACAGCGCCGGCAACTACTGGGTCGACGTCACATACGCGCCGATCCCGCCCGCCGGCCAGGCCACGAGCGTGACGGCGACGGCCGGGCACGGCACGGCCACGGTGTCGTGGACCGCGCCCACGTCCGGCGGCACGCCGTCCGCCTACGTGATCACCCCGTACGCCGGCGCCACGGCGCAGACCGCGACGACGATCTCCGGGACGCCGCCGGCGACGACCGCGACGGTGACCGGCCTGACACCGGGCACGTCCTACACCTTCAAGGTGACGGCCACCAACCCGACGGGCTCCGGCCCGGAGTCGGCGGCCTCCAACGCGGTCACGCCGACCGCGCCGTCGGCGCCGGCCCCCCCGACCGGTGTGACGGGCGAGCCCGTCACGGGCTCCGCGCGGGTCAGCTGGACGGCGCCCAGCACCGACGGCGGCAGCCCCGTGAGCGGCTACACCGTGACGCCGTACGTCGGCGCCACCGCGCAGACCACGGTGCCGGTGAGCTCGGGCACGACGAGCACGATGGTGACCGGGTTGACCAACGGGACCGCCTACACCTTCAAGGTCTCGGCGACCAACGCGATCGGCTCGACGGTTTCGGACCCGTCGGCCAGCGTGACCCCGTCGGCGACGATCTTCGACCTCGACACGCCGTCGATCGTCGATGGCGGAGACGGGAGCGCGGTCGAGCTCGGGGTCAAGTTCAAGGCCGACACGTTCGGCGCGATCACCGGCGTGCGCTTCTACAAGGCGGCCGCCAACGGCGGCACGCACGTCGGCAGCCTATGGACCGCCGGCGGCACGCTGCTGGCGCGGGCGACCTTCACGGGCGAGACCGGCTCCGGCTGGCAGCGAGTCGAGTTCAGCCAGCCGGTGGCCGTCACGGCGGGCACCACCTACGTCGCGTCCTACAACGCGCCGGTGGGCCACTACTCGGTCACGCCGGCGGGATTGAGCGCCGGACGCGACAACGGCGTGCTGCACGGCCTCGCCAACGGCGTCAGCGCCAACGGCGTGTACGTCTACTCCGGCACACCCTCCTTCCCGTCGCAGTCCTACAACTCGAGCAACTACTACGTGGACGTGACGTTCGCTCCGATGCCGGTGCCCGGCACCGTGACCGGCGTCACCGCCACGGCCGGCAAGGGCTCCGCGTCGGTGTCCTGGTCGGCTCCGTCGAGCGGCGGCACGCCGGCCTCCTACGAGGTCACGCCGTACGTCGGGAGCACCGCGCAGACGCCCAAGACCGTGACCGGGACGCCGCCGGCGACCAGCGCGACGGTGAACGGCCTGAGCAACGGGACGTCCTACACCTTCAAGGTGCGGGCGATCAACCCGGCCGGCAATGGCCCGGTGTCGGCGTCCTCCAACGCCGTGACGCCGATGGCGCCGACCGAGCCCGACGCGCCGAGCGGCGTGACGGCGGCGGCGGGCAGCGCCTCGGCCAAGGTGGCGTGGGCCGCGCCGGCGGCCGACGGCGGAAGCGCGATCACCGGATACACGATCACGCCCTACGCCGGCGGCGTCGCCCAGGCGACGACCTCGGCACCCGCCTCGGCGACCAGCGCCGCGGTGACCGGCCTGAACAACGGCACGGCTTACACCTTCAAGGTGTCGGCGACCAACGCGGTCGGCTCGACGGCCTCCGCCGCGTCCGACCCCGCGACGCCGGGCAGGACGGTGCTGGACCTCACGACCCCAGGCACCGCTGACGCCGGCGACACCAGCTCGGTGGAGCTGGGAGTGAAGTTCAAGAGCGACGTCGACGGCCAGGTCACGGGCGTGCGGTTCTTCAAGTCGGCCGCCAACACCGGGACCCACGTGGGGACCCTGTGGACGGCGGGCGGCACGCAGATCGCCCGGGCGACGTTCACCGGCGAGTCAGATTCCGGCTGGCAGAGCGTCGACTTCGGCCAGCCGGTCGCGGTGACGGCCGGGACGACGTACGTCGTGTCCTACAACGCTCCGAAGGGCCACTATTCGGCCACCGGCCAGGGCTTCGCCGCGCCGATCGACAACGCGCCGCTGCACTCGATCGCCAACGGCGTCAGCGCCAACGGCGTCTACCGCTACACCAGCACCCCGGCGTTCCCGAACAGCGACTTCAACGCAACCAACTACTCGGTCGACGTCCTGTTCACGCCGATGGTGGTGCCGAACACGCCGACCGCCGTGACGGCGACCGCCGATCGCTCGTCGGCGACCGTGTCGTGGACTGCGCCCTCGGGCGGCACGACGCCGACGTCCTACGAGGTGATCCCCTACATCGGGTCGACCGCGCAGACGTCCAAGGTCGTGACCGGGACGCCGCCGGCGACGAGCACGACGGTGAACGGCCTGACCCCGGGCACCGCCTACACCTTCAAGGTGCGGGCGGTCAACGCCGCGGGCAACGGCGCGCTGTCGTCGGCCTCCAACGCCGTGACCCCCACCAGCTCGACCCCGCCCGACGCGCCGACCGGCGCGGCGGCCGCGGCGGGTAGCGCGTCGGCGAAGGTGACCTGGACCGCCCCGGCGAGCGACGGCGGAAGCGCGATCACCGGCTACACGATCACGCCCTACGCCGCCGGCGCCGCCCAGGCGACGGCCTCGGCCTCGGCCTCGGCGACCAGCGCGACGGTGTCCGGCCTGAGCAACGGCACGCCGTACACGTTCAAGGTGACGGCCAGCACGGCGTCGGGCTCGGCGACCTCGTCCGCCACGGACGCCGTCACGCCCGGCACGACGCTGCTGGACTTCGCGACCCCGAACCTCGTCGACGCGGGCGACGCCGACGCGATCGAGCTGGGCGTGAAGTTCAAGAGCGACGTCGACGGCCAGGTCACGGGCCTGCGCTTCTTCAAGTCGACCGCCAACACCGGGACGCACGTCGGGACCCTGTGGACGGCGGGCGGCACGCAGGTGGCTCGCGCGACGTTCACCGGCGAGTCGGCCTCCGGCTGGCAGACCGTCGACTTCAGCCAGCCGGTCACGGTGACGGCCGGGACGACGTACGTCGCCTCCTACAACGCTCCGAAGGGCCACTACTCGGCCACCGGCCAAGGCTTCGCCGCGCCGATCGACAACGCCCCGCTGCACTCCATCGCCAACGCGGTGGACCCCAACGGCATGTACGCCTACATCTACGCCGGCAGCCCGGTGTTCCCGTACGCCAGCTACAACGCAACCAACTACTGGGTCGACGTTCTGTTCACCGCCGGGGCGGGCACCTGATCGGTGCCGGAGCTGCTGCTGATCGGCTCCGGCGGCTTCGCGCGGGAGACCGCTGAGGCCGTCGCCGCCGTCAACCGGTCCGAGCCGACGTGGGACCTGCTCGGGTTCCTCGACGACGACCCGGCGCGGCAGGGGACCCTCGTGGACGGGCTGCCGGTTCTCGGGCCGACCGGCGCGGTGCACGACCACCCCGAGGCACAAGTGCTCGTGTGCACCGGCCGGCCCACCAATTACGTCAGCCGGCGGCGGATCGTGGAGCGCCTGGCGCTCGACGAGGATCGCCACCCGACGGTCATCCACCCGATGGCGAGCGTGGGCGTCAGCTGCCGCGTGGGCGCGGGCTCGGTCCTGCTCGCCCACGCCGTGCTCACCGCCGACGTGGTCGTCGGCCGCCACGTGGTCGTCATGCCGCACGTCGTGCTGACCCACGACACGCGGGTGGGGGACTGGGCCACGCTGGGGGCCGGCGTCCGCGTGGGCGGCGGCGCGCGCGTGTCCGACGGCGCGTACGTCGGCGCGGCGGCGGCCCTCAAGGAGGGCATCACGATCGGGGAGCGCGCGATGATCGGCATGGCAGCCGTCGTGATCTCCGACGTGCCCGACGAGCGTCTGTTCTACGGCGTTCCCGCCCGGGACGAGGGCCCGGCGCCGATCCCGCCCGACGAGCCGGGCTGAGCGCATCGCGCCGGGCGCAGAAGCGGTGCGCCCCCGCGGACGTTGATCGGGCATGGGAGCCGTGCCAGAAGACGAGGCGCCGCCGTCGGCGGTCAGCCGTGCGCCGCGGGCGCTCGCGCTGAGCTTCGTCAACGGGCTCGGCACCCGGCTCGGCACGCTGGGCATCGGCATCGCGCTGGCGCGCGTCATCGGGCCCCACGAGTTCGGGACCTACGCCGTCGCGCTGCTGGCGCTGACCGCGGCGCTCAGCTTCAACGAGCTCGGCGTCAGCCTGGCGATCGTCCGCTGGCCCGACGATCCGAAGGCGATCGCGCCGACCGTCACGACGATCTCGCTGGTGGCCAGCGCGCTGATCGCGGGGGCCGGCTTCCTGCTCGCGCCGGCGTTCGCGTCGGCGATGGGCGAACCGAGCGCGACGAACGTCGTCCGTGTGATGGCGGTGAGCGTCCTGATCAGCGGGACGGTCGCGACGCCGGCCGCGCTGATGCAGCGGGAGTTCCTGCAAGAGCGGCGGATGGTCATCGACCAGGTCAACACCTGGGGCGGCGCGATCACCTCGCTGCTGCTGGCGATCGCCGGCATGGGCGCGATGAGCCTCGCGATCGGCCGGATCGTCGGCAGCGGCGCGGCGATGGCGCTGTTCGTGCGCTTCTCGCCGCTGCCGTTCCGGGTGGGCATCGACCGGACGGTCGCCCGCCGGCTGCTGCACTTCGGGCTGCCGCTGGCCGGTGCCAGCATCATCGTCTTCGCCATCAGCTTCGCCGACCAGATCGTCGTCGGCCGGGTCCTCGGCCCGACCGCGCTGGGCTTCTACCTGCTGGCCTTCAACCTGTCGAGCTGGCCGGTGCAGATGTTCTCCCAGCCGCTGCGCGCGGTGGCGCCGCCGACGTTCGCGCGCCTGCAGCACCGGCCGGAGGCGATGCGCCGGACGTTCGGGAGCATCGTCGGCCTGCTCGGCGCCGTGACGTTCCCGATCTGCCTGCTGCTGGCCGGCGCCGCCGAGCCGGTCATCCGCTTCATCTATGGCGGCGACTGGACGCCGGCGGCCTCCGCGCTGGTGTGGCTGGCCGTCATGGCGGCCTTCCGGATCCTGTTCGAGCTGGCCTACGACTACCTGGTCGTGGTCGGCGTCTCGCGGTCGATCTTCACCCTGCAGCTCGTGACGCTCGTCGCGCTGGTGCCGGCGCTCGTGATCGGCGCCCACACGTCCGGGACGCCGGGCGTGGCCGCCGCCCAAGTGATCGTGGCGACCGTGGTCATGCTGCCGCTGTACCTGCGGCTCTTCCACCGCGCCGGCCTCGAAGTGCCCCTCGTGCTCGCGCGGCTGTGGCTGCCGGTGCTGATCGCGGCCGGCGTCGGGGCCAGCGCGCTGGCGCTCACGTTCGTGCTGACCTCGGACATCGTCGCGATCTTCCTCGCGGGATGCGTGGCGCTGCTGGCGCTCGGCAGCCTCGTCTACCGCGACCGCGACGAGCTCGCCCAGCTGCGCGGCGCGGCGCTGGCCGGCGCGGTCGCCCAAGAGCGGGTCAGCGCGTGACCGGCGCCGGTCCGGAGGCTGCTGCCGCGCTGACGGCCAACCACGCCGAGTTCGCCGCGCTCCTGGCGACGGCGGGCCGCCATCTGGAAGCGGGGCGCCTCGACGCGTCAGCGGCCATGGCGCAGGTCGCCGCCCAGCACGCGTGGATGAACCACGCCGGGCGGTTCGCGAGCCCGGAGCTCGAGGCGCTGCTCGGGCGCCTGGCGGCGCGGTGCGCCTCCGCGCCTTCCGCGGCGGCGCGCAGGGAGGACCCCGCGGACGTCCTGCACGTCGTCACCCAGTGCTACCAGACCGGTGGATCGACGCGCGAGATCGCGTGCTGGCTGGAGCAGGATGCCGGCCGCCGGCACCGCATCTGCGTCACGCGCCAGGGCTCCGACGTCACGCCCGCCTTCCTCAGCGAGCGCCTCCGGGACCCAGCGGACCTCATCCAGCTGGACGCCGCGCGCGGCGGCCTGATGGCCCGGGCTGCGACGCTGCGCGCCCTGGCCGCCGGTACCGACATGGTCGTCCTGCACGTGCATCCCTACGACGTCGTGCCGCTGATCGCGTTCACCGGCGTGCAGCGTCCTCCGGTGGTCCTGGTCAACCACGCCGACCACGTGTTCTGGCTGGGTGCCGGGATCGCCGACATGGTGCTCCACATGCGCGAGAGCGGCCGCCGGCTGGCCGAGGCGCGGCGGGGCCTGGCGCCGGAGCGGTCCGCGGTCATGGCGCGTCCGCTGATGCCCGCCGATCGCGTCCTGGATCGCGACGAGGCCAAGCGGCGGCTCGGGCTGGACCCGGCCACCGTCGTGCTGGCCACCGCGGCCGATGCCTCGAAGTACCGCCCCATCGGCGGCGACACGTTCCTGGACCTCGTGCTTCCCGCGCTGCTGCGCCACCCTGAGGCGGTCCTGCTGGCGGCCGGCCCGTCGGACACCGGGCCCTGGGCCGAGGCGGCCGCGCGGACCGGCGGCCGCGTGCGCGCGCTCGGACGCCTCTCGGAGGTCGGGCTCCTGCACGAGAGCGCCGACGTCTACCTGGACTCGTTCCCGTTCTCGTCGCTGACCTCGATGCTCGAGGCGGGCAGCGCCGGCGTTCCCGGGATCACGTACCGCGGCCACCCGGTCGACTGCGGCGTCCTGGGCGCCGACGTGCCCGGCGTCGACCCATACATCTCCGCGCCGGAGGACCCCGAGGCCTACGACGCCGTGCTCGAGCGTGCGATCACCGATCCCGCGTGGCGGCGGGCCATGGGGCAGGAGACCGCCGAGGCGATCCGCGCCACGCACACCGGCGACGGCTGGCGCGGCGACATCGGCGCGGTCTACGCCCGCGCCGCGCTGATGGCTGCGGTGGGCCCGCCGGTGGCGGGCCCCGCCGTGTTCGCGGCCGAACGCATCGACGAGCTCGTGCGCGACGTGATGGTCCAGACGGGCTTCGCGCAGGGCCCCGACGGCGTGCTGGTGGCCCACCTGGGCCTGCTCCCGCTGCCCCAGCGGGCGGCGACCGCCGTCGCGCTGACGCGCCGGGGACGCCGGCCGACCCCACGCGCACTGGTCTCGGAGTGGGTGCCCCCGGCGCTGGCGGACGCCCGGCGGCGCGTGCGGGAACGCCGCGTCCCACGCCCGTCGCCGGCGCCTCCGGCGGCCGTGCTCCCCGAGGACGGCGTCGGCGCGTCGCGCTGACCCGCGCTACCGCCAGCGCTCCAGCAGGTCCTCGTCGCGCACCTCGCGCACGACGCGGCCCGGCACGCCCATCACGAACCCCCGCGCCGGCACGTCGGCGGTCACGACGGTGCCCGCGGCCACGAACGCCTCCTCGCCGACCTCGACGCCGGGCGTCAGGACGGCGCCGCCGCCGATGCGGCACGCTCGGCGCAGCGTCGCGCCGCGCAGGACGTAGCTTTCGTCGTGGCGGTTCATCGTGTCGTCGTTGGTCGTCATCGCGCACGGACCGACGAACACGTCGTCCTCGACGACGCTGAAGCCCGTGATGTAGACCGAGGTCTGGATGCGCACGCGGTCGCCGATGGTCACGTCGTTGTCGATCGCCGAGCCGCGCCCGACCACGGTGCCGGCCCCGATCGTGCTGCGCTCGCGCACGAACGCCTGGTCGCCGACGATCGAGCCCGCGCCGATGCGGGCGGAGGCGAAGACGACCGCCTGGGCGCAGATCGCGGCGCCCGCGCCGATGATCAGCGGGTCCTCGCCGAGGGGCGCCGCCCCCGACGTCGGCGCCAGCTTCGGGCGCTTGCCGAGGATCGCGCCGTCCTGGATGACGACGCCGTCGCCGATCACCACGCCGTCGTGGACGACGACGTTGGCCCCGAAGGTGACGTCGCGTCCGACCTGCGCGGTCGGGCTGAGCACGAGGTTCGGTGCGTCATGGCTCATGGGCGGCGACCCTACCGGCCGCGGCGGCGCGCGCGCCCACATGCGTTGCGCTTCGTTAAGGACCGCGCGAGCGCGACCGCCGGCGGGCATACCCTGAACACCGCCGTGCTGCTCGAGGAGCGCTCCGTCCCCACTTCGGTCTCGCAGGCGCCGTCCGGTACGGCGCTCGTCGGTGCGCGCGCGCACGGGGCCCTGATCCTCGTCGCCGCCAGCGTCGCCGTCGCCGCGCTGACCCTGCTCCTGCCCAGCGCGCCGACCTACGACCCGTGGTCGTGGATCATCTGGGGCCGCGAGGTCGCGCACCTCGACCTCGTCACCACCAACGGCCCCTCGTGGAAGCCGCTGCCGGTGATGTTCACGACGGTCTTCTCGCTCTTCGGCTCGGCCGCGCCCGACCTCTGGCTCGTGGTCGCCCGCGCCGGCGCGATCGCGGCGATCGTCCTGGCGTTCCGGGTCGCGCGCACGCTGGGCGGCGGGATCGTCGGCGGCCTCGCCGCGGCCGCCGCGCTGGCCATCGCGCCGTGGTGGATCCGCAACGCGGCGCTGGGCAACTCCGAGGGCCTGATCGTCGCGTTCCTGCTGGCGACCATCGATCGCCACCTGGCGGGCGACCGCCGCGCCGCCTTCCTGCTCGCCGTCTGCGCCGGGCTGCTGCGTCCGGAGGCGTGGCCGTTCCTCGGCCTCTACGGACTGTGGCTGCTCTGGCGCCGCCAGCTGCCCGTCGCGCTCGTGCTCGGCGCGGGAGCGGGTGTCGTGGCGCTCTGGCTGCTGCCCGAGCTGTGGGGATCCGGCGACCTGCTCCGGGCGGCGCATCGCGCCAAGGACGTCAACCCCGGCGCGCCGACCTACGCCGACAACCCGGCCCGCGAGGTGCTGCGCGACGCGGGGCTGATGCTGACGGGTCCGCTGAGCGCCGGGCTGCTGGCCGCGGGCGTGATGCTCATGGTGCGCCGCGACCGCGCGCTGGCGTTCATGGTGGTCCTGGCGCTGGCCTGGCTGGGGCTGGTCGCCTACATGACCTCCGACGGCTTCTCGGGCAACCAGCGCTACCTCATCGCGCCGGTGGCGCTGCTGGTGGTGCTGGGCGGCGCGGGCGCCGGCTGGGCGCTGGAGCGCGTGCTGGCGCTGGCCCGCACGGCGATTCCCGGCGTCGTCCCGCGGCACGTCGGGCACGCGGCCGTCCTGGCGGTCGCGGTCGCCGTCGCGGTCGGCTTCGCCGCGCCGAGCTTCCAGCGCTTCGGGCCGACGATGGACAGCCTCGCCTACCAGGCCGACCTCGCCGACGAGCTGCCCGGCCTGGTCGCCGACGCGGGCGGCGCTGCGGCGCTGCGGCGCTGCGGCGACCCCTACACCGGTCCGTTCCTCGTCCCGGTGGTGGCCTGGAACCTGCACGTGCACACCCAGGACGTCAGGCTCGACCCGCGTGCACCGGGCGTGGTCTTCCGCGTCAAGACCACCAACCGCAGCCGGTCGGTTCCGTCGCTGCGCCGCCTGGGTGCCGGTGACACGCTGGCGACCGGGTCCCGTTGGCGCATCGTGGGCGCCTGCGTGAGCGGCCGATGAGCGCGGTCGTCGAGGGCAAGGCGGGCGCGCCCGCACCCGGCGGCGCCCGGCCCGCGGGCGACGATCACGTCGGAGCGGGCCCGGAGCAGCGCCCGTCCTGGTGGCGGCGTCCCGCGGTCCTCTCGGGCGTCGGCCTGCTGCTCCTGGTCCTGGCGTCGGTCCAGCTGCGCACCCACGCGCTGACCGCGAAGTTCTGGATCGACGAGGGGCTGTCGGTCGGCATCGCGCACCACCGGTTCTTCGACATCCCGTCGGTCCTGCGCCAGGACGGCGCGCCGCCGTTGTACTACATGCTGCTGCACCTGTGGATCAAGGTGATCGGCGGCGACGGCGAGTCGCGGATGCACGCGCTCTCGGTGCTCTTCGCGGTGCTGACCATCCCCGCCGGATGGTGGGCGGGACGGCGGCTGTTCGGCACGCGCTCGGCGTGGGCGACCGCCGCGCTGTGCGCCACCTGCCCGTTCTTGACCTACTACGCCCAGGAGACGCGGATGTACTCGCTCGTCGCGCTCCTGGGGCTGCTGAGCACCGGCACGTTCGCGATGGCCTACGCCTTGCGCGAGCGGCGCGCCATCCCCGCCTTCAGCGTCTTCACCGCGCTGACCGTCTACAGCCACAACTGGGGGCTGTTCCTGTCGCTGGGCATGGGCATCGCATTCCTGGTGCTCTGGCGCACGGCGCCGGTGCAGGAGCGCCCGCCGCTGCTGCGCGACGGCGCCATCGGGTTCGGCGTCCTGGCGCTGCTGTACCTCCCGTGGGTGCCGAGCCTCATCTTCCAGGCCTCGCACACCGGTGCGCCGTGGGCCGAGCAGCCGTCGACGGGTGCGATCATCAGCGGCCTGCAGAACCTCGTGGGCGGCGTGGAGACCGCGCTGCTGGTGTCAGTCATCGGGTTCGCGGGCCTCGCGACGCTGCGGGGCGGCGCCGAGGGACGGCCGCGGTCACGCGCCGTCGTCGCCCTCGCCGTGGCGCTCGGCGCGTCGGTGGCCCTGGCGTGGCTGGCCTCGCAGGCTTCGCCGGCGTGGTCGTCGCGCTACTTCTCGGTGTTCATCGGGCCGGCGCTGCTGCTGGCCGGCGCCGGGATGGTGCGCTTCGGCAAGGTCGGCCTCGTGGCGCTGGCGATCGTCCTCGTGCTGTGGTTCGACCCGCACGAGCGCTCGATCCGCGGCAAGAGCGACGCCTACCGCGTCGCACGCACGATGCAGGAGAACGGGCTGATCGCCCAGAACGACCTCGTCGTCGCGATCCATCCGGAGTACGGCCCCGTGATGCGGTACTACCTCGGCGACGGCTACCGCTGGGCCGATGC
This sequence comes from Baekduia sp., assembly GCA_036009425.1. Lineage (GTDB taxonomy): Bacteria > Actinomycetota > Thermoleophilia > Solirubrobacterales > Solirubrobacteraceae > Baekduia. Next base: position 15,353 of record DASYLT010000052.1, on the reverse strand, counting down.
GATGGGCTGGGTGCCCGACAGCCAGGTCTTCGACTGGCGCGACGCCCTGCAGCGGCTCGAGGACGCCGGCCCGAAGCGCACGCTCGCCAAGCTCGCCCCCGAGGTGCAGCCGGGCCAGCACCTCGTGCTGATCCTGCCGATCATCCGCACCGCCCGCTGGGGCGCGCCGTGGACCTCGGAGATCCGCCACCGCTCGCCGCAGTGGGAGACCGCGCTGGACAGCGACCGCCGCTTCGAGCGCGTCGCCCCGGTTCCGAAGTTCGGCCTGCGGGCCCTGCCGCGCGGCGTGCGCGCGGTCGTGTACCTGCGCCGGTAGGCGGCGGGCCTGGGCGCCGGCGGACGGCGCCCGAGCGGCCGGCGCGCGCTTGCCTGACGGGACGGGCGCGCTACCGGACCAACCATGATCGACTACGCCGGGTTCGTGGCCACCGTGCAGGAGCGGGGGGAGGTTCCCCGCGAGGAGGCCGAGCAGGTGTCGTGCGTGACGCTGCGCACCCTGTCGGAGCGCATCACGCAGGGCGAGGCGGAGGACCTCGCCGAGCGCCTGCCGGCCGAGCTGCGCTCGTGTGTCGACACCGACCACGCCCCGGAGAAGTTCCACGTCGACGAGTTCCTGCGGCGCGTCGCAGAGCGCGCGGGCGTCGACAGCAGCCACGCCGAGCACGATGTCGGGGCGGTGCTCGTCGCGCTCTACCGCGCCGTCGGTCCCGACGAGTTCCGCGACATGCGTGCCCAGCTTCCCCAGGACTTCGACCCGCTGCTGGACGAGGCGGTGCGCCAGGCGCCGTCGGGCGCGTTCGACGCGCCGGAGCCCGATGGCCGCATGCCGGCCGACCAGTTCCTCGGTCGCGTGGCCGAGCGCGCCGGGATCGACCGCGACCGTGCCGAGCGCGCGACCGCCGCGGTGCTCGAGGAGCTCGCGATCCGCGTCAGCGGCGGGCAGATCGAGGATCTCGAGCGCCGGCTGCCGCGGGCGCTGCGCCCGCCGCTGGAGCGGGGCTTGTCCCGCGGCCGCGGCGGCGCCCAGCCGGTCTCGCTGGACGCCTTCCTCGACGACGTCGCCCGCAAGGAGCGCTCGGACCGCAGCGCCGCCACCCAGCACGCTCGGGCCGTCCTGACCACGTTGCGCGAGGCTGTCGGCGAAGACGAATGGCGCGACACCGTCGCCCAGCTGCCGACCGACTACAGCGCCCTCTGGAAGCCCGAACTCCTCGATTAGGAACTGTTAGGACGCGTTAGCGGAAGCATGGATTCGCGCGCGCAGCGGGCAAGGTTGGGGCATGACGCTCGTCGACTCACCGCCGAACCTTCCGACGTCCGAGGACGACGACGGCTCGGGCGACGCTCGCCCGTACGTCGTCATCGGCGGCGGCCCCGCCGGCCTGTCGGCCGGCTACCTGCTCGCCAAGGCCGGCCGCAAGGTCATCGTGCTCGAGGCCGAGGACCAGGTCGGGGGCATCGCCAAGACGGTCGTCGACCCCGACGGCTACCGCTTCGACCTCGGCGGCCACCGGTTCTTCACCAAGAACAAGGAGGTCGACGCCCTCTGGCACGAGATCATGGGCGACGAGTTCCTCAAGCGCCCGCGCATGTCGCGCATCTTCTGGCGCGGCAAGTACCTCGACTACCCGCTCAAGGGCACCGACGTCATCAAGAAGCTCGGCCCGATCGAGCTGACGCGCTGCGGCCTGTCCTACCTCTGGGCGACCGTCAAGCCCAAGGGCCCGGAGGACAACTTCGAGCAGTGGGTGTCCAACCGCTTCGGCAAGCGCCTGTACACGCACTTCTTCAAGGGCTACACCGAGAAGGTCTGGGGCGTCTCGACCACCGAGCTGCGCTCCGAGTGGGCCGCTCAGCGCATCAAGGGCCTGTCCTTCTTCAGCGCCGCCAAGGCCGCCTTCTTCGGCAACAAGGACAACGAGATCAAGTCGCTCATCGACGCCTTCAACTACCCGCGCTACGGCCCGGGTCAGATGTGGGAGATGATGACCGAGCGCATCGAGGAGATGGGCGGCGAGGTGCGCCTCCAGTGCCCGGCGACCAAGCTCGAGGTCGAGGACGGCCGCGTCGTGCGCATCGACACGCCCCAGGGTGCGATCGAGCCGCGCGGCACGATCTCCTCGCTGCCGCTGCGCCACATGGTCGGCCTGACCAGCCCCGGCGCGCCGGCCGAGGTCCAGAAGGCCGCCCAAGGCCTGCGCTACCGCGACTTCATGACGGTCGCGCTGATCCTCGACGGCGAGGACCTGTTCCCCGACAACTGGATCTACATCCACGAGGACGGCGTTCGCGTCGGCCGCATCCAGAACTACCGCTCGTGGTCGCCCTGGATGGTCCCGGACCCCGACACGGCCTGCGTCGGCCTGGAGTACTTCGCCTTCAAGGGCGACGACCTCTGGACCATGGACGACGACAAGCTCATCGAGCTGGCCACGCGCGAGCTCGACCAGCTCGGCCTCGCCACGCCCGACAAGGTGCGTCGCGGCTACGTCGTGCGGGTCCCGCTCGCGTATCCGATGTACGACGAGACCTACGCGGACCGCGTCGCCACCATCCGTGGCTGGCTCGACCCGCTCGAGGACTTCGTCCAGGTCGGGCGCAACGGCCTGCACCGCTACAACAACTCCGACCACTCGATGCTGTCGGCGATGCGCGCGGTGGACAACATCCTCAAGGGCACCGACCACGACATCTGGGCGGTCAACGTGGAGTCGGTCTACCACGAGGAAGAGACCGACGCCGACAACGAGAACCCGTACCACAACGTGCCCGCGACGGTCTACGAGCGCGAGCCGCTGATCTCCGGCAGCTAGTTCGGGTCTGCCACCGCGGGGAGACGGGTACGTACTCCCTGACGTGCGTGCAACACTCCTCACGGGCCGCCTTCGGGCGGCCCGTTCTGGTTGACCGCCCGGGACCTACGCGTGGCCGACGAGGATGCCGACGACCGCCACGAGCACGCCGCCGAGCGTGACCTGGACGAGCGAGACGGGCAGCGGCACCGCCATGAAGCGACGGCGGATGAACGCGATCGTCACGAGCTCGATCGCCACGACGACGTAGGCGACGGCCAGCGCGGTGGAGACGTCGGAGATCAGGAAGGGCAGGGCGTGGAACGTGCCGCCCAGGAACGTCGCGCCGCCGGTGATGGCGCCGCGCGACAGCGAGCTGCCGCGGCCGGTGACCGAGCCGTCGTCGGAGAGGCCCTCCGACAGGCCCATCGAGATCGCCGCGCCCAACGCGCTGGCCAGGCCGACCAGCAGCGCCGCGCGCGAGCCGGCGAGGAAGGCGGCGGCGAAGATCGGCGCCAGCGTCGAGATCGTGCCGTCGATGAGGCCGATCAACCCGGGCTGGACGCGCTGGAGGACCATCCGCCGGTGCTCGGCCTCGAAGGCGCCGGCGGGGCCGTCGGCGGTCGGGAGGTGCAGCGCCTGGTCGCTCATGGCCTTGATAATACAAGACACTAAAGATAAGGATGCCCTAACATGTGCGAGGGACGTGCCCAAGCCACCGACAGCAGAGACCGAGCGAGTCGCCGAGCAGCGCCTCGTCGCCGCCCTGCGCGAGCGCGGGCAGCGGGTCACGTCGCAGCGGCTGATCATCCACCGGCTGCTGCGCGACCTCGACCGGCACGTCACGGCGGAGGAGGTCCTGCGCCGCGCCTCGGAGCAGCTGCCCGGCATGTCGCTGCCGACCGTCTACGCGACGCTCGACCTGCTGGCCGAGCTGGGGGAGGCACGCCGCGTCAGCGTCGGCGGGCCGGTCCTCTACGACCCGCGCACCGAGGACCACGCCCACGTGCGCTGCCGCACCTGCGGGCGTGTCGAGGACCTCGCGATCCCGCTGGACTCCGCGCCCGCGCTCGACGCCGCGCGCGCCGCCGGCTTCCGGGCCGACACGGCCGAGCTGGTCGTCGAGGGTCGCTGCGCCGCATGCGCGGCGGCCGACGCCGTAGCCGCCTCAGCGTCCGACTAGTCGGCTGCCGGAGCCGTGGGGGCGCTGGCCGGCGCCTCGCCCGCCTCGCCGCTTTCGCTGTCGGAACCACGCGGCAGCTCGATCGGCAGCGTCAGCACGAACCGCGCGCCGGCCCGGCCGGCGGTCGGCGGCGCCAGCGCGAGCTCGCCGTCCAGGCGGCGGGCCAGCTCGCGCCCGATCGCCAGGCCCAGCCCGAAGCCGCCCTCGCCGCCGGTCCGCGTCCCGCGCTGGAAGCGCTCGAAGATCAGCTCGCCCTCGTGCTCGAGCACGCCTGGCCCGCGGTCGGCGACGTCGAGCGTCGCGCGATCGCCGTGGTAGGCGGCGGTGACGCGGATCGCCTCGCCGGCGGGGGAGAAGCGCAGCGCGTTGTCGATGAGGATGCGAGCGACGCGCGCGACTGCGCCGGGGTCGCCGGCGGCCCACACCGGGCCCGTCGGCGGGACGACCTCCAGCGCGACCGACCGGTCGCGCGTGCGCAGCTCGAACTCGGCGGCGACGGCGCGCGACAGCTCGCCGAGCTCCACCGGCTCGCGGCGCAGCTCGACCCCCGCGTCCAGGCGGCTGAGGTCCAGCAGCTCGGACGCGAGGTTGGACAGGCGCCGCAGCTGGCCCTGGGCGCCGCGCAGCACCGCGCCGGCCTCCTCGACGTCGAGGTGGCCCGCGTCGAGGTCCTCGGTCAGCAGCTCGAGGTTGCCCTGCAGCGACGTCAGCGGCGTGCGCAGCTCGTGGCTGGCCGTCGCGACGAAGGCGCGCCGCGCCTCCTCCTGGCGCCGCAGCGCGCGCTGCATCGAGCCCAGCGCACGGGCGAGGTCGCCGACCTCGTCCTGCCCGGAGTCGACCGCCGGCGGAGGCGCGTTGACGCCGTCGGCGGCCAGCGCGAGCGCGCTGCGCCGCAGCCGCCCGAGCCGGCGGGAGAGGCCGGTGGACAGCAGGATGCCGAGCAGCAGCGCAACGCCCAGCCCGATCACCGCAGCCGTCGCGAAGGCGCTGCGCACCACGTCGACGGCTTGGGCGGACTCCGTGTCGGGGCGGCGCACCGCCAGGACGAACCGCGGGTTGGTGACCGGCAGCGGCACGGCGAGGCGCGTGCCCTCGGCCTCGGTGTTGCTCTGGACGGTCCGCCCGCCGTTGCCGAGCACCGCGAAGACGTCGTCGGTCTTGGTGGCGCCGCTCGCGGAGTCGAAGGGGGGAAAGGTGCCCAGGTCGATGGGCACCTGGTAGAGCAGCACGCGTGCGCCGGTGCGGTCGGCGAGCTTGCGCATCGAATCGGCCGCCTCGGACGTGTAGGCCCACTTGTTGCCGTGGTGCAGCTCCGCCTCGATGGTCCCGCGCGTTGCCAGCACGGTGGAGCGAACCGAGTTGCGCGACTCGTCGCGCAACCGCGTCTGCAGCGGCGACAGCAGCGCCAGCGCCGCGACGGCCAGCGTCACCACGCTCGTCGCCAGCAGGGCCAGCAGCAGGCGCGTGCGCAGGCTCATGAGCCTCACCGGTCGCGGAAGCGGTAGCCGGCGCCCCGCACGGTGAGGATCAGCTTCGGGTCGTCCGGCTGCTCCTCGAGCTTCTCGCGCAGGTGGCGGATGTGGACGTCGATGGCCCGCGGGTCGCGGTAGGCGCTGTCGCCCCAGATCGCGCGCAGCAGCTCCTGGCGGTTCTGCAGCCGGCCGGGCCGTCCCATCAGGCACTGCAGCAGCTCGAACTCGGCGAAGGTCAGGCGCACCGGCTTGGCGTCGACCGACACCTCGCGCTGGCGCTGGTCGAGCACGACGTTGCCGATCTCCATCAGGCCGTCGTCGAGCAGGTTGCCGTGGGCGCGGCGCAGCACGGCGCGGATGCGGGAGCGCAGCTCGGCCAGGCCGAACGGCTTGGTGACGTAGTCGTCGGCGCCGGCCTCCAGGCCCTGCACCGCGTCGGCCTCCGAGTCGAGCGCGGTGAGCATGATCAGCGGCGTCACGTTGCGGCGGGCGCGCAGCGCACGGGCGACGTCGTAGCCCGTCGGCCCCGGGCCGAGCGCCACGTCGAGCAGGATCACGTCGAACTGGCCGCGGCCGGCCTCCTCCAGCGCCCCGTGGCCGTCGGCCACGGACGTGATGCGATGACCCTCGCGCTCGAAGGAGCGCGTGAGCATGTCGCGGAGGGCGTCGTCGTCGTCGACGACCAGGATGTCGAGCGCAGACCCGGGCGGCATCGGCTTCGCAGGGTACTCGGGGGCGGCGCTACGCCACGCGGGCGGCGCGGCGAGCGGCCGCGGCGGTGCGCAACTGCTCGTGCTCGACCTGGCGCTTGAGCTGCTGCAGCGAGCGGCGCAGGTTGCCGCGCACGATCGGGGCCGCGACGCGCTCGGCCAGCCACCCGAAGAGCCCGGCGCCTGCGACCCCGTAGGAGAGGCGCAGCTCGACGCGGGTCGTGGGCTGCGCGCTCGATCCCCGGGCCGGGCGCAGGCGCCAGCGGCCGCGCTGGTCGATCCCGACGACCGACACCCACGCCATGTCGCGGTCGGCCTCGTGCTCGACGACCTCGACCAGCCCGCCGACCTCGGCCGAGCCGACGTGCATGAGCATGCGGTAGCGCGCGCCCAGCCCGCTGGCCTGCTCGCCGACGACCTCCCAGCGCGTGATCCCGGACATGAAGTGCAGGTACCGCGCGGGGTCGTCGATGAACGCCCAGACCGCGCCGGCGGGCGCGGTGATCTGGATCGCGGCGGCGACGCGCATCGCCTACACCTACCCGATCACCGGGAAGCGGCGTTCGGCCGACAGCGCGTCGAGCGTCTCCTGGATCAGCCGGGTGACCTGGGCGTGGACCTCGTCGACGTCGGGCTCGGCGCCGAACTCCTCGCGCAGGTGGATCGGCGGGAGGACCTCGACGGTGATCTTGGCCGGCAGCGGCAGGTGCCCCAGGAAGTCGCCGACGTTCAGCCCCCACGGCGGGCCCAGCGAGATGGGGAGGACCTTCAGGCGGAAGAGCCGGTCGAGCATCAGCAGGCGGCTGAGCGCCTCGCCCTGGGTCAGGAAGAGCGCGGTCTCCTGGCCACCCACCGCGACGACGGGCACGATCGGGACGTCCTGCTCGAGCGCCAGGCGGACGTAGCCCTTGCGATCGCCGAAGTCGACACGCCCGCCCTGCCACGAGGGACGGTGGACCTCGCGGTCGCCGCCCGGGTAGACGAGCACCGCCGCGCCGGCCTGCAGCGCCTTGCGCGCGTTCTCCGGGGACGCGGCGACCGTGCCGTACTTGCGCAGGAAGCCGAGCCCGGGCATCGACAGCACGAGGTTGTGCGCGAGCTGGTGGAAGGGCCGCTCGACCCCGAAGTACGCGTGGAAGGCCAGCGAGAAGACCGTGGTGTCGGGCGTGAGGTTGCCGCCGGAGTGGTTGCCGACCAGCAGCGCCGCGCCCTCGTCGGGGATATTGCCCAGCCCGCGGACCTCGCCGCGGAAGTAGAGGCTGCTGAGCAGCCACATGCGCGGCAGCGTCTCGCGGATGTAGTCCGGGTCGCGCTCGTCGAGGTCGGCGACCGGGACGCGCTGCTGCAGGCGGCCGGCGGCCGCGCGGACGGCGCGCTCGATCAGGGAAGGACCGGCCATGAGGCGGATCCTAGGCCGCGCGCGTGGCGCGGGTGGTCCGCACGTCACGCCTGGGCGCCGCGAAGCGTCGCGGCCCGGCGACCTCGGCCCGGTCGAACAGCCGGCGCAGCAGGCCGGCGGTCTGCTCGGCCCGCTCGACCTGCGGCACGTGGCCGCAGTCCTGTAGGACGATCTGCTCGGCGCGGGGCAGCGCGTCGGCGACGTGGCGCCGGAAGCCGGGCGGGATCAGCCGGTCGTGCGTGCCCCAGACGAACAGCGCCGGCGGCTCCAGCTCGGCCAGGCGCGAGTAGAAGCCGCCGCGGCCGAACGGGCGGTCGAGGTAGATGTTGCGCGCCGACGCGTAGAACGCCACGCGGCCGCCCGGAGAGCCGAAGATGCGCTGGAACTCGTCGACGACGATGTCGCCGACGCTCGGGTCCAGCGCGTCGGGATCGCAGAACATGGACCAGAGCTGGCGCTCGACCACGCCCCGGCGCAGCTTGTGGGGCAGCAGGCCCAGCTCGGGGCGCAGCAGCCGCACGAGCGGGTGGAAGTCGCGCTTGACGAACGCGACGGCGGGGCAGAGCGCCGCGATCGAGCGCACGCGCTCCGGCGCGCCGAGCCCGACCTCGAGCACGACGCGGCCACCCATGGAATTGCCGGCCAGGTGCGCGGACTCGATCCCCAGCGTGTCCATCACGCCGAGCACGGTCTCGGCGAACCACGTCGCCGAGTAGGGCGCGAGCGTCGGCTTGGACGAGCCGCCGAACCCCGGCAGGTCGATGGCGTGGACGCGGTAGCCGCTGTCGGCCAGGTAGGCCGCGCAGTCGAAGAACGAGGACTTGGCGGCGCCGAGACCGTGGACCAGCACGGCGTCGGGCCCCTGGCCGGTGGTCAGCACCGACACGCGGCGGGTGGGTGGGGACGAGATCTCGACGTCGTGGACGCGCAGGAGCGGGTCGCGCCCGTCGGGCAGGCGGAACAGGCCCTCGAAGCGCACGGCGTCGTCGAGCTCGCCGCGCGCGTAGAGCGTGCGGGCGCGGAAGGCCTCCAGGCCGCTCAGCTCGCCGGCGCGCAGGCGCAGCCACGTCGCCGCGTCGGTGCCGATGACGACGTCGGCCGGGCGCTTGCTGATCCCCTTGCGCACGCGCGCGCTGTGCTCGGTGCAGCGGACCTCGAACGTGTGGCCGAGGTCGCCCAGGCGCACGTGATAGGTCGTGTCGGACCCTGCGGGGCCGCCGAGGTAGCGCTCGGGCAGCGTGCGGAACGCGTCTTGGACGCGGGCCATGAGGCCTTCTTGCAGGGTTGGTGCAGGCACTGGAGGGGCGGCAGAGTAGACCGTGGTGCGGAGTGACACTGCTCGTCCATCCGTCCACGCGGTTGCGCAGGCCTTCCACGCAGGAGGGTGAGCCCCTGCCCGGATAGGCTGGGAGCGTGCCCACCATCCGCCTCCACGACACGCGCACCGGCGAGAACCGCCCGCTCCTTCCGCGCGAACCCGGCAAGGTCGGCATCTACGCATGCGGCCCGACGGTCTACAACCGCATCCACGTCGGCAACGCCCGGCCCTACGTCATCTTCTCGTGGCTGAAGCGCTACCTGGTCCACGAGGGCTACGACGTGACGTTCGTGGCCAACGTGACCGACGTCAACGACAAGATCTACGACGCGGCCCGCGCCCAGGGGCGCGGCTCCGCGGAGCTGGCCCGCGAGATGACCGCGCACTACGTCGCCGACACCGGGGCCCTCGGCCTCGGCCGGCCCGACCACGAGCCGCTGGCGTCGGAGACCATCACGGGCATCGTCGACCTGATCGCCGCGCTGATCGAGCGCGACGCGGCCTACGCCGTCGAGGGCGACGTCTACTTCCGGGTCCGCAACGACCCCGAATACGGTTCGTTGTCGCACAGCCACGTCGACCAGCTGGACCAGGGCGAGGGCGTCGAGGGCGCCGCGCTGAAGGAGGATCCGCTGGACTTCGCGCTGTGGAAGGCCCACAAGGAGGGCGAGGACACGGCCTGGGATGCACCGTGGGGCCGCGGCCGGCCGGGCTGGCACATCGAGTGCTCCGCGATGGCCGAGGATTTGCTGGGCGTCGGCTTCGAGGTCCACGGCGGCGGCTCGGACCTCGTCTTCCCGCACCACGAGAACGAGGCCGCGCAGACACGGATGGGCCGCGGCGCCGAGCTCGCGCAGATCTGGATGCACAACGGGATGCTCGAGATGCGCGGCGAGAAGATGGCCAAGTCGGTCGGCAACATCTCGCTGCTGCCCGAGGTGATCGACGAGTGGGGGCGCGAGACGCTGCTGCTGTTCTTCGCCGGCGGCCATTACCGCCAGCCGATCGTCTTCTCGCCGGAGACGCTCGCCGACGCCCGCGGGCGCCTGAGCCGGATCCGCGAGGCCGCGCGCCGGCTGGTCGACGGGCCGTCGCCCGAGGACATGGCCGTCCACCGCGACGCCTTCTTCGCCGCCCTGGCCGACGACTTCAACACGGCGCGCGCGCTGGCGGCCGTGGCCGCCTGGGTCAGCGAGGCCAACAGGCGCGAGGCCGTCGGCCGCGACCACCTCGTGGAGATGCTCGACATCTTCGGGCTGGCCACCGTGGCCGCGCCCGCGGCGGCCGAGGGTCCCGACTCCGAGGCGCAGGAGCTGCTGGCCGAGCGCGAACGGGCCCGTGCCGCCAAGGACTGGGGGGAGGCCGACCGCCTCCGCGACGCGCTGCGCGACCGTGGCTGGACCGTCCGCGACGGCGCCGGCGGCGCCGAGCTGGTGCCCGCATGAGCCCGCGCGGCGGTTCGCCGGCGCCCGACGACGAGGGGCGTCCGGGGCCGCGCGGCAAGCGCGGTGGCAAGTCCGGGGGCAAGCCGGGCGCCAAGCCCGGCGACCGCTCGTCCAAGCCCACCGGGCGCCAGACCGGCAAGCGCCGCACCGACCGCGACGGCGCGGGCTCGGACCGCGGCGGCTCCGGTTCCCGCGAGGGTGCGGGCGGCCGCGGCGGCTCGTCCGAGGGGGAGAACGGGACGGCAGCTCGCCCGGCTCGCGGCCGGCCCAAGCCCACCCGCTCGCGCGGCGTGGTGCGCGGCCGCGACGCCACGCCGCCGCGTGAGGTCACGCGCCCCGATCCGGGGCACTTCCTCTACGGTCGCAACCCGATCCGGGAGGCCATCCGCGCCGGCCGGCGCCCGGTCCACCGCGTGTGGGCGACGACGAGCGCGGCGCGCGAGCCGTGGCTGGAAGGCGTGCTGGTCGAGGCGGCCGACGGCGACTGGCTGACCGAGCGCGCCGGCACCGACGCCCACCAGGGCCTGTGCGCCGACGTGGGCGAGTACCCCTACGTCGAGGGCGCGTCGCTGCTGGAGAAGCCCAACCCGCTGATCGTCGCCCTCGACGAGGTCCAGGATCCCCAGACCCTCGGGGCGATCGCGCGGACCGCCGAGGCGGTCGGCGCCACGGGCCTCGTCCTGCCGCGCCACCGCAGCGCCGAGGTCACCCCGGCCGCCGCCAAGGCCTCGGCCGGAGCGGTCGAGCACCTGCCGATCGCCCAGGTCCGCAACATCGCCGACTTCCTCGGCGACGCAAAGGGCGCCGGCTGCTGGGTCTATGGCGCGGCGGCCAAGGGCGCGCCGTACCGGTCGCCCGACTACACCGGCGGGGTGGTGCTGGTGATGGGCGCCGAGGGCAAGGGGCTGCGTCCGCGCGTGCAGCAGATGTGCGACGCGATCGTCGCCCTTCCGCTGCGCGGCCGCATCGAGTCGCTCAACGTCTCGGCGGCCGCGGCAGCCCTGCTCTACGCGGTCCTGGACGCCCGCTAGCCGGGTGTTCTGACCGCCACCGCCGCAAGAATCCCTGCAATCTCTTGACGGCGCTTCATAACTGTGGGAGGGTCCCGCCCACATAACGGTCGACCTGAGGTTGAGGACCTCGGTCGAGATACTTCAGATGGCGCCAGGGGAGGAGTGCGCCACTGAGCTGATTCTCCCTGCATTCGGTGCAGAAAGGAACGCTCGTGGCTCGTCTCTCCTTCAACCCTCAAGGCCAGGTTCAGGTCGATGATGGGTATCTCATTGCACTAGCGAAGTCGGGTGATGCGATCGCCTACGACCGCATCGTGCGTCGCTACTACGGCTTCGTCCGCCTGAAGGCGTCGTCGTACTTCCTGGCCGGCGGGGACGCCGACGACCTCATCCAGGAGGGTCTCGTCGGCCTCTACAAGGCCGTCCGCGACTACCGGACCGACCGCGAGTCGAGCTTCCGCAACTTCGCCGAGCTCTGCATCACGCGGCAGATCATCACCGCCGTCAAGACGGCGACGCGCAACAAGCACACGCCGCTGAACCAGTACGTCTCGTTCTCGGCCTCGCCGGCCAGCGCCCAGGACGGCGAGCCGACGCTCGACGAGATCATCCCGGGCTCGCCCGTGCACGACCCGGTCAACCAGGTCATCAGCTCCGAGGAGCTGCGCTCGCTCGTGGACTGCCTCTCGACGGCGCTGTCGGAGCTCGAGTCCCGCGTGCTGTCGCTCTACCTCGACGGATACAGCTACGAGCAGGTCGGCGAGCGCCTGGGCTGCGACACCAAGACGGTCGACAACGCCCTGCAGCGCGTCAAGCGCAAGGTCGGCACCCATCTCACCTCACGGAACGTCCTGGCGTAGCGCGCCGGGACCTGCTGTCATCGCCTCCGTGATCCTCGCAAGCTTCTCCGTCGTCCTCGGCATCGTCGTGGGCGTGATCATCGTCCTCGCCGTCGTGCTGTTCGTCGGCGGCTACGTCGCCAACGCCCGCCGGCAGCCGCACCTCGACGAGCGTCTCAGCGCCCAGATCGCCGCCGCCGACGCAGCGCTCGCCGACGCCCGCGCCCAGGACCGCGGCTGGGACCGCGCGACCATCGAGGCCGCGGCGCGCGCCGCGATCGCCCCGCGCGAGGCCCGGGACCTGCAGCTCGTGCAGGTCATCGACCAGCCGGGCACCGACGCCGACCAGGCGGTCTTCCACGTCGTCGGCCGCGACGGCAGCGAGAGCACCGTCACCCTCGGGCGCCGCGACGGCGCCTGGATCGCCGTCTAGCCGCTGTTAGGGCTGGGCGGCCGTCAAGCCGACCAGCAGCGCCCGCAGCACGCCGCGCAACTCGGCGCCTTGGAGCGGCGCGTGGCCGGAGGCCAGCAGGCGCAGCCGCAGCCCGTCGATCGCGCAGACCAGCAGGATCCCGGAGGTGCGGACGTCGGGCGCGCCGAGGCTGCGCATCGCGGTCTCCGACAGGTCGTCGGTGCCCTCCTTCCAGGCCTGCAGGATCTCGCGGGCCTCCGGACGCCGGGCCGCCTCGAGCTGCAGCTGGTACTGGGCCAGCATCGCGACGCGGCCCGCGGGCGTGACCTGCTCCTCGATCCATGCGGCGAGCGCCTCGGTCGTCTCCTCGAGATCGGCGACCGCGTCGCCGAGCGCCTCACGGCGCGCGCGCAGGCGCTCGATCTCCCGCTCGGCGAGCGTCCGCAGCGCCTCGTGGATCAGCTCGTCCTTGGAGCGGAAGTAGTAGCTCGTCGAGGCGGCCGGGACGCCGGCCGCAGCGGCGACCGCGCGATGCGTCACGCCATCGATCCCCTGGGCGCCGATCAGGTCGATCGCGGCGTCCAGCAGCTCGGCCCTGCGGCGCTCGCCGCGGGCGTCGCGCCGCCCGCGCGAAAGGGCGCGGGGCGGGGAGGGCTGGGCGGCCATGGGCGCCACCGTACAGAACTACTGTGCAAATGTCTTGGACAAGTGTCCAGGTCCTGTGTAGGCTGGCGCCGCTCCCGGGGCAGCGATGCTCCAGATCCCCGGCAGCCTGCTCTCCATGACGCCGGATCCGCTCGATCAGCTCGACCCCACCCTCGGCCGCCGCCGCTTCCTGCAGGTCAGCGCGGCCGGCGCGTTCCTGTGCACGATCGGCGGTGAGCGCGTCGCCGTCGCGCGTCGCGGGGACGCCGCCAAGGCCGACGCCGCCGCCGCGAGGCTCCAGCGGCCGAAGGCCAGGGCCGCGGCCGCGGCCAAGGAGCCGACGGAGTCCCAGACCTACGTCACGCCCCAGCCGCAGCCCGGCGGGCAGAAGGTCGAGTACTGGATCCAGGCCACGACGGTGCGCTGGACGATCGTGCCGACCAAGCGCGACGACTGGCACGGCGTGGCGCAGCCGGGCGGCTCGACGTTCACCGCGGTCGTCTACCAGCAGATGACCGAGGGCTTCGCCGCCGCCTTCGGCCCCGCGGCGATCCCCGGCCCGACGCTGCACGCGGAGGTCGGCGACACGCTCGTCGTGCACTTCCGCAACGACCTGGGCGACCTCAAGCAGGCCGTCACGATGCACCCGCACGGGGTCAAGTACAACCCCGAGTACGACGGGGTGTACTTGGGTGACTACACCCGCGCCGGCGGGTTCATCGCCCCGGGCGAGGAGTTCACCTACACCTGGGAGTGCGTCCCCGAGAGCGTCGGTGCGTGGCCGTACCACGACCACGGCCCCAACCACACGCTGAACACGTTTCGCGGGATGTTCGGCTCGCTGGTGATCCGTCCCAAGGGCGAGGCCGTGCCCATCTTCGAGAAGTCGTTGTTCCTGCACCAGCTGCAGCCGCCGGTGACCGGCCTGAAGCGCTCGTACCAGTGCATCAACGGGCGGGCGTTCGCCGGCAACACCCCGACGCTGCGGGCCAAGGTCGGCCAGGAGGTCGCCCTGCACGTGTTCGGGATGGACAACAACTTCCACGACTTTCATATCCATGGCCACCGTTGGAAGGACGCCTCCGGGGCGTTCGTCGACACGCCCTCCGTCGGTCCGAACGAGACCACGTCGGTGCGCTTCGTCGAGGACAACCCGGGGCGGTGGCTCTACCACTGCCACGTCTTCTCGCATCAGGACGCGGGGATGGCGGGCTGGTACCTCGTCGAGTAGTAGGAGGAGTTCACGTGTCACATGCCAGGTCCATCGTCGCGTCGGTCACCGTCCTGGTGGCGTCGCTGGCGTTCGTGCCGATCGCCTCCGCGGTCGACTACCCGCCGCCCAGCAAGCCGGGCAGCGGCGCCAACGCCAAGCCCAAGGGCCCGTTCCGCACCCTGAAGGTGTGCAAGGGCGCCAAGAAGTCCTGCTTCCCCACTATCCAGGCAGCCGTCAACGAGGCCAAGCCCGGCGACACCATCAAGGTCGCCCACGGCACGTACAAGGAAGGCGTCAAGATCGCGGGCGTCAAGAAGCGCTTCATCAAGCTGATCGGCGATCCCAAGGCCCCCGGCAAGGTCATCCTCGAGGGCAAGGGCGTCAAGGGCTCCAACGGCGTCCAGATCAACGGCGCCAACGAGGTCACGGTCAACGGCTTCCAGGCCCAGCACTACAAGGCCAACGGCTTCTTCGCGGTCAACGTCAACGGCTACACGTTCACCAACCTGAAGGCCTTCCTCGTCGGCGTGTACGGCGTCTACGCGTTCAACGCGGTCGGCGGCCAGATCACCGACTCCGAGGCCGCCTGGAACAGCGACTCCGGCTTCTACATCGGCCAGACCCCGCCGCAGACCAAGCCGGTCCGTTCGATCGTGCGCAACATCAAGTCCTACGGGAACGTGCTCGGCTGGTCGGGCACGAACATGCGCTACGTGACGATCACCAAGTCGAAGTTCTACAACAACGGCACCGGCGTCGTCCCGAACACGCTGACGTCGGAGAAGTACGCGCCGGAAGAGGACAACGTCATCACCGACAACGACATCTTCTGGAACAACTTCAACTACTACGCCGGCGCGCCGTTCAAGCTCGGCAAGCCGGCCGCCGACTCGACGCCGTACCCGATCGGCA
>DASYLT010000051.1:0-8268 GCA_036009425.1 Baekduia sp. | reverse complement strand
AGCAAGGAGATCGCCTTCACGCCCGCGCGCGTGGTCATGCAGGACTTCACCGGCGTGCCGGCCGTCGTCGACCTCGCCGCGATGCGCGACGCGATGGCCGACCTCGGCGGCGACCCCGCGAAGATCGAGCCGCTCGTGCCGGCCGAGCTGGTCATCGACCACTCCGTGCAGGTCGACGAGTTCGGCACGCGCACCGCATTCGCGTTCAACGCCGAGCGCGAGTTCGAGCGCAACCGCGAGCGCTACGAGTTCCTCAAGTGGGGCCAGGACGCGTTCGAGACCTTCAAGGTCGTGCCGCCCGACACGGGGATCGTGCACCAGGTCAACCTGGAGTACCTGGCGCGCACCGTCTTCGTCGACGACAAGACCAACACGGCCTACCCCGACACGCTCGTCGGCACCGACTCGCACACCACGATGATCAACGGCCTGGGCGTGCTGGGCTGGGGCGTCGGCGGCATCGAGGCCGAGGCCGCGATGCTCGGCCAGCCGATGTCGATGCTCATCCCGCAGGTCATCGGCTTCAAGCTGCACGGCGAGCTGCCCGAGGGCGCGACGGCGACCGACCTCGTGCTGACCGTCACGGAGCTGCTGCGCAGGAAGGGCGTGGTCGGCAAGTTCGTGGAGTTCTACGGCCCGGGCGTCACCAACCTGCCGCTGGCCGACCGCGCGACGATCGGCAACATGAGCCCCGAGTTCGGCTCGACGTGCGCGATCTTCCCGATCGACGCCGAGACGCTGCGCTACATGGCGTTCTCGGGCCGGCCGAAGGAGCTCATCGAGCTGGTCGAGGCCTACGCCAAGGAGCAGGGCCTCTGGCACGACGAGCACGCCGAGGAGCCCACGTTCTCCGACGTCGTCGAGCTGGACCTCTCGACGGTCGAGCCGTCGCTCGCCGGACCGAAGCGCCCGCAGGACCGCATCGCGCTCTCGGGCGCCAAGGACGGCTTCCGCGCGTCGCTGGCCGAGCTGCTCGGCGAGGACGCCGGCCAGGAGGTCGCCCATGGCCACGACGAGGCGATCGCCGAGACGTTCCCGGCGTCGGACCCGCCGGCCAACGGCGCCCCGGGCCACGAGCCCGATCCGCACGAGCCTGCCCCGGCTCCCGCGGTGGCGGCCGGCGCCGTCATCGCGGAGCGCTCCGCGACGGCGACCGAGGTGACGATGGACGGCAAGACGTTCCAGGTCGACCACGGCCACGTCGTGATCGCCGCGATCACGTCCTGCACCAACACCTCCAACCCGTCGGTCATGCTCGCGGCCGGCCTGCTGGCACGCAACGCGGTCGCCCGCGGGCTGCAGCGCGCGCCATGGGTCAAGACGTCGCTGGCGCCCGGCTCGAAGGTCGTCACCGAGTACTACGAGCGCGCCGGCCTGACCGGCGACCTCGAGGCGCTCGGTTTCAACCTCGTCGGCTACGGCTGCACCACGTGCATCGGCAACAGCGGACCGCTGCCCGACGAGATCTCGGCGGCCGTGAACGAGGCCGACCTCGCTGTCACGTCCGTGCTCTCCGGCAACCGCAACTTCGAGGGTCGGATCAACCCCGACGTCAAGATGAACTACCTGGCGTCGCCGCCGCTGGTCGTCGCCTACGCGATCGCCGGCACCATGGACATCGACTTGATCAACGAGCCGCTCGGCCGCGATGCCGACGGCGCCGAGGTCTACCTGAAGGACATCTGGCCCTCGACGGCCGAGATCGCTCGCACCGTCGAGGAGGCGGTGCAGTCCGACATGTTCCGCAAGTCCTACGGCGAGGTGTTCGAGGGCGACGAGAACTGGCGCGGCCTCCAGGTGCCCAGCGGCGACCGCTACGCCTGGGACCCGGAGTCCACGTACATCGCCAAGGCGCCGTACTTCGACGGGATGGACCCCGAGCCGTCGCCGGTCACCGACATCGAGGGCGCGCGCGTGCTCGCCAAGCTCGGCGACTCGGTGACCACCGACCACATCTCGCCCGCGGGCGCGATCAAGAAGGACGGGCCGGCCGGTGCCTACCTGCAGTCGCGGGGCGTCGAGCCGCGGGAGTTCAACTCCTACGGGTCGCGCCGCGGCAACCACGAGGTGATGATCCGCGGCACGTTCGCGAACATCCGCCTGCGCAATCAGCTGGCGCCCGGAACCGAGGGTGGCGTCACGCGGCACCTGCCGGACGGTGAGCAGACGTCGATCTTCGAGGCGTCCGAGCAGTACCTCGCCGACGGCATCCCGCTCGTCGTGCTGGGCGGCCAGGAGTACGGCTCGGGCTCGTCGCGCGACTGGGCGGCCAAGGGCACCAACCTGCTCGGCGTCCGCGCCGTGATCGCCGAGAGCTTCGAGCGCATCCACCGCTCCAACCTCGTGGGCATGGGCGTGCTGCCGCTGGTCTACCCGGAGGGCGAGACGGCCGAGTCGCTAGGGCTGACCGGCGAGGAGGAGTTCACGATCACCGGGCTGGCCGAGCCGATGAACGCCAGCGAGCTGCCCCGCGAGGTCCAGGTGCAGGCCGGCGACGTCACCTTCACCGCCCGCGTCCGCATCGACACGCCGAAGGAGGCGGACTACTTCCGCCACGGCGGGATCCTGCGCTACGTGCTGCGGCAGCTGGCGGCGGAGGAGTAGGGGCGGCGGGTTGGCGGCGGGTCGGCGGCGCGCGTCGAGCACGTCGACGTCTTGGGGCGGGGGTGGGTCTGTTGGCCGCGGTGGGACGGCGGTGTTCGGGCCCACCGGGGGCGTTGACGGTGGATCCATCGGGGTGGGCCTCAGTGGATCGATCGGGGTGGGCCTGTTTGGCGCGGTGGGACCGCGGTGTTCGGGCCCACCGGGGGCGTTGATGGTGGATCCATCGTGGTGGGCCTGTTTGGCGCGGTGGGACCGCGGCTGCCGGGCCCACCGGGGGCGTTGATGGTGGATCCATCGTGGTGGGCCTGTTTGGCGCGGTGGGACCGCGGCGGCCGGGCCCACCGGATGTCCGAAGCGGCCTCGGCACGATCACGCCGCAGAATCGTTGCGTTCTTGGTGTCCTATGCGTTCCTGTGTCGGGCATGGTCGTGGGATGGCCGAAACCGACCGACCGATCGTCACGCCGGCTCGTCACTCGGGACTGGATTCGGCACTGGCCGAGCTCGCCACGGCGCAGGAAGGCGTCGTGGCTCTGTGGCAGATCTGTGAGTTGGGGCTGAGCGCGCGAGCAGCACAGGAACGCGCGCAGGCTGGTCGTCTGCACCGGCTCTTCCCCGGCGTCTATGCCGTTGGACATCCACGGGTCTCCGCAGACGGCATGCGGCTGGCTGCCGTGCTCGCGTGTGGGAAGCCCGCCGCGTTGGCTCGGCGTAGCGCATCCGTGGCATGGGGCATGCTTCGTGCCGACGGGCGTCGCTTCGATGTCGTTGCGCCGGGCCGGAGCGGCGGCCGCGTGGGTTGTCCCAAGACGCTTGACTTGCGTCGGACGCGCCGGCTTGCGCCCGAGGACGTCACCGTGTTGCGAGGCGTCCCGATCACGACGGTTGGGAGGACCTTGGTCGACCTCGCCGGGTGTGTCGCGCCGCGGGTGCTCCAGCGCGCGGTGCACGAAGCGGAGGTGGCGCGGCTGCTCGATGTCGATGCAGTGATCGCGACGATCGAGCGCAACCCGGGACGGCGGGGGACGCGTGCCCTGCGGGCAGCGCTCGCGGTCAGTGCTCCCGATCCGGCGAACAGCGCCATCGCTAATGCCTTCCTCGCGCTGTGTGTGGACCAGGGCCTTCCGTCTCCGCGCCTCGGTGTGCACGTCGACGGCGGAGACCGGCTCTACGAGGTGGACGCACTGTTCCCGAGCGAGCGGCTCATCGTCGAACTCGACGGCCGGCAGATCCATACGACCGCCCGGAACTTCCAGACCGATCGCCGGCGCGACAGCGTGCTGGCGGCTCGCGACTACCAGACCCTCCGGTACACCTGGCAGCGACTGCATGATGAGCCGCGGGCGGTGGCGGCGGAGCTGCGATGTGTCCTGTCGCTGCGCAGCGTGAACGCGCCCGGACTCGAGACCCTGCGTGGGCCCGTCGAGCGCGGTCATACCGCGTCGATCGGGCCCACATGAGCCGAGGACGGTGGTTCATGGTCAGGTGGGCCCGTATGGCGCGGCTGCGCCGCGTCAAACAGGCCCACCCCCGCGGCGAGGGCGTCCGAAGCTGCGTTCGCTCTCGCCGCCCCTACGCCAACGCCACCTCGGACGACCCGGGGCGGCCGGCCTCGGCCGGCCCCGCCCCTACGCCACCGCCACCTCGGACGACCCGGGGCGGCAGGCCTCGGCCGGCCCCGCCCCTATGCCACCGCCACCTCGGACGACCCGGGGCGGCGGCCGGCGACGCGGATGGCGTCGAACAGGACGTCGACGTCGACGGCCTTGTCGACGAGGCCGGAGGCTCCTGCGGCCACGGCCTCGGCCTGCAGGGCGCTGCCGGGATCGGCGGTGTAGAGCAGGATCGCGGGAGGGACGGGCTCGCTGCGCAGCGCACGGCACAGCTCGATGCCGTCCTCGGACCCGAGGCGGTGGTCAAGGATGACCACGTCGGGCCGCGTCCGCCTGAGCAGGCGCCACATCGCGTCGCCGTCCGCGGCGCCGCCCACGCAGCGGAAGCCCGGCTCGGCGCGCAGGACAGCCTCGAGACCGGCTCGCAGCACGGGGTGGTCGTCGACGACGAGGACGCGGATCATGGGCAGGCCCGTCCACTGTGACGGGCGGTTCGGGGGCTGTCGATACGGCTCCCCGCACCCTGCAACGTCATCGGGGTGCGGAGGTCACACGGTTCTGCACAAACGAGACTAAAGAAGCTGTTTCAGAAAGAGCACCGTTTGAGCGAGGCGCCTCGCGGCGCCGGCGCGGGGCAGTACCCTGCGCCATCCATGCCGCTTCCCGACGTCCTGCGCAGCCTGCTCACCGCGACCGGCCCGTCGGGCTACGAAGGCGCCCCGGCGCGGGCCTTCGCCGAGGCGTGTGCGCCGTTCGCCGACGTCGCCACCGACGTCATGGGCACGGTCACCGCCCGCGTCAAGGGCACGGGCGACGGCCCGACCGTCGCGATCATCGGCCACATCGACGAGATCGGCCTGATCGTCACGCACATCGACGACAAGGGCTTCTTGAGCTTCATCGGCGTCGGCGGGTGGGACCCGGTGATCCTGGTCGGCCAGCGCGTCGAGGTCGCGACGCGCGACGGCGTCCTGCAGGGCGTGGTGGGCAAGAAGCCCATCCACCTCCTCAAGGAGGACGAGCGCAAGCGCGCCGCCGAGATGAAGGACCTGCACATCGACATCGGCGCCAAGGACGGCGACGAGGCCAAGGCCATGGTGCGCATCGGCGACGTCGCGGTCATCGCCGGCGAGCCGGTCGAGTTCCCCAACGACCGTGTCGTCTCGCGCGCCATGGACAACCGCCTGGGCTGCTACGTCGCCTACGAGGCGGCCCGCCTCGTCGCCGAGGCCGGCGGGGCGCTCGGCGACGTCGTCGCCGTCGCCGCGGTGCAGGAGGAGATCACCTTCGCGGGTGCGCGCACGACCGCCTACCAGTTGCGCCCCGACGTCGCGCTCGTCGTCGATGTCACGCACGCCACCGACGCGCCCGGGATCGACGAGCGCGAGAACGGAACGCATCCGTTCGGCTCGGGCCCCGTGATCGAGCGCGGCTCCACGATGCACCCGCAGGTCTTCGAGCTGCTGCACGAGGCGGCCGAGGCCGAGTCGATCCCGTTCACGCTTTCGGCCTCCGCGCGCTTCACCGGCACGGACGCCGACGCCATCCACCTCAGCCGCGGCGGCGTGCCGACCGGGCTGATCGGCCTCCCGCTGCGCTACATGCATTCGCCCGTGGAGATGGTCCAGCTCGACGACGTCGCCAACGCCGCCAGGCTCGCGGCGGCCTTCGCGCACCGGCTGACCGCCGACGTGAGCTTCGCCCGCTAGCGCCGGGGCGGCCGGGGCGAGCCCTGGCGGCGGGCCGACGGCGGTCCGAGGGGTTTGGCTCGCACCTGCGGCATGGTCTACGTTCTGCTTTCGTGCTCCTGCTCTTCGACATCGACGGCACGCTGTTGCTCAAGGCCTCGAAAGAGCACGCCGAGGCGCTGTACGCCGCGCTGCGCCGGGTGCACGGCATCGAGATCCCGGCCGGGCGGGTGGAGGCGGCGGGGCGGACGGACCTGGCGATCGCGCGCACGATCCTGACGCGAGCCGGCGTCTCGGCCGAGCGGATCGACGATCGCGCCGGCGACGTGCGCGCCGCGACCGCCCTCGAGTACGCCAAGCGCTGCCCGCCCGACTTCTCCGATCACCTGGCCCCACTGGTGCCGAAGGTTCTCGACGCGCTCGCCGCGCGCGACGGCTGCCGGCTCGCGCTGGTGACCGGGAACCTCGAGCCGGTCGCGCGGCTGAAGGTCGATCGTGCCGGCATCGGCCACCACTTCCCGAGGGGCCAGGGCGCGTTCGGCTCCGACAACGAGGACCGGACCCAGCTGCCGTCCCTGGCGCGCGCTCGCGCGGGCGTCCGGGGTGCGCCCTACCCGCGCGCCGAGACCGTCGTCGTCGGCGACACGCCGCGCGACATCGCGTGCGCGCACGCCGACGGCGTGGCGGTCATCGCCGTCGCCACCGGCCCGTTCAGGGCCGCGGAGCTCAAGCACGCCGATGCGGTCTGCGCCAACATGGGCGAGCTGCCGGCGGCGCTCGACGCGCTCGGCGTCGCGGCGACGCCGTAGCGCCAGTGGGCCGTGCGGAAACGTTCCACCGGAAATGGCGGACGTTCCCGCGCGACCCACTAGTCGCGCAGCGACCAGTAGCCGTCGTCGCCCACGGGCCGCTCCACGGCGACGCGACCGAGCCGCTCGCGTGCATCGTCGACCGAGATGCCGCACACGACCGCGACCTCCTTGGTGGCCAGCGGCATGCCGGCCCACTCGAGGACCTCCGCGACGGTCTCCGGATCCGGGCGGCGCTCGACGCCGGGCATCAGGTTGGCGGTCACGACGTCGTAGACGCCGAACGGCTGGAAGCCCGGCGCCGACAGCTGCAGCCCGTCGGTGGCGCGCACCAGCTCGTAGGACGGACAGGTGTAGCGGCGACCGCCAGGCCAGTCGGTCAGCCGGTCGTCGAGCACGCGGGCCGCCGGCGTCGGCTCGCGCGCGGCGGCGAGATCCTCGTCCAGCGCCGACCGCACGTCGTCGCCCGCGGTCCACTGCGCAAGCGCCGCCGCGTCGATGCCGGCGTCGGCGGCCGCGGCGTCGATGGTCTCCTGCTCGTCGAGCAGCGCGCCGCCGAAGTGGCGCACCCGCAGGGCGCGCAGCAGCGCCCGCATCTGCTCCGGCGCGTGCAGGCGTGCGGCCACCACCGCGCGGCAGGCCGGCAGCGTCGCGAACATCCGCGGGCGCAGGCGCGTGTCGATCGGCATGCCGTGGTCGGTCGCGATCTTGGCGAACGCCCCCGACATGACCTCGGGCGTGAAGCCCTTGGCCAGCGCCTCCTGCGGATCCTCCGAGAGGCCGACCATCCGCACGCGCCAGTCGAGGTGGTCCCCGTAGAGCCAGCTCAGCCGCAGCCGGAACGGCTCGGCGCTGAAGGCGAACGGACAGCCCGGGTCGGTGAACTCCGTGATGGTGACGTTGGCGGGCATGGGCGACACGGTAGGACGCGCCGCTGCTTGTCTTCCGCGCGCTCCGGGCACGCTTGTGGCATGGCGAACAAGAGCAGGCAGGAAGAGCTGATCGACCGGCTGCACGCCAACGGCCTGCGCAAGCGGGTGGCCACGGCGGTCACCGGCGGGCGCGGCGGTCGCCGCAAGGGCGAGAAGCGCGCCCGCGAGGTCCTCAAGCAGCTCGAGGCCGCGAGCGACACGATCCGCGACGAGGTGCTGGGCCGCGCCACCAAGCGCAGCGAAGCGGCCAAGAAGGCGGCCCGGACGCGCAAGCGCAACGCCGACAAGCGCAGCGCCGCCGCCAAGAAGGGCGCCGGGACGCGCACCAAGAAGTCGGGCAACGCGGGCGCGAAGGCCGGCGCTTCGCGCAGCCGCGCGAAGGCCGCCTCCAAGCGCTAGGACTACGTCCGCGTGAGCTTCTTGTAGGTGATGCGGTGCGGGCGGTCGGCCTCGTCGCCGAGCGTCGCGTGCCGCCACTCCTCGTAGGCCTCGAAGTTGCCCTCGAACCAGGTGACCTTCGAGTCGCCCTCGAACGCCAGGACGTGGGTCGCGACGCGATCCAGGAACCAGCGATCGTGGGAGATGACCACCGCGCAGCCGGCGTAGTTGAGCAGCGCCTCTTC
>DASYLT010000050.1:0-11121 GCA_036009425.1 Baekduia sp. | reverse complement strand
TTAGCTCTTGTAACCCACGGTGCACCCCCAAGATGTTCGCGCTGCGCACCACCGCAGCGACTGAGCGGACGGATATCCCGACGAACGGCGCCCCGCCTGCCAGCAGCGGCGCCGTTTCGTCATGACGGATGCAAGTGAACTGGCCAGATGGCCTTCGCGCCATCCCCAGTTCTGGGGATCGTACCCATACCTGGACGGATGTCCTAGGCATGGCCGGTTATGTGCACCGGCATCCAACCGCTCCAGCGTCCCACCCGGTCAGGTGGATCGACGCGGCGATGTCTCGCCCGTTCGGGTGGATCAGCGCGTCAGCGACTCCCCGTTCAGGGGGATCGGCGCGCCCTTTGCGCGGCCTGCCGGCCGCTCACCGATCCGCGCCGCTCAGGCGGCTTGCGGCAGGGCGTAGCCGCGCACGCGGGCGTCGAAGTCGAGCTCGCGCTCGAAGTCGGCATCCGTCGTGTGCTGGAACTGCAGCCCGCTGCGCTCGACGATGCGGACGAACGCCTCGACGAGCGTCGCGTCGAGCTGGGCGCCCGAGACGCGCCGCAGCTCGGCGATCGCCTCGGCCTGGGTGACCGGGTCGCGGTAGGAGTCGCGGGCGGTCATCACGTCGTAGGTGTCGGCGATCGAGATCATCTTCGACAGCAGTGGGATCTGCTCGTCGGTGAGGCCGCGGGGATAGCCGCGGCCGTCGATGCGCTCGTGGTGGGCGAGGATGATCTCGGCCACCGGCCCATAGCCGTTGATGCGCCGCACGAGCCGCGCCCCCTGGTAGGGGTGCGTGCGCACGATCTTCCAGTCGTCCTCGTCGAGCTTGCGGTTGGCGAGCAGGATCCGGTCGGGGAAGGCGAACTTGCCGATGTCGTGCAGCAGGCCGGCGGTGTGGACGAGCTCCTGCTCGGCGGCGTCGCAGCCGATCTCCTCGGCGATCGCCCGCGCGTAGCGCGCGACGGCCGCGGAGTGGCGCGCCGTCATCCGGTCGCGCAGTGACAGCGTCTGGACCAGCGCGGCGAGCACGCCGACCTGCAGCGAGGCCAGCTGGGTCGAACGGGCCTGCAGCTGCTCGGCGCGCTCCTGGGAGATCAGCAGCTCACGGGTGAGGATCTGGAAGAGGAAGAGCGCGACCAGGACCGCGACGAGGGCCGGCAGGCCGACCGTCTGGTAGGTCGCCGCGGTGATGACCGTCAGAGCGCCGGCGAGGGCCTCGGAGGGCATGAGCGGCACGAGGATCGTCCGGATCGAGCGCCGCAGCGGCACGCCGTCGGTCCAGATGTGGGGGACCGCGATCAGCAGGAAGTTGAAGACGTTGACGCCGGCGTAGAGCCCGGCGACGCCGAAGGCGAAGAGCACGTCGTCGGCTGCGCCGAGGTTCAGCGCGCGGGCGGCGAGGCCGCCGGCGAGTGGGAAGGTCGCGTAGGCGGCGACGTTGGTGAGCACCGAGCTCCACGGCGTCCGCATGCGGACCGCGTCGACGCCGATGGTCAACAGGCCGATGGCCACCGCCGGGGCCGGGCCGAGCAGCACCATGGCGAGCACGAGCGCGATGAACGAGCCGGTGAGCCGCATGCTCGCGGTCACGATGGCCGTCGCGTCGGAGGCCACGGCCAGGGCCGCCAGCAGGACCAGGATCTCCACCGGATGCCAATCCGAGGAACGGGAGCTCAACGCGACGATCGCAAGCGATCCCACGAAGAGCAAGGTCTGTGCGGCAGCGAGGGTCCTACGGCCCATTACGCCCTGCTTATCGGCTGTGTACGACGATTCCTTAGTCGCCACCGCACCGCAGCCGACCTCATCGGCGTCTAGATTGACCGCCGTGTCGCCGGTGAGGAGATCACTGCGGGTCCGTGGCTTTCCCGCGCTGGCGACCAGCTACGCGATCAACGAGCTCGGCGACAACCTGGGCGTCATCGCGCTCGCGATCCTCGTGCTCGACCGGACCGGCTCGGCGCTGGCCGTGACCGCGCTCTTCATCGCCGGCAAGTTCGTGCCGGCATTCGCGGCTCCGGCGCTGACGGCGGGGCTCGACCATCGCCGCGTCAGCCGCGTGCTGCCGGCCCTCTACGCGTTGGAGGCCGGCGCGTTCGCGGGCCTGGCGACGATCGCCGACGCCTTCTGGCTGCCGGCGATCCTGGCCTTCGCGTTCGCCGATGGGCTCATGGCGCTCACCGCTCGGGGGCTCTCGCGCGGGGCGATCGCCGCGGTGCTCACCCCGCACGACGCGCTGCGCGAGGGCAACGCGCTGATCAACGTCGTCTTCGCCGTCATGAGCGCCGCGGGCCCGGTGCTCGCCGGCCTGATCGTCCACGAGTGGAGCGCCGCGACGGCACTCTGGCTGGACGCCGGGTCCTTCCTCGCCGTGGCGCTGCTGCTGCTGGCCAGCGCCCGGAGCCTCCCCGAGCCCGCCGCCGGCCCTCGCGAGCGCTGGCGCGCCCGCGTCCGCGACGGACTGGACTACGTCCGCGGACATCCGATCGCCGGGCGGCTGATCGCCGGTCAGGCGGTGGCGATCCTCTTCTTCACGCTCATCATCCCGATCGAGGTCGTCTACGCGAAGGAGACGCTGGACTCGACGAGCCTCGGCTTCGGCGTCCTCATCGCCTCCTGGGGCGTCGGGATCCTGCTCGGCTCCGCGCTGTTCGCCCGGATGCGCACGACGCCGCTCGGCACGCTCGTGCTGATCTCCACGGCGGCCATCGGCGCCGCCTACGCCATCATGGCCGGCGCGCCGACGCTGCTGATCGCCTGCCTGGGCTCGGTGGTCGGCGGCACCGGCAACGGCGTGCAGTGGGTCGCGGTGATGACCGCCCTGCAGGAGGCCGTCGAGGAGCGCTACCAGGCGCGCACGGCCGGGCTGCTGGAGTCCGCGGCCGCCGCGGTGCCGGGGGTCGGCTACATCATCGGCGGGGTGCTGACGGCCACCGTCTCGCCGCGGCTCGCCTACGCCGTCTCGGCGCTGGGCGTAGCGGTCGTGGTGCTGGTCTGGGCGCGGCGCCCGATCGTGCCGCGCCGCGCCGTCACGGCCACCGAGCACGACGGTCCGGTGGGTCAGGAGGCCCACTAGCCTCTGCCGCGATGCCCGAGCTGCCGGCCGCCTACGACGTCGCGCTCGTGCGCGCCGACAACCCGGGCCCGCTCACGCTCACGGGCACCAACACATGGCTGGCGGGCCACGACCCGTGTTGGGTCGTCGATCCGGGGCCGCTGCTGGACGAGCACGTCGCGGCCGTCCTGGCGGCCGGTGAGGCGCGCGGCGGGATCGCCGGCCTCGCGCTGACCCACGACCACGGCGATCACAGCGGCGCGGCGGACGCGCTGGCGCAGGCCGCCGGCGGGGTCCCCGTCTTCGCGGCGCGCCACGCCGGCGCCAGCCTCATCGCCGACGGCAGCGTGCTCGGGCCCCTGGAGGCGATCGCCGTTCCGGGCCACGCGCCCGACCACCTCTGCTTCGCGTTCGGCGCGGCGTGCTTCACGGGTGACGCGGTGCTCGGCGAGGGGTCGGTGTTCATCGCGCCCGACCCCGGCGCGCTGCGCGGCTACCTCGCCGGGTTGCAGCGCCTGCGCGACCGCGACTTCGCTGTCCTGCTGCCCGGGCACGGGCCGCCGGTGACCGACGCCGATGCCCGCCTCGCCGGCTACGCCGCCCACCGCCTCGAGCGCGAGCGCCGCCTCGTGGCCGCGCTCGACGCCGGCGCCCGCGACGTCGAGGCGCTGCTGGACGCCGCGTGGGCCGACGTGCCGCCCGAGCTGCGCCTGGCGGCGACCGTGACGCTCGTGGCGCACCTCGACAAGCTCGAGGCGGAGGGCCGCCTGCCCGACGGGGTCCAGCGGCCGGAGTGGGGCTGACGGCCGAGCGTGGGCCGTGCCGGCGACCCACTATCTTGGGACGACGATGATCGCCAACATCTACGGCATCTTCATCTGCGTCGCCGGCGTGGTCGGCATCGTCTGGATCATCTGGATGATGCGCAACGGCGACAAGGATCGCCACGCCGAGGATGACGCTCGCACCTTCTTCGACGAGCATCGCCACTGGCCCGACGAGACGCTCGAGGAGGCCGAGGCCGAGCGGGCTCGCCTGGCCGCAGCGTCGGGTGCGCCGGTCCCGGGCGTCGCGCAGGCGTCGCCGGACGGCGTGGTCTAGCGCGCTACCGCGCTACCGCGCGAGATTGCGCTGGGCCCGCGCGGTCGCCGCGGCCAGCGGCGTGGTGTTGCTCGCGTGGGCGTCGTCGAAGATCGCCCGCAGCGTGTCGCCGATCTCGCGGGTCTTGAGCGTGGCGCGGTCGGGGTCGTAGCCGTCGGGCTCGAACTCCACCGAGATGTTGACGATGCCGCCGGCGTTGGCGACGAAGTCGGGCGCCCAGAGGATGTCGCGCTCGCGCAGCAGGTCGGCCACGTCGGCCGAGGCCAGTTGGTTGTTGGCCGCGCCGGCGATCGTCGGGGCCTGCAGCTGCGGGACCGTGTCGTGGTCCAGCACGCCGCCCAGCGCGCAGGGCACGAGGACGTCGACGGCCGCGATCATCGCCTTGACCGGCGTGGTCCAGGTCGCCCCGAGGCGCTCGGCCTCGTCCTTCTTGGAGCGGTCGATGTCGGCGACGACGAGCGTCGCTCCCGCCTTGGCCAGCAGCCGCGCGACGCGCAGGCCGACGTGCCCGAGGCCGACGACCGCGACGGTGCGCCCGCGCAGCTCGGGCGAGCCGAACGTGCGCTCGACCGTCGCCTCGATGCTGTGGAAGACGCCGAGGGCCGTGAAGGGGCTCGGGTCGCCCGAGCCGCCCGAGCGGCGTGAGAGGCCGCTCACGTACGCCGTACGGGTCGCGATGACCGTCATGTCCGCGGTGGACGTGCCGACGTCCTCGGCGGTCACGTAGGTGCCCCCGAGGCGCTCGACCGTCTCGCCGAAGTCCAGCAGCGCCTGGCGGCGGCGCTTGGCGTCGAGCCCTTCGCCGGCCGGCACGGCGATGACGCCCTTGCCACCGCCCAGCGGCAGGCCGGCGACGGCCGACTTCAGCGTCATGCCCTCCGAGAGCCGCAGCGCGTCGCGCATCGCCGCGCGGTTGTCCTCGTAGGTCCACATCCGGCAACCGCCGAGCGAGGGCCCGCGCACCGTCGAGTGGACGGCGACCATCGTGAACAGCCCCGAGCGCGGCCCGCGCCGCACGTAGAGCTCCTCGTGGTCCAGGGTCGCGAGGTAGCGCTCGATGCAGCGGACCCTAGCGAGTGCGCCGCGCGGGCCGCTCAGCCGGCGGGCGCGCCGGCGCCCTGGGCGACCTGCGCGCCGGCGGTGGGGCTCACCTGACCCGACGGGCTCGTCGTGCCGGTGGCCGGCGCGCTCGCCGGCGAGGAGGCCGCCGGCGCGCTCGCGCCGCCGGTGCCGGGGGCCGTGGGGCTGACGGGGGTGGGCTCGCCGCCGGACGGCGGGGAGGTCCCGGTGGGCGGTGTGGGGGCGGGCGGCGTGCCCGTCGCGGGGTCGCCGGCGGTGCCGCTGCCGGTCGTGGCGCCGGGGCCGCTGGTGGCGCTCGCCGGCGTCTCGTCCGGCGCCTGGAGACCCCCCGTGGTGGGCTCGTAGGGGGGAGCGCTGCTCCCCGTCGAGGACTCGACGGTCCGCTCTTCCAGGTGGGCGACGGACGCCGGCGCGGTGGTGGCCGCCGCGCGGATCGACGGCGAGCGGCCCGGTGTGTGGCGGACGACGAGGTCGCCCGGGCGCTGCGCGCCGACCGCGGCGGGCGGCATCGCGATCCGCTGCACGACGGGCGCGGCGTGCGCGGGCGTGCGGTGCTGCTGCACCTGGTGCTCGACGGTGGCGGCGCCGCCGCCGACGACCGCCGCGGCCGCGACGACGGCTGCGACCTTGCCCGCGGTCGCGGCAGCGGCGCCCGCTCCGAGCGTCGCGGCGCCGCTGCTGACGGCCGCCGCCCCGCCGCCGCCCACGACCGTGCTCCCCGCCGCCGCGCCCGAGCCGGCGCCGCCGATCCCGAGCAGCTTGGCCAGCGTGGTCAGGGGGCCGGCGCTCGGGGCGAGGCCGTTGAGCTGCTTGTCGATCGTGCGCATCGCCGCCCGGTAGTCGCGGCAGCCCGCGCACTCGCGCAGGTGCTTGCGGGAGCGGCCCGAGGCGCGCACGCCGCGGCCGGCCGCCTCCGCCAGGTCCGTGCGGATCTCCGCACAGCCCGTGTCGCGCGCCTCGATGGCCTCGACGAGGCCGACGCGGGCGCGCACGAGCAGCGACTTGATCGCCGGGACGGTGACGTCCAGGGCGGCGGCCAGCTCGTTGTAGGAGAGGCCCTCCATCTCGCGCATGAGCAGCGCCGAGCGCTGCTGCTCGGGCAGGCGGCGGACGTCGGCGACCAATCGGCGGAGATCCTCGCGGCGCTCCGCCTCGGCCATCGGGTCCTGCGAGGGCCCGCGGTTGAGGTCGTAGATGTCGGAGGGCGCGGGGGCGGGACGGCGCAGCTGGTCGATGCAGCGGTTGTGCGCGACGCGGTACAGCCAGGCCCGCAGCAGCACCTCGCGGCCGTCGACGCGCAGGGCGTCGTAGGCACGCAGGAACACGTCCTGCAGGACGTCCTCGGCGTCCGACTTCGAGCCGCCGAGCATCTGGCGCGCGTAGCCGAACAGGCGCGCCCGGTAGCGGTCGTGGATGGTCCCGAACGCCTCGTCGTGGCCCGCGCGGAAGAGCGCGACCAGCTGTTCGTCGCTGCGCAGGCGCAGCAGCGGGCCGGCGACCGAGATGCGGCCGAGCCCGACGGGATGAGGTAGCGCTGAAGCTTCCACAGTGGTCGTCCTCCGACGACTCTAACGAGGCCTTCGGTGCAAGGTTGCGCGTTTCTCACACATCTTTCAAGAACGACCGAGGGCGGCGCCGGAGCGCCGCCCTCGTCCTGCAGGCCGAAGTTGGCGCTAGCCGAGGCTCGCCATGACGTGCTTGACCTGCGTGTAGTCCTCGAGCGCGTACATCGAGAGGTCCTTGCCGTAGCCGGACTGGCCGTAGCCGCCGTGCGGCATCTCGCTGGCCAGCAGGCCGTGGTTGTTGATCCACACGCAGCCGAAGCGCAGCGCGTTGGCGACGCGCAGCGCGCGGCCGACGTCGCGGGTCCAGACCGAGGAGGCCAGGCCGTACGGCGTGCCGTTGGCCCAGGCGATCGCCTCGTCCTCGTCGGTGAAGCGCTGCACGGTGAGGACGGGGCCGAAGATCTCGCGCTGGATCATCTCGTCGTCCTGCTGCAGGTTGGCGACGACGGTCGGCTCCAGGAAGAACCCGGGCAGGTCGGGCTCGCTGCCGCCGGTGACGATCTCCGCGTGGCCGGGCTTGCGCTCCAGAAAGCCCTCGACGCGCTCTCGCTGGCCGGCGCTGTTGAGCGGGCCGAGCGTCGTGTCGGCCGACCGCGTGTCGCCCATGACATAGCCCTTGGCCTGGTCGGCGAGGCCGGCGACGACGTCGTCGTAGAGCTTGGGGGCGACCATGACGCGCGTGGCGGCGGTGCAGTCCTGGCCGGCGTTGTAGTAGGCGAAGCCGGCGATCTCCTCGACGACCGACGCGACGTCGACGTCGTCGAACACGACGACCGGCGCCTTGCCGCCCAGCTCCAGATGCACGCGCTTGAGCGAGTCGGCGGCGGAGCGCGCGACGGCCTTGCCGGCCTCGACCGATCCCGTGATCGAGACCATGTCGACGTCGTCGTGCGAGACGATGGCCTTGCCGACGTCGTCGCCGCCGAGCACCACGTTGAGCACGCCCTTGGGCAGCAGGTCGGCGGCCAGCTCGGCGAGCTTGACGACCGAGACCGGCGTCGACGGGGCGGGCTTGAGGACGATCGTGTTGCCGGTCGCCAGCGCGGGGCCGATCTTCCACACGGCCATCATCAAGGGGTAGTTCCACGGGGCGATCTGGCCGACGACCCCGACGGGCTCGCGCCGGATGAACGACGTGTAGCCGGCGAGGTACTCGCCGGCGGGCTTGCCCTCCATCGTGCGCGCGGCGCCCGCGAAGAAGCGCAGGTTGTCGACCCACACCGGAACCTCGTCGGACTTGACGGCCTCGATCGGCTTGCCGGCGTTGTCGGCCTCCAGCGTGGCCAGCTCGTCGCCATGGTCCTCGATGAGGTCGGCGAGCTTGAGCAGGGCGAGCGCGCGCTCGCCGGGCGGCGTGGCGGCCCAGGCCGGGAACGCCCGGCGGGCGGCGGCGACGGCGCGGTCGACGTCGGCCTGGCCGGAGGCCTGGGCCTGGCCGATCTCCTCGCCGGTGGCGGGGTTGAGGACGGGCGTGGTGGCGCCCTCTGCGGCCTCGACGAACTCACCGTCGATGAAGTTGCGCAACGGCAGGATGGCGGTGGTGCTCATGCGCCCGAACGTATCACCGCATAGGCTTCCCGCCCGGCCAACCGGTCCTCGAAAGGAACGCCAGCTTGACCAACGTCGTCATCTCCTCCGCCGCGCGCACCGCGATCGGGTCCTACGGCAAGTCGCTCGCCGGGGTGAGCCCCAGCGATCTGGGCGCCACGGCGGCCAAGGCCGCCATCGAGCGCTCCGGCCTGTCGCCCGAGCAGATCGAGCACGTCGTGTTCGGCAACGTCATCCACACCGAGACCGCCGACGCCTACATGGCGCGCGTCGTGGGCATGAAGGCCGGAGTCCCGAAGGAGACGCCGGCGTTCACGGTCAACCGCCTCTGCGGCACCGGCGTGCAGGCGCTCGTCTCGGCCTGCCAGGCGATCCAGACCGGCGAGGCGGCGGTGACGCTGGCCGGCGGCGCGGAGTCCATGAGCCGCGCGCCGATGTGGATGACCCAGGCCCGCTGGGGCTCGAAGATGGGCCCGGCGCCGATCGTCGATCCCGTCCAGGGCGCGCTCACCGACCCGTTCCACGACATCAAGATGGGCGTCACCGCCGAGAACCTGGCCGAGCGCATGGGGATCACGCGCTCCGACCAGGACGCGTTCGCCGTCGAGTCGCACCGGCGTGCGAGCACCGCGCAGTCCGAGGGCCGGTTCGACGCCGAGGTCGTCGCCGTCGACGTGCGCGTCAAGCGCGACACGGTGGCCTTCGACAAGGACGAGCACATCCGCCACGGCGCCGACGCGGCCGGCATGGCCAAGCTGCCGACGATCTTCAAGCAGGACGGCGGCACGGTCACGGCCGGCAACGCGTCGGGCATGAACGACGCCGGCGCGGCGCTCGTGCTGATGAGCGACGCGAAGGCCGCGGAGCTCGGGGCGCCGGTCCTCGCGCGCGTCCTGTCCTACGCGTCGTGCGGCGTCGACCCCGAGATCATGGGCATCGGCCCGGTGCCGGCGGTGCGCAAGGCGCTCGACAGGGCCGGCGTCGCGCTCGACGACATCGGCGTCATCGAGCTCAACGAGGCCTTCGCCGCCCAGGCGCTGGCGGTCATCCGCGATCTCGACCTGGATCCGGCGCGCGTCAATCCCAACGGCGGCGCGATCGCCCTCGGGCACCCGATCGCGGCGACCGGCGCGGCCATCACGGCCAAGTGCCTGTCGGAGATGGAGCGCGGCGAGCACCGCTACGGCCTGGTGACGCTGTGCATCGGCGGCGGCCAGGGCATCGCGATGCTGCTGGGCCGGGAGTAGCCCCGCTCAGACGAACTTGGGGTACAGGGTCATCCCTCCGTCGACGAACAGCGTCGTGCCCACGACGTAGTCGGCCTGCGCCGAGGCCAGCCAGGCCACGGCGCGGGCCACGTCCTCGGCCTCGCCCCAGCGCCCGTAGGGGATCTCTTCCAGGACCGCCTTCCTCTGCTGCGGGTCTTCGAGGACCTCGCGGTTGATCTCGGTGGCGATCGCCCCGGGCGCGACGTCGACGCACCGGATGCCGTGCGGCGCCAGCTCGCGGGCGATGGACTGCATGAACAGCTTCATGCCGCCCTTGCTTGCGCAGTAGTGCGAGAACTCCATCCACGGGATCTGCTCGTGGACGGAGGACATGAAGACCAGCACGCCGCGGGCGTCGGCGGCGCGCAGGCCGCGAGCCGCCTCCCGCGCGCACAGGAACGCGCCGGTGAGGTTGACGTCGAGCACCCGCCGCCAGTCCCCCAACTCCATGTCGACGAGGGCAGCGCGCGTCTCGATGCCGGCGTTGGCGACGAGGAGGTCGACGGTGCCGAGCGCCTCTCGGGCCGCAGCGAACGCGGCGATCACCGAGTCCTCGTCGGTCACGTCGAGCTCGACGGCGGTCGCGCGGCCGCCTCCGCCGGTGATCGCGTCGACCATCGCGCGCGCCTTGTCGTCCTTGCTGCGGTAGTCGATGGTCACGGCGGCGCCGTGGGCGGCGAGCTCCAGCGCCGTTGCCGTGCCGATGCCGCCGGTGGCCCCTGTGACGAGCGCGACGCGGCCTTCGAGGAGGCGCGCGTCAGGCGGATGGAGGTGGAAGGCGTCGAGGTCCATGCCGGGTAGGTACCCTCCGCGGCCCATGGCGCACTACGAGACCGACGCCGAGGTCTATGAGCAGCTCGGCGGCATCCTGACCAACCTGGTGTACAACGCTGCGCGCCGCGAGCAGCTGCACCAGGCCGACGCGGTCGTGCAGTTCGCCTTCCGGCACCCGGACGCGACCGTCACGCTCGACGTGCGCGCCAGCAAGCCGGCCCGCGTGGACCTCGGCGACACCAAGCTCCGCGCGGACGTCGTGTTCGCGATGGACGCCGACACGGGCCGCGCGATCCTCCACGGCGAGCTGAGCCCGACGCTGGCCCTGGCCCGCGGCGAGGTCCGGACGAAGGGTCCCGTCGGCAAGGTGCTGCGCGTCGTCCCCGCGACGGTGGGCGCCCACGAGGTCGAGGCCGACCTGCCGATCGAGGCGCCGCCGGAGCCGCAGGCCGAGGCGCCGGTGGCGGCTGCGCCGGCTGAGGCGGAGGCTGCGGCGCCCGCCGAGGCTCCGGAGGTCGAGACCCCGGCCGAGCCTGCGCCCGCCGCCGAGCAGGAGGCTGCGCCGGCCGAGCCCGAAGCTGCTGCCGAGCCGGAGGCTGCGCCCGCCGAGCCCGAGGCTCCCGCCGCCGAGCCTGAGGCCCCCGCCGCCGAGGCCGAAGCTCCCGCCGCCGAGGCCGAAGCTCCCGCCGCCGAGCCCGAGGCCCCCGCCAAGGGCGACACGCCCGCCGCGGACTCGCCCGAG
>DASYLT010000049.1:0-21056 GCA_036009425.1 Baekduia sp. | reverse complement strand
CGGCGTCCCGCCCTCCGGCGGCGTGCAGGCGCCCGACGCCAACGGCGGCACGCCGGCCGGCGGCGAGCAGGCGCCCGGCGGCGCCGGCGACGAGGAGGCCGCGCGCGTCCCGGCGACCTTCACCGCCAGCGGCGCGACGCTCACCCCGGCACGGATCACCGTGCCGGCGTTCCTGCCGGTCGACCTGTCGGTGACCGCCAAGGGCGCCGCCCAGAAGGTGACGATCGAGGGCGCGGGCACGCTCGACGTCGCCGCCGGCGCGACCGGCAATCAGCGCATCGGGGGTCTCAAGCCCGGCGACTACGCGGTGACGACCTCGGGCGGCGCCCAGGCCACCCTGCACGTCGTCTCCGGCGGCGCCCCGGGGCCCTAGCGAAGTTCGACTGGCCAGCCAGCCAGTCGCCGGGTAGGCTCGCGGCTCCACCGAGGGCAAGGAGCAGATCGATGACCGAGCAGCAGGCGACCAAGCGCACCGACCGCGACGACTTCCGCGAGACCAGCGATCCCGCGCTGGACGAGCGCGCCGACCGCGGCGAGTCCCCGCTGCTCGACCCGCGAGCGCTCTACCTGCTGTGGGAGCGCCAGCACTGGGCGACCCAGGACATCGACTTCACGCAGGACCGCATCGACTGGCACGAGCGCATCGGCGAGGAAGAGCGCTTCCAGCGCATGTACGGGCTCAGCTCGTTCTTCATCGGCGAGCAGCGCGTCGAGAGCGAGCTGGCGCCGCTGATGCGCGCCGTGCCCGACGAGGACATGCGGATCTTCCTGTCGACGCAGATCGCCGACGAGGCGCGCCACGTCGCCTTCTTCGACCGCTTCTACTCCGAGGTCGGCGTGCTGGAGAGCACGACGCTGCAGGCACGCTTGGAGGAGACCGCCGCGCACGTCAACCCCGAGTTCACCGTGCTCTTCGACGAGATGCTCAAGGGCAAGGCCGATCGCCTGGCCGTCGAGCCCGAGGACCTCGAGTGCGCCTGCGAGTTCGTGACGATCTACCACATGGTCGTCGAGGGGATGCTGGCCCTGACCGGGCAGCACTTCATCATCGACTACAACGAGCAGCAGGGCACGCTGCCGGGGTTCGTGGAGGGCTTCACCAACGTCGCGCGCGACGAGCACCGCCACGTGGCGTTCGGCGCCTGGTTCCTGCGCCACATGGCCCGCCGCGACGACCGCTACATGGCGGCGATCCAGCGGACGCTGACCGAGGTCGCGCCGGTCGCCGACGCGGTGCTCAAGCCGAAGTGGATGGGCGACGTCGCCGACGACGACACCCAGACGCTGTTCGGCGTGTCGGTGCAGGAGACGCGCGCCTTCGCGATGCAGGCGCTGTCGCGGCGGCTGAAGGTCATCGGGCTGATGGCCGCCTAGAATCCTCAGGGATGTCCGCCGTCCGTCCCGAGCTCGGTCCGACGCTGCCCGAGCTGCTCGGTCCTCGCGTGCGCGCGCTGCCCCGCGTGATCCGTCTCGGCCTCGAGGCAGCGGGCGTGCTCGTCATCGCGCTGCTGCTCTGGGCGGTCTTGGTGCGCGGCGGCGGGGCGCAGGCCAAGCGCGCCGTCATCGTGCGCGCACCCGTGGCGTTCAACTTCGTCTACCGCGCGCCGTTCGCCAAGGAGCAGCCGCAGGCCGGCGAGCTGGCACGCGTCGGCTCCAAGGAGCAGTCGTTCTCGGTGCGCGAGCTCCGCCTGCCGGCGTACCGCGGCGACGCGGCCGGGTTCCTCCCGCTCTACGCCGCCCAGCAGCAGCGCGCCATGGAGCGCGCGCTGCCGGGCTTCCGCTGGCGCACCGACGGCCGCGCGAACATCAACAAGCAGCAGGGCTACGAGATCGTCTTCCAGTACCGCGGCGCCGGGGGCAAGCTCACCTACGGGCGGCGCATCCTGCTGCTGCCGAACGTCACGGCCCGCGAGGGCGCCGACATCTGGGTCAGCGCAACGCGCTCGCCGGCCGTCGTGCGGGCCGACGACGTCGGCAAGAACGGCGGCCTGAAGACCGCGCTGCGTTCGTTCCGCTTCGGCACGCAGCGCCCCTAGACCGGCGCGGCGCCGCGGCGCTACGGGGTGACCGGGCTCGCGGGCACGGTCACCGACGGCCCGGCGGGTGCGGGCGCCGGAGCCGGCGGGGCGTCGGCCGGCGGCGCCGAGTCGGCGGGCGCCGGCTCGGCGCTGGGCGGCGGGCTCGACGGTGCGGGCTCGGTGGGCTGCGACGCCGGCGGCGGGCTCTGCTGGGCCGGCTCGCTCGTCGAGGACTCCAGAGCGGGTGCGACGGCGCTCAGCGGCGCGGGGGCGGCCGGCGTGGCGGTCGTGCCGTCGGCGCCGGCCTGGGCCGGCAGCGTCGTGCTGTCGTAGCCCTCCTGCGGCATGGCGGGCACGGTCGTCGATGCCGGGAGCGTGGCGCTGGCCGTGGTCTCCGTGACGGCCGGCGCCGCGCTGGACGCGGCGACAGCGCCCTTCCCGGCAGCCTTGGTCTTGAGCTTGGCGGCGGCGCTCGTGACGCCGGCGTGGTGCAGGGCGGGGGAGGGCTGCGGCGTCGAGCGCACGGCCTGCGGGGCGGGCACGGCGGGCGGGGCGACCGGCGCCGGGCTGACGTGCGCGGCCAGCGCGGGACGCTCCATGCGGTGGTGCTTGACATGGTCGACCTCGACGGCGCCGGTGGTGACGATCGCCACGGCGGCCAGTCCGGCGGCCGTCTTGGTCGCCACGGCGCCCACGCCGGCCGACAGGGCCGAGCCCGCGGTGACGCTCCCAGCGCCGACGCTGCCCGACGCCGCCGCGCCACCGGCGGCCGCGCCGCCGGCGCCCTGGGCCAGCAGGAACTTCTTGAGCAGCAGCAGCGGGCCGACGGGGAACACCGCGGCGAGCGCCTTGTTGGTCTGCTTGAGCTGCTTCTTGAAGGCCGAGCAGCGGGTGCAGCCGCGGACGTGGCGACGGACGGGGGCGCTGACGCGCGTCAGGCCCTCGGCCCACTCGCCGAGCTCGTCGCGGACCTCGGCGCACGTCAGGCGCCGGGCCTCGGCGGCCTCGGCCAGTGCGACGCGGGCGCGGACCAGCAGCGACTTGACCGACGGGACGGTCGTCTCCATCGCCTCGGCGATCTGCTCGTAGCTCAGCGCGTCGATCTCGCGCAGCAGCAGCGCCGTGCGCTGGGTCTCGGCCAGCGTCTGCACGTCGGCGACGAGCTGGCGGAAGTCCTCGCGGTCGTCGACCTTGTCGGCCGTCGTGGTGCCGTGCTCGGCGAGGTGGACGTCCATGGAGTCCACGCCGATCGCCGTCTGCTTGCGCAGGTGGTTCAGGCAGCGGTTGCGGGCGATCCGGTACAGCCACGGCCGCACGTTGATCGGCCGGGTGTCGGCCAGCATCGCGTTGAACGCGGCGGCGAACACCTCCTGCAGCACGTCCTCGGCGTCCTCGCGGGAGCTGAGCATGTGCCGGCAGAACGCCAGCAGCCGCGACTGGTAGCGCGAGACGAGTGCCTCGTAGGCCGCCTGGTTGCCGCGCCGGGTGAGCGCGACCAGCCGCTCGTCGCCCTGCAGGCGCAGCAAGGGCGTCGGGCCCCTGAGTCCTGCGGAGCCTGAGTGTCTGAGAGCGGTGACTTCCACGCGTGATCGGCGAGGTGCGAGCCCGCCGATCGTTGAAACCGGTGGGGGGCCGCGAAGTTGCGGGTTCGGCCACAGTGTGACAAAGCGGCGGCCGGTGGGTTGGCGGGCGTTCCCGCGCGAGCCACTAGGCTCCGCAAGGCCGCGCCCGGGTGGTGGAACTGGTCAGACACAGCCGGCTTAAAACCGGCTGCTCGCAAGGGCATGGGGGTTCGAGTCCCTCCCCGGGCATCCGACGGATGTGCAGCTGCCGCGAGGAGGCGAACGGGCCCGGCGACGTCCATCGCCGGGCCCGTTGCCTCGATCGAACCGGAGCGCTACCGCTTGAGGAAGATGCTCTTGGGGATCACGCCCTCGATGATCTGGGTGCCGTCGACGGCCTCGGCGACCTTGAAGTCGACCGCGAGGCTGGCCAGCGACTGCGCCTTGGCCGGCGTGAGGCCCTTCTCCTTGATGAGGAAGTCCACGACGTTGGCCGTGGCGAGCTTCATCGAGCGGTTGAGGTCGTAGTCGATCCCCATGATGTAGTAGTTGTCCTTGTCCTCGGCAAGGGGCGTCACGGTCGACTTCTTGTGCAGGACGAAGCGGAAGGTGCCGCCGAGCGAGGTCTCGAGCGCGCCGCCGCTGACCTCGCCGCCGCCCTGGGCGGTGTGGCCATCGCCGGTGTAGAACTGCGCGCCGGGCTGGGTCACGGGCAGGTAGAGCGTGCTGCCGGCCTTGAGGTCCTTGGTGTCGAAGTTGCCGCCGAAGGTGCCGGGCGGGTTGGAGATCTGGACGCCGGACAGCGGCGGCGGCGAGCCCGGCGCCGGGCCGACGAAGACGCCCGAAGCCGGCGCGACCGCCATGACCCCCATGAACGGGGCGGTGGGGATCTGGATGTCGTTGTTGAACAGGACCACTTCGCGGCCCTTGACCTTGGCCGTGCGATACAGGTGCTGGCGCTGGTTGGGGAACAACCCGCCGGGTGCGTCGGCCGGGACCGCAGGGATGTCCACGGGCGCGTCGCCGTTGCGCCAGCCTGGGTAGGTCGTGCTGAACACGCCGCGCGTGGGGGCGGTGCTGTTGATGCCGTAGGGAACGCGCGAGTGGACTTCGAGGACCTGGACCTCCAGCGTGTCGCCCGGCTGCGCGCCGTCGATGTAGATCGGGCCGGTCAGCGGGTGCGCGCCGCCGTAGGCGGGCCGCGTGGGGATGCTGGTCCAGAAGTCCTTGACGTCCTGGAGCACCTCGTCGGGCTGGACGCCGAAGAGGCCGAAGAACGACTCTGGGTTCAGGGTCGCGTTGGTCGAGCCGTCCGGGGCGATCGCGTCGATGGCGACGCTCTCGCCCGACTTGATGTTCAACAGCGCCGGCCGGCCGATCGGCAGGCCGCCGTAGACCTCGTTCTCCGGACGGGCGGAGAGGTAGTGGTCGGCGTGCTTGGCGATGGCGCCGCCGCTCAGTGGGTCGTCGGCGTTGGCCGGGCTGAGGCCGATGGTTGCGCCGAGCGCCGAGCAGGCGAGGGTCGCGAACGTCAGCGCCATCGAGGCGCGGGTCCGCAGGCCCGTAGGCAGTGCAGCTTGCACGAGGTACTCCTTGAACTTCGAGATGGGACCGTGCGGGCAGCCGTCGAGGCCACCCGGGCGGGAGGGGACCGTCAGCCGTTGAGGCCGCCCGGGCGGCGCACTCCACCAGCGAGGTTCCTTCGCCACCATGGACCGCAGGGACAAAGCCCGGCGACCAGCGGTCGGACACCGCGGGAAACACGCTGTGTGGCCCCAAGGCACTTACGCAACTCATACGCGCGGCCGGGCCGCGGACACCGCCTCGAGCCGCACGGCTGCTGGCGAGCAGGACCCGAGATGACACAGACGAGCGCAGGCCCGGCTCGGCCTCCGAGCCGGGTGCTGAACGCGGTTCGCCTAAGCGACGGGGGCGTCGCGCACGGCGCCGGGCGCCAAGGCGTCCAGGAACGCGTCGGCGACGTCGCGGTCGCCGGTGACCTCCAGCTCGGTCCGCGAGGCGTCGGGGCCCAGCGCCTCGACCCACGCCCGCTCCGGGCCGGCGATCTTCGCGTCGGCCTCGGGCGCCGATCGCTCGGCGAGGTCCACCTGGCCGTGACGTGACGTCAGGACGTAGCGCTTCATGTCGCCCGCGCGGCGCACGACCGTGACCTCGACCATCCCGTCGAGCTCCTCCGGCATGCTCAGCCCTGGAGCGCTGCGCAGGATCGCGCCGATGTCGATCGCCTCGTCGGGGCGCGGGGGCGACCAGGCCCAGCGCGCACCCCAGCGCGCCAGCGCACCGACCACCGGAAGCAGATCGCGGGCGCGCTCGGTCAGCTCGTAGTCCACGCGGGGCGGGACCTCGCGGTAGCGCTGGCGCGTGAGCAGGCCATCGGCGACCATGCGGTTCAGCCGCGACCGCAGCTGCTCGGTCGAGATGCCCGGCAGCACGCGCTGCAGCTCCACGAACCGACGGGGGCCCGCGACGAGGTCACGGACGATCAGCAGCGTCCACTTGTCGCCCACGAGATCGAGGGCACGCGCGTCCGGCGCCCACTGGTTGTACGGGTGCCGCTTGGGTGGTGGAACGGAGGGAATGGATGCCTCCAGGAGACACGCTTCGAGGTGGAACGGACCCTCAGCCACTGGAAAGTGTATCCACGTCCAGCCCCGGACGCGCCGTTTTTTGGCCGATGTTGGACACCCGTTGCATCGTTGAGCGTTGAAACCCCGCAGGCGAGGGCTCGAGCGAACGAAGATGGCGCACGGGCGTTCGCGTGTCAGGATCGAAGCGTGCAACGTCGCGCGCTCGACTGGGGATTTCGCCGCTCCGGCGCCCGCTATCCACGCCTGGCGATCGCGCTGCTGTTCCAGGTCGCCCACGTCGTCGTCGCCGGCGGCGTGGTGCTGCTCGACCTCTACGTCAAGCTGGATGCCGACCAGTTCTGGCGGATCCTGGCGGTGGCGGAGGCCGCGGTCCTGGTGGAGAACACGCTGGCCATCGGCGTCGTCTGGCGCATGCTGCGCCCGGCCGACCGGTGGCTGTCGGGCGACCACTCCGCGGAGGCCGCCGCCCAGGCGTGGCGGGCCCTGGCCGGCGCGCCGCTGGCCTTCGTCCGCTGGGGCCGCGCTGTGCCGTTCCTGGTCAGCGTCGTCCCGATCGCCGCGTTCCTGACGCTGGAGCTGGACGTGCCGTTCTGGCCGTCGTTCTTCATCCTGGCCGCGGGCTGCTCGGTGGTGGTGCTCTACGGCGTGTTCCTGCGCTTCTTCGGGCTGGAGCTGGTGCTGCGCCCGGTGCTGCAGGAGGTGGCGGGCGACCTGCCCGACGGGCCCGGCATGGCAAGCGTGACGGTTGCGCTGAAGTGGAAGCTGCTCTTCGCGCTGCCGGCGATCAACATCGTCAGCGGGGTGATCGTGGTCGGCTTCGCCTCGCCCGCCGACGCCGGCCTGGACCAGCTCGGCCTCGGCGTGCTGGTGACGATCGCGGTGGCGTTCACGATCTCGCTCGAGCTGTCGCTGCTGCTGCTGCGCTCGATCCTGCAGCCGATCCAGCAGCTGCAGGAGGGCACGGCGCGCGTCGCCCAGGGCGACTTCTCGGTGCGCGTGCCGGTGCTCGGCACCGACGAGACCGGGCGGCTGGCCGGCTCGTTCAACCAGATGGTGTCGGGGCTGGCCGAGCGCGAGCGGCTGCAGGAGGCCTTCGGCGCCTTCGTCGACCCGGGCGTCGCCCGGCGCGTGCTCGACGAGGGCACGTCGCTGGAGGGCCAGGAGGTCGAGGTGACGATCCTGTTCCTGGACATCCGCGACTTCACGGGGTTCTCCGAGCGCGAGGGGCCGCGCGAGGCGGTCGCCCGGCTCAACGAGCTCTACGAGCTGATCGTGCCGGTGCTCGTGCGCCACGGCGGCAACGCCAACAAGTTCGTGGGCGACGGCCTGCTCGGCGTCTTCGGCGCGCCGGAGCGGCTGGCCGACCACGCCGACCGCGCGGTCGCCGCGGCCATCGACATCGCCGCCTGCGTGCGCTC
Organism: Baekduia sp.; assembly: GCA_036009425.1. Classification (GTDB taxonomy): domain Bacteria; phylum Actinomycetota; class Thermoleophilia; order Solirubrobacterales; family Solirubrobacteraceae; genus Baekduia. The sequence goes on along the minus strand of DASYLT010000049.1, from coordinate 13,449 downwards.
GCACTACGGCGAGCGGCTCCGGATCGGCATCGGGCTGAACTCCGGCTCGGTGGTCGCCGGGACGATCGGCGGTGGCGGGCGGGTCGAGTTCACCGTGATCGGCGACGTGGTCAACACGGCCGCGCGCGTCGAGGAGGCGACGCGGCTGACCGGCGACGACGTCCTGCTCACCGAGGCGACCCGCGCGCTGCTGTGCGAGGACCACGGCGGCTTCGCGCCGCGCGGCGAGGTCGAGCTGCGGGGCAAGCAGGCGCGGGTGGCGCTCTTCGCCCCGCTGGCCGCCGAGGCGACCGCGCGGTCGGTGGGCGTCCGCGCGGTCGAGGGCGACTAGATGACTAGATGTTGACGAGGCCCGCCAGGATCTGCTCGTCGAACGCGTCCTCCTGGCCCAGCGCTGCGGCCGCGGCGGGCGCCAGCATGGGGTAGGTCGCGTCCTGCTCGTCGGCCAGCGCCTTGAAGCGGCGCGCCGGCAGGCTCTCCTCCTGCTGCGGATCCTTCTCGAGACGGTCGTCCACGGGACTCCTCATGCTCGTCGGGTGCCTTCGGGACAGTTCTACGCCCTCCTGGCCGATCCGCAACGAGGCCGGTCGCTTGTGACACCCGACCGGGTGTCCGCTGGTCGGCCACTAGAGGAAGCCTCTGAAGAACCCACTGCGGCTTGTGTGACCTGGGCGCTGGCGCCCGGGCTCGGCGCGCGCCAGGATGCACCTCATGAGCACCGAGACCGAGACGGAAGCCGCAACCCGCCTGCACGGTGGTCGCCTGATCGCCCGGCGGTTGAAGGCCCACGGCGTGACGAAGCTGTTCACGCTCTCGGGCGGCCACATCTTCTCGATCTACGACGGCTGCCGGGCCGAGGGCATCGACATCGTCGACACGCGCCACGAGCAGGCCGCGACGTTCGCCGCCGAGGGCTGGGCGAAGGTCACGCGCCAGCCGGGCGTCGCCGCGCTGACGGCGGGCCCCGGCGTGACCAACGGCATGAGCGCGATCGCCTCCGCGCAGCAGTCGGGCTCGCCCATGGTCGTCCTCGCCGGCCGTGCGCCCGCGATGCGCTGGGGCATGGGCTCGCTGCAGGAGATCGACCACGTGCCGTTCGTGCGCCCGCTGACCAAGCTGGCCGCCACGGCGGAGTCGCCCGACGAGATCCCACAGCTCGTCGACGACGCGTTCTCGGCCGCGATGCGCCCGCACTCCGGGCCGACGTTCCTGGACTTCCCGATGGACCACGTCTTCTCCGAGGGCGAGGATCGTGGAACCGGACCCGCCCACCCCGCGCTGCACGACCCGCGCTCCGAGCCGGCGGCCGAGGGCGTCGAGCGCGTGCGCGCGCTCCTGGACCAGGCCGAGCGCCCGGTGATCATGGCCGGCACGAACCTCTACTGGGGCCACGGCGAGCAGGCGCTGCTCGAGCTGGCCGAGCGCCGCGGGATCCCGGTCTACCTCAACGGCCAGGCGCGCGGCTGCGTGCCCGCCGACCACCCGCTGTTCTTCTCACGGGCGCGCGGCGAGGGCCTCAAGGGCGCCGACCTGGCGCTGGTCGTCGGCGTGCCGATGGACTTCCGCCTCGGCTTCGGCGGCTCGTTCGGCGAGGAGACCGAGATCGTGGCGATCGACCGCGCCGAGCCGGTCCGCGCCCACCCGCGCGCGGTGGCCGCCGAGCTCTACGGCGGGATCGACGCGACGCTGCGCGCGCTGATCGGCGACGGCCGCGACACCGGCGACTGGGTCGCGCACCTGCGCGCCAAGGAGACCGAGAAGCGCGAGGCCGAGCGCGTCGAGCTCGACGACCCGCGGGCCCCGCTGCACCCCATGCGGCTCTACCGCGAGCTCGGCGAGCTGCTGGACCGCAACGCGATCGTCATCGGCGACGGCGGCGACTTCGTCTCCTACGCCGGCCGCGTGATCGACACCTACGAGCCCGGCTGCTGGCTGGATCCGGGCCCGTTCGGGTGCCTCGGCACGGGCCCCGGCTATGCGCTGGCCGCCAAGCTCGCCCACCCCGACCGCCAGGTCGTGCTGCTGGTCGGCGACGGGGCGTTCGGCTTCAGCGGCATGGAGTTCGACACGCTGGCGCGCCACGGGGTCAACATCGTCGCGGTGATGGGCAACAACGGCATCTGGGCGCTGGAGAAGCACCCGATGGAGTTCCTGTACGGGTACTCGGTCGCCGCGGAGCTGCGGCCCGAGACGCGCTATGACCAGATGGTCGAGGCGCTCGGCGCCCACGGCGAGCTCGTCCGGACGCCCGACGAGCTCAAGCCGGCGATCAGCCGCGCGTTCGAATCGGGCCTGCCGGCGCTCGTCAACGTGCTCACGGACCCGACCGTGATCTACCCGCGCAAGTCGAACCTCGCCTGAGGGGTCCGATCCACCGGTCTTCGGTAGGAAGAACAGGGGTACTTTCCGGTGCGTCGCAGATCGCTCCGGAAAGTCGGAAGCCGCCCCGAAAGGCGGCTTCCAAACTCGGCCCCGACAGGACGGGCAGGGGTACGTGCCATGCGGGGGCCTGATTGTCTGGCCCGAACGGCGGGAGGCGCCGATTCGATGCGGCTTCGCTCGGACCAATATGTCAACGCCGTCGGGAGAACGTGCCTGTTCGGCACGTACACCGTCCGACCCGACACTGGGCAGTATCCGGCGGGCTTGGAACGCCCACAATCAGACACCCGTCCACGGACGTTCCGAGAAGTGGGGATGCGAGGTACAACCTGCCGTGCGGCAGACGGGAGGTGCAGTCCTTGCGGGCCGCGCTCAACCCTCGTCGCAAGCGGACGGGGCGGGCGTGTTCCTCAGCCAACGCCCGTCCCGCCGCGCACTCGCTCCAGCGCCGCTCCCCGCAGGATGTCGTGCTCGGAGACCTCGACCTCGTCGAGGCCGAAGGCGCGCATCGCTTCGATCAGCAGGACGAGGCCCGCGACGATCGCCGGTGCCCGGTCGGGGTGCAGGCCGGTGACCTGGCGGCGCTGAGCCTCGGTCATCGCCGCGAGTCGCGCCAGGAGCAGCTCGCACTGCGCGCGCAGGAGCCGGAAGCCGTGGACGCGCGCGGGGTCGTAGGGGTCGAGCTCCTGGAGGATGGACGCCGCCGAGGTGGCGGTGCCCGCGACGGCGACCCCGGCGTCGACGGAGCCGCGGACGTCCTCCGGGACGGCGGCGGTGAAGATCTCGGCGACCTCGGCCGCGAGGGCCTGGAGCTCATCGGCGGTCGGCGGGTCGTGGCGCAGGAAGCGCTCGGTCTGGCGCACGACGCCGGCCTGGGTCGACACGTGGAACTCGACCTGTTGGTCGCGGCCGACGACCAGCTCGGTCGAGCCGCCGCCGACGTCGAAGACCGCAAGGCGCCGGTGGTCGGTGGCGTCGCGGTCGCTGGTGGCGCCGCGGAAGGTCAGCCGCGCCTCCTCGTCGCCGGTGATCGTGTGGGCGTCGAGGCCGAAGCGCGCGCGGATGGTCGCGGTGAAGTCGGCGCCGTTGGTCGCGTCGCGCACGGCGCTCGTGAGGACCGCGGTGGTGGCCGTGACGGTGTGGGCGTCGATGAGCTTCTTGTAGGTGTTCAGCGCGGCGAAGACACGCTCCATCGCCTCGGGGGCGAGCCTGGCGCTGTGGTCGACGCCCTGACCCAGGCGGGTGATGGTGGTGCGGCGCTCGAGCTCGGTGAGCCGGCCGTCGGGCGCGACGTCGGCGATGAGCAGGCGGGTGGAGTTCGTGCCGACGTCGACGACGGCGACGCGGCTCATCGGGTCTGCGGCTCGGTCGCCGGGTGGGGCATGGGGCGTCCGTCGAGCGCGGCGAGGAGGTTGTCGACGGCCATGGACGTCATGCGGGCCCGGGCGCTGTGGGTGGCCGAGCCGATGTGCGGGACGACGAGCAGGTTCGGCGCGGTGAGCAGCGGGTCGTCGGCGGGCAGCGGCTCGGGATCGGTGACGTCGAGGGCCGCGCCGGCGATGGTTCCTTGTTGTAGGGCTTGTCTCAGGGCGTCCTGGTCGACGAGGCCGCCGCGGCCGGTGTTGACCAGGATCGCCGTGGGCTTCATGGCGGCCAGGGCTTGCGCGTCGATGAGGTGGTGGGTCTGGGGCGTGAGCGGCGCGTGCAGGGAGACGAAGTCGGCCTTCTGGAGTGCGGTGTGCAGGTCGTCGTCGCGGCCGACGGCGATGATGTCCATGTCGAAGCCGCGTCCGCGCCGCGCGACGGCGCGTCCGATCCGCCCGGGGCCGACGATGGCCAGCGTGGCGCCGTGGACGTCGGCGCCGAGCCAGCCCTGCGGCTCCCACGTGCGCCAGCGGCCGTTGACCACGGCGTCGTGGGCCTCGACGAGGCGGCGCGCGGCGGCGAGCAGGAGCGCGAAGGCCAGGTCGGCGGTGGCGTCGGTGAGGACGTCGGGCGTGACGCCGACCGCGATGTTCCTGGCGGTCGTCGCGGCGAGGTCGATGTTGTCGGAGCCGACGGCGTAGTTGGCGATCGCCCGGAGGTCCGGGGCGGCGTCGAGCAGCTGCTGGTCGACGCGTTCGGTGAGCATCGTCAGCAGGCCGTCGGCGCGAGCCGAGCGCTCGCGCAGCTCGGTGGGGTGGGGCGGCAGGTTGCCGTCCCACACGTCGACGTCGTGGCCGGCGGCGGTGAGGCGGCCGGTGGCGTCGCCGGGCAGGGCGCGGGTGATGAACACGTGGGCCATGGCGGAGGTGATCGTTTCATGCGGGTCGGGTACGGCGGACGGCATGGCCTCCGCACTCGCATTCATCCTCGCGGCCGACCCGGGGCGTGGCGGGCAGGATCCGGGGGCCGGCCTCAGCGCCCTGCTGATCGTGCTCGTGGTGCTCGGCATCGTGGTCGCCATGGCCGCGCTCTTCTTGATGGTCCAGCGCATGACGCGCGGCAGCCGCGGGGGTGTGCAGCCCAAAGCGGGCGAGTTCGAGCGCGGCGCACCGCCGTTCGAGAGCTTCGGGCGCAAGAAGTAGCGGGCGCGCGCCACGAGGCGCCGCGCCGCCGCCTCACCGGGCGCCGCACCGCCCCCTACCCTGGCGGCCATGTTCGTGGGCACGGCGCGCACCGGCGATCCTCAGGCGCCCGAGATCGTCCCGAGCGCCCACTGCCTCGGGCGATACCGCGAGCGCATGCCGGTGCGGGTGCCCGGGATCGACGAGGTCGCGCGCGGGCTGCTCGAGGCGCTGGAGGCCGCCGACATCACGCACTGGCCGCCCGGCTGGGCGGTGTCGGACCGGCCCGCACCACTCTGGGCGATCTCCGGCGACCTGGCCTTCCCGCTGGCCAAGACGCCGACGCCGGGCCGCTGGCTGGCGGTCACGTGCCTGCGCCGCGGGCGCGGATGAGGGCCGTTTTCCGGCGCTCGCGCGGGCGCGCGCCGCGAGGCGTCAGCGCGTTTACACCGGACCGTCGGTTCGGCCCCGGTGGGCTATACTTCTACGTCCGTCGCGGGGTGGAGCAGTCTGGTAGCTCGTCGGGCTCATAACCCGAAGGTCGCAGGTTCGAATCCTGCCCCCGCTACTACGGAAACCCCCTCTCGCCAGGGGGTTTTCGTGCTTAAGGAGACGCCTCGGCGGATCGGCGTGTCTCAATTTGGGACGTATTTCGCGGGAAACGGTACCGGCGTTGGCAAGGGCCGACCGGGTAGCTGTCCAACCGGGATGGTGCGGCGCTAACGACCCGAGGAAGAACAGCTAGCGGGTTGGTCGAGCGCAACTTGGACCAGTGCTCGGCCGGGCACGCCATCGCCCGGCGCGACGTACTCAGTCGTCGCGGCGGCCCGCAGCCAGGTCACGCTCGATCGCCTGCGCGGTCGCCAGCAGTGGTGGCAGGAGGGTCGTGCGGATGTCGTCGAGGTCAGTGCGGGTGGCGTTGGTCGAGACGTTGATGGCGGCGATCACGGTGTCAGCGCGATCGCGGATCGGCGCAGCGACGGAGCGCAGGCCGGCCTCGAGCTCCTGGTCGACGATGGCCCAACCCTGGGCGGCGATGACGGTCAGTTCGGCGCGCAGCGTGGTCTCGTCGTGGATCGTCTCGGGCGTCAGCGGACGCAGCTCGGCGCTGCCGAGCGCCGCGTTCAGCGCGTCAGGCGCCAGGCCGGCGAGCAGCACGCGGCCCATCGAGGTGGCGTAGGCCGGGAAGCGCGTCCCGACGGAGATCGCCACGCGCATGATGCGGCGGGTCGGGACGCGGGCGACGTAGACCACGTCGCCGCCGTCGAGCACCGACACCGAGGAGGACTCGTGGATCTCCTCGACCAGCCGCTCCAGGTGCGGCTGGGCGACCTCGGGCAGCGTCAGCGACGACAGGTAGGCATAGCCCAGCTCCAGCACCTGCGGCGTGAGCGAGAAGCGCGTGCCGTCGAGGTGCACGTAGCCGAGCTGCTGCAGCGTGAGCAGGAACCGGCGTGAGGCGGCGCGCGTCAGCCCGGTGACCCGCGCGACTTGGCTGAGCGTCTGAGGCTCCGGAGCGCTGAGCGCCCGGATGACCGACAGCCCGCGCTCCAGCGACTGCACGAACTGGCGATCGCGGGGCGGCGCCTCGGTCATCGCACCGCGCCTTCCTCCCGCAGCACGCGCTGCGCAATCGCGAACGCGGTGTTGGCCGCCGGCACGCCCGCGTAGACGGAGGTGTGCAGCAGCACCTCGCGGATCTCCTCGGCGCTCAGGCCGTTGCGCAGCGCCGCGCGCACGTGCAGCGCCAGCTCGTCGTCGCAGTGCAGCGCGGCGAGCACGGCGAGCGTGATCATCGAGCGCTCGCGCCGCGCCAGCCCGTCGCGGGTCCACACGCTGCCCCACGCCGCGGTGGTGACGTACTCCTGAAACGGCGCGGTGAAGTCGGTGGTGTTCTCGATCGCGCGATCGACGTGCGCGTCGCCGAGCACCGCGCGGCGCACCTCCATGCCGGCGTCGTGTAGCTCGTCGCTCATGCCGTGTCCTGCTCTCGGTCGAGGTGGTCGGCGATCAGCGCGGTGACGGCGTCGGCTCGCTCGACGCTCACGACGTGGGCGCCTGGATCCAGGATCTCCAGCCGCGCGCCGGCGATCGCGGCGGCGAGGCGCTCCTGGTGCTCGATCGGGACCGCCGCGTCCTGCGCGCCGCCGATCACCAGCGTCGGCGCGCGGATCGCCGCCAGATCGGCGCGCAGGTCCATCGCGGCGATCGCCTCGCAGCAGGCGGTGTAGCCCTCGACGGGGCTGGCGGCGAGCATCGCGCGCAGCGCGCCGAAGGCCGCCGGCTCGGCCGCGGCGAACGCGGGCGTGACCCAGCGCCCCGCGACCGCGTCGGCGATCAGCTCGACCGTGCCCGCCGCGCGCACGGTCGCCACGCGCTCGTGCCACGCCGAGGCCGGCGGCAGGTGGGCCGACGTGCAGAGCAGGACGAGTCGGTCGATCCGCTCGGGCGCGTGTGCGGCCAGCCACTGGCCGACCATCCCGCCGATCGAGATGCCCGCGAACGACGCCCGCTCGATTCCGAGGCGGTCCATCAGCGCCAGGGCGTCGCCGCCGAGGTCGGCGATCGAGTAGGGGCCGGGCGGGCTCGGCGAGGCGCCGTGGCCGCGCTGGTCATAGGCGATGACGCGGCGGCCCTGAGCGCGCAGCTCCGCGACCTGCGGATCCCACATGCGCAGCGTCGTGCCGAGCGAGCCGGCGAGCAGGAGGCGGGACCCGTCCGGCGGCCCGCCGTCCTCGTGGTTCAACGTGTAGGACAAGTGCGGTCACGCCTCCCGGTGGGCGCGGTGGGCGGCCAGCGCGCGGTCGACCAGCGCGCCCGCGCCACGGGCCGCGTCGGCGCGGGCAGTGCCGTCGGCGGCAGCGCCGAGCACCGCGGCCAGGTTGGCCTGCATCCGCGCCGGATCGACCTCGAGGCGCTCGAGCAGGTCCCGCAGCCATGCGACCGCGGCGCCCGTGGAGCGCAGCAGCTCGCGCTGCGTCTCCCACTCGGCCTGCCAGCCGCCGGCGGCGCGCTCGTGCTCGCCGTCCATCACCGAGAACATGGTCGCGACCAGGCCGGGGACGCGCGCGGCGCAGGCGATCGTCGAGACCGCCGCGACCGGGTTGCGCTTGTGCGCCATCGTCGAGGAGCCGCCGCGCGGGGCCGTTCCGTCCTCGGGCGCGTCGCCCTCGCGCGCCTCGCCGACCTCGCCCTGGGCCAGCAGCGTCAGGTCGCGCGCGATCTTCGCCGCCGCGCCCGCCAGGGCGCCGAGCGCGCCGGCCAGTGCGGCCGGCCGGCGGCGGTCGCCGTGCCACGGCAGCGTCGGGTTGACCAGCCCCAGCTCGCCGGCCACGGCCGCGGCGATCGCCGACGCGTGCTCGCCCAGCGGACCGCGGTCGCCGACCGCGCCGCCGACCTGCGCGGCGAGCACCCGCGTGCGCACGCGGATCAGCTCGGCGGCCGCCTCGTCCAACGCGACGGTCCAGCCCGCGGCCTTTGCGCCGAAGGTCGTCGGCAGCGCCGGCTGCAGCAGCGTGCGCCCGAGGATCGGCGTCGTCCGATGGGTCCCGGCCAGGAGCGCCGCGGCGTCGGCCGCCGCGCACGCGTCCTCCAGGAGCGGCTCCAGCGCGCGGTGGGCCAGGAGCATCAAGGCGGAGTCGACGACGTCCTGGCTCGTGAGCCCGCGGTGTACGCAGGGCGCCAGCTCCTCGCCGATGGCTTCGCGCAGCGCGGCGACGAGCCCGATGACCGGCGTCGCGTGGCGCGCGGCCTCGGCGCCCACCGCGGCGACGTCGAAGCGCTCGGCGACCGCCGCCGCGGCGATCGCGTCGGCCGCCTCCGCGGTGATCAGCCCGACCGACGCGCACGCCCGCGTGTGGGCGACCTCGACGTCCAGCAGCGCCTGCAGCAGCGCGGCGTCGTCGACCGCCGCCGCGGCGCCGCCGCGCGCGAAGATCGCCCCGAGCAGCACGTCAGACGTCGAAGAAGACGGTCTCGCCGTCGCCCTGGAGGTGGATGTCGAATCGGTAGCCATCGTCAGTCGGTGCGGCCAGCAGCGTGTCACGCCGGTCTGCCGGAATGCGAGCGAGCGTCGGATCGGCCGCGTTGGCGCTCTGCTCGTCGGCGAAGTAGATCCGCGTCACGACGCGGTTCAGCAGGCCGCGGCCCAGGAGCGAGACGTCGATGTGCGGGGCCTGAGGGACGCCGGCGGGGTCGGGGACCGACCCCGGCTTCACGGTCCGGATCGCGAACCTCCCGGTGTCGTCGGTCGATGCGCGGGCGAAGCCGCGGAAGCCCTCGTGCTCGCCGAACGCGCCGTGCGCGTCGGGCTGCCAGGTCTCGATCATCGCGTCGGGGATCGGCGCGCCCTCGCCGTCGAGCACGACGCCGGAGATGATCACCGCGCCCGGATCGTCCTCGCCGACGACGAACGGCCCCTCGGTCCACGGCAGGCCGATCGAGAAGAACGGCCCGACGGTCTGCGACGGGGTGACCTCCAGCGGGCTCACCGCTCCTCCTCGATCGGCGTCGAATCGGGCCCGCGCAGGACGATGTCGAAGTCATAGGCCAGCGCCCACTCGGGCACGGTCTTCTCGATGTTGAAGGACGACACCATGCGCTGGCGGGCCTTCGGGTCGCGCACCGAGTTGAAGATGGCGTCGTACGCAAATAGCGGATCGCCCGGGAAGTACATCTGCGTCACGAGCCGCTGCGCGAAGGCCTGGCCGAGCAGCGAGAAGTGGATGTGCTGCGGCCGCCACGCGTTGTGGTGGTTGCCCCACGGGTAGGCGCCGGGCTTGATGGTGATGAACTCGTAGCGGCCCTCGGCGTCGGTCACGCAGCGGCCCGCGCCGGAGAAGTTGGGATCCGCCGGGGCGGGGTGCTGGTCGTGCTTGTGCAGGTAGCGCCCGGCGGCGTTGGCCTGCCAGATCTCGACCAGGGTGTCGCGGACCGGCTTGCCGTCGCCGTCGAGGATCCGGCCGCTCACCACGATCCGCTCGCCCAGCGGCTCGCCCTCGTGCTGGCGGGTGAGGTCGTGGTCGAGCTCGCCGGTCAGGCGCTCGGTGCCGAGCTGTGGCCCGGAGAGCTCGGTGACCGTCTGGGGCAGGTAGACGAGCGGCTGCTTGGGATGGCGCAGCCGCGTCGACTTGTAGCCCTCGTAGGCGAGCGACGGGTGCACGCCGGGCGCGTCGCGCCGGAAGCCCTCGGGAGTCGTCGTCTCATGCATGCAACACCACCGCCAATCCCTGTCCGACACCGATGCAGATCCCCGCGAGACCGTATCCGCCGCCGCGCCGCCGCAGCTCGTGGGCGAGGCGGCCCAGGATGCGCGCGCCCGAGGCGCCGAGCGGATGGCCGATCGCGATCGCGCCGCCGCGCACGTTGACGATCTCGGGATCGAGATCGGGCCACTTGCGCAGGCAGGCCACCGACTGCGCGGCGAAGGCCTCGTTGAGCTCGACCGCGGCGAGGTTGCCCCAGCCGATCCGGGCGCGGCGCAGCGCGTCGCGCGCGGCCTGGACGGGGCCGATCCCGAAGACGTCGGGGTCGACGCCGTGCGCCGCTCTCGACACCACGCGCGCCAGCGGGTCGCGGCCGAGCCGCCCGGCGGCCCGCTCGTCGCCCATGAGGATCATGGCGGCGCCGTCGTTGAGCGGTGACGCGTTGCCGGCGGTGACCGTCCCGCCCTCGACGAACGCGGCCTTCAGCGCGCCGAGCTTCTCGAGCGTCGTGTCGGCGCGGATGCCCTCGTCGCGCTCGAGCTCGACGCCGGGCACGGCGACGATCTCGTCGGCGAAGACGCCCTCGCTCCAGGCGAGGTCGGCCAGCTCGTGGCTGCGCAGCGCGAAGGCGTCCTGCTCGTCGCGGGAGATCTTGTACATCTCGGCCAGCCTCTCGGCCGACGCGCCGAGCGAGACCGTCCAGCGATCGGGCATCTGCGGGTTGACCATCCGCCAGCCGAGCGTCGTGGAGTGCAGCGTCTCGGGCCCGGCCGGGAAGCCCTTGGCGGGCTTCTGGAGGACCCACGGCGCGCGGCTCATCGATTCCACGCCGCCGGCGACGACGAGCGCCGCGTCGCCGGTCTCAATCGCGCGCGCCGCCTGGATCGACGCCTCCAGCGAGGACCCGCACAACCGGTTGACGGTCACGCCCGGGACCCCGGTGGGGAGTCCAGCGAGCAGCACGGCCATGCGCCCGATGTCGCGGTTGTCCTCGCCGGCGCCGTTGGCGTTGCCGAGGATGACGTCGTCGATGAGACCGGGCTCGAGCCGCGGCGAGCGCGCGACGAGTGCGTGCAAAGCGTGTGCGGCGAGGTCGTCGGGGCGCACGCCGGCCAGCGCGCCGGCGTAGCGGCCGAAGGGCGTGCGGACCGCGTCCAGGATGTAGGAGTTGCCCGTCATCGGGCCACCAGCTCGCGCAGGGCGCTCAGCTCCTCGTCGGTCGGGGGCTCGGTGGTGCGCAGGTCCGCGGCGACGCGCAGCTCCCAGCCGGTCGCGTCGCGCACCGCGTCGACCGTGACGCCGGGGTGGATGTGGGTCAGCGCCAGCTCGCCGCCGGCCTCCGGGTCGGGCGCCAGCACGCCGAGGTCGGTGATGACCGCCTCGGGCGCAGCACGCGTCGTGAGGAAGTCCAGGCGCTCCACGAAGGTCCGCTTGGCGTGCGGCGCGACGACCATCACGCGGTCGCAGCCCGTGGCGATCTCGGGCGCGCCGCCGGCACCGGGCAGCCGCGTCTTGGGCGCGTCGTAGTCGCCGATGACCGTCGTGTTCAGCGAGCCCTCGCGGTCGATCTGCGCGGCGCCGAGGAAGGCCATGTCGATGCGGCCGGGCTGGATCCAATAGTTGAACATCTCGACGACGGGGACCACGAAGTCCGCCGTGGCCGCCAGCTCCCCGTCGCCGATCGAGAGCGGGATCCGGTAGGGCTTGGCGCCGATCGTGCCCGACTCGTAGACCAGCACGAGGTCGGGGTTGACGATCGCCCGCGCGAGGATCGCCGCGGTGCTCGGGCCACCGACGCCGATGAAGCACGAGGGGGCGCCGGCCAGCAGTCGGGCAGCCACGATCGTCTGGACCTCGCCGGCGGTGGCGCTGGTGCTCACGCTGTCACCTCCGCGTCGAGCACGTGCTCGTCCATCCACGCGCGGAAGTCGTCGCGGTCGCGGCTGATGATGTCCCATTGCTGGTAGAAGTCGTTGTCGCGGTCGGTCAGGTCGTGCGCGTAGGAGGGATGGGCGCCGCGCGGCGCGACGGCGATCGCGTCGATCACCCAGCCGGGGAGCACGATCCCGCCCGGCCGGGGCACGAGCTCGTCGACGAGGCGCTCGACGGTGACCAGCGAGCGCGCCGCGCTCAGCACCGCCTCCTTCTGCACGCCGGGGATGCCCCAGAGCTGGACGTTGCCCCGGCGGTCGGCCTCCTGGGCGTGGACGATCGCGACGTCGGGGTGCAGCGCCGGGACGGCGGCCAGCTCCTCGCCGGTGAAGGGGCAGGTCACGGTCTTCACGTTGGTGTGCTTGGTGAGATCCGTTCCCGCGTACCCCCGGAGAAGCCCGAACGGCAGGTGCGCGGCGCCGGCGGCGTAGCGGTTGGCCATCCCCGCATGGCTGTGCTCCTCGATCTCGACCGGCACCGGCCAGCCGTGCTCGATCGCGTCGCGGAAGCGGTGCAACGACCCGACGCCGGGATTTCCGCCGTAGGAGAAGACGAGACGGCGGGCGCAGCCCATGCCGAGCATCTGGTCGTAGACGAGGTCCGGGGTCATGCGGATCAGCTCGAGGTCGCGCCGCCCCTGGCGGACGATCTCATGGCCGGCGGCGAACGGGATGAGGTGGGTGAAGCCCTCCATCGCGACGCTGTCGCCGTCACCGACGAGCTCGGCGACGGCCTCACGCAGTTCGACGATCTCAGCCACGAAAGCTTCCTTGTGCGCGATGCGGACGTACGGTCACATTGCGCACGGACGATATATGCTCCGCGCGGGCGGCGTCAAGCGCCCGCAACGAGCGTGACCGACCAGGGGGACTAGGGTCGTGCGAACCGAGGTGGCCACCGTCGGCGCAGGTCCCGCAGGCTCGTCAGTTCTCCACGTTCATGACGACCTGCTGCATCGCCTCGACGGCGACGACTTCGTCACGACGCCAATTTTCTACCGCGCTCATGTCGGCCAGGCGCGGAGGGCTGCGGTGGCGATGGCGTCGAGGTCGGCGCGGGTCGCGCCGTCGCGGGCCTGAGCGCCCATGCCTTGCAGGGTCGCGCCGTAGAAGGTTGCGAGGGCGTGGGCGTCGGTGTCGGCCGGCAGCTCGCCGGCTCCAGTGGCGGTGGCGATCTTCTGCTCGAGCGCGCGGTCGCCTTGCGCGCGCAGGTCGCGCAGGTGGGACTTGACCTCGGCGGACTGCGGCGTGCAGTTGGTCGCGGCGCTGCCGAGCAGGCAGCCGGGTGGATGGCCCCGCCCGGTGTAGGCGACGGCCGCCTCGCGCAGCAGGCGCTCGACCCCGCTGCGCGCCGTGGGCTCTTCGACCAGGGCCCGCTGGGCGAAG
>DASYLT010000048.1:0-33324 GCA_036009425.1 Baekduia sp. | reverse complement strand
GACCGCAACGAGTCCTTCGCGACGCTGCCCAACCTCATCGTCATCGACGGCGGCAAGGGCCAGCTCTCGGCCGGCGTCGAGGCGCTGCGCGGCTTCCTGGATCGCGGCGTCGCGGTGGTGTCGCTGGCCAAGCGCATCGAGGAGGTCTTCGTGCCGGGCCGCGCGGAGCCGATCGTCCTCCCGCACGACACACCGGCGCTGCAGCTGCTGCAGCGGGTGCGCGACGAGGCGCACCGCTTCGCGATCACCCACCACCGCACCCGCCGCGGCAAGGCGATGACGGTCTCGGTCCTCGACGACCTACCCGGCATCGGACCGGGCCGCAAGCGCGCGCTGCTCAACCACTTCGGATCACCCGAGTCCGTGCTCGAGGCGAGCAGCGAGCAGCTCGAGGCGGTGCCGGGCCTGCCTGGCAAGGTCGCCCGCGAGCTGTACACGTTCCTGCATCGGACCCGGACCGGGCGCTAGCGGGCGGTCTCCGGCGCATTGTCGAGCGGAGGCACTGATCCGTCGTCGCCGATGTCGAGGTCGACGAGGCTCTTTAGCTTGCTTCGTCGGATTCGCTGTGAGCTGCCGTGTTCAGTGATGAGGTACCTGAGCGGTCCTTCGAGGTCGCCCATCGCCCTAACGAGACGCGTAGCGCCTCCTTCGTGCTGGACCGCCGCGATCAGATCGTTCCAGTATCGCCGGAGATCCTCGACGGCCGCCGGATTGACCTCATCGCTGCGATTGCCGCTTGCCTGTCGCCCGAGCAGCTCGTTGAGATAGGCCGGCGGGAGGAGTGCCTCGGGATTGTTCAGGACGTGCTGTTGACCGCGGATGAGTTCGAGGATCTCTCCCATGACGTCCTGCTCGCTGCGTTGAACTTCGCCGGCTTTGGATGGTGCCTCGTCCGTAATTGACGCCAGGGCATCCTCCAACTTGGGCCACCACACCTCAAAGACGCCTTCAAGGCGCGTCTCCTCGAGCGATCGCTCTCCACAGGACGCGTTCAGGCTGAACACCAACCTCCGGACGTCGTCCTTCGTAGCCAGCACGGACTGGAACTGGACGAGCGGGCCCTGGGGCAGTTGCGCCCGTTCGAGGCGAAAGAGAAAGGGAACGACGCGACTGGTCTCGATGGACTTCGACAGGGCGCCAGCCTCGAAGTTCAGCCACGGAGCGTCCGTGTTGTTCGGCGTGATGCACAAGATTCCGAAGTCGGACGCTGCCAACTCGCTCGAAATCTCCGAGCTCCAGCGGGCGCCCTTGTCGATGTCCTCAGACGAGACGTAAGGCTCAATCGATTGGATCACCGATGGAAGCCAGTCGCGCATCACCGTGGCGACCTTCTGGCTCAACTGACCGGACCAACTGAGGAACACTCGCATATACGGATCTTGGCATGCTTCACCGAGAGATGTCCTCGTGGCTAGCGGCTCAAGACTGCTGCGCGGTGGTGCTGTTGGGGGTCGTCTGGCTCGGCGCGCCCTGGGGGCGCTGGGGCAGCTTCGCCTGGCAGGTCTTGAACGCCGCCTGGACCTTCGGGTCGTCGCGCTTGAGGTTGCGCAGCGCGTTGAAGCCGTCGGTGACCTTGACGTCGAGGCCCGCGTCCTTCAGGCACGTGAGGTATGGGGTGAACGCCTGGATGTTCTGCTGGCCACCGGCACCGCCGCCGGGGCCACCGCGGCCGCCCTGGGGGCGGTACTTGGCGCACGCCTGCATCGCCTGGCCGAGCTTCGGGTCGCCCCCGCCGCCCGGACCGCCCGCCGGCGGCTGCCCGTTCCCGCCGCCGGGGAGGCCGTAGCCGTTGCCGCCGCCGCCCTGCGGGCGGCTGGGCGGCGTGACGCCCTGATCCTTCAGGCACTGGTCGAACTTCGCCCGGGAGGCCGTCTGGGCGGTGCCCGTCTGGCTGGTGCCCGACGTGGTGGTGCCGGATTTGGCGGACGAGTTGCCGGCAGACGATCCGCCGCAGGCGGCGAGGGCGACCGTGGCGCCGACGAGGACGAGCGCGGACAGGGGCGAGATGAGGCGGAACATGGGCATGGAGTGAGCCGCACCAGCTGAAAGGGAGCCCAAGCGGGGCCGAAGAACTGCATAAGTTGCACGGCAGGGCTCGTTCTTCGCCTCCTCTCACGTCGCGCTTAGCGACTGCTCACCGCCACGGCGCAATGTGCTGATCGATGCCCCGCCCGATCCGTCGTCACCTGTCCCCGCTCACGCTTGGCCTCGCCGCGCTCGCCGTCGGGACCATCGTCGCAGCCGCGCTCGCCATGGGCACCACGTCGTCGGGCTCCACGGTGAGTGAACGCACCGTCACGGCGGCCAAGGGCGTCGTGCAGTCGACGGTCTCCGGAACCGGCAACCTGTCGCCCGCCAACCAGATGGAGCTGAACTTCGGCGCGTCCGGCACGGTGACCAAGGTGTACGTGAAGGCCGGCGAGCACGTCACCGCCGGCCAGCTGCTGGCCAAGATCGACACCGCCGACGCCGATGTCGCGCTGGCCCAGGCGAAGGCCGACCTCTCATCGGCCCAGGACACGCTGGACCAGGTGCAATCCGGGACGACGTCGACCACCTCGGCCGCTGCGTCGTCGGACACGGCCACGATCGTGCCGGCGGTCGCGACCGGGGCGAACGCCAGCGTCACGGCGATCGCCGCCCAGGCGACGAGCTCGGCGCCCGCCTCCACCTCGACGCCGGCCACGACGACCACGCCGTCGACCACCACGCCGAAGACGACCACCACGCCGAAGACCACGACGACGCCCAAGAGCTCGACGCCGGCGACGACCACGGGCGGCGGCGGATCCGCGGGGTCGTCGGGCGGGAGCTCGTCCGGTGGCGGCGGCTCGTCCGGCGGCGGCTCGTCGTCGTCCGGTGGGGGCTCGTCGTCGTCCGGTGCAGGCTCGTCCCCCAGCGGCGGCTCTTCGATGAGCGAGGCGTCGGCCGCGGCCGCCGTCAAGAGCGCGCAGCTGGCCGTCGACAAGGCCGAGAAGGCGCTGTCGGCCACGAGCCTGCGCGCGCCGGACGCGGCGACGGTCGCGGCCGTCAACGGCGCGGTCGGCGACCAGGTCGGCTCGACCTCCACCTCGGCGACGGGCTCGTCCGGCTCGTCCGGCTCGTCCGGCTCGGGCGGCGCCGCCGGCGGCGCCGCGGGCTCGTCGGCCTCCACCAGCTCTTCCTCCAGCAGCACCGCCTCGGGCTTCATCACGCTCACCCAGCTGAGCGTGATGCACCTGGACGTCAGCCTCAGCGAGTCCGACATCAACGACGTCAAGGTCGGCCAGGCCGCGACGGTCACCGTCAACGCCGCCTCGGGCGAGCAGGTCGCCGGCAAGGTCATCGCCATCGGCGTCCTGTCCTCGTCCTCCGCGTCGGGGACCACGAGCGCGGTCAGCTACCCGGTGACGATCGAGCTGACCCAGACGACCAAGGGGCTGCGCGCCGGCATGAGCGCGACCGCGGACATCGTCACCGCGCAGTCGTCCGGCATCGTCGTGCCGACGCAGGCGCTGCGCGGGTCGACGGTGACCCTCGTCAAGGACGGCAAGCGCAGCACCAAGCAGGTGCAGACCGGCGTCGCGGGCGACAGCACGACCCAGATCACCAGCGGGCTCAGCGCCGGCGACCAGGTGATCGTCACCTCCACCAGCGCGGCGGCGGGCGCCGCGGCGTCCGGCACGGCCGGCGCCGCCGGAGGCGCCGGAGGCGCAGGCGCAGGCGGTGGCTTCGGCGGTGGCGGCGGTGGCTTCGGCGGCGGCGGAGGCCGTGGCTTCGGCGGCGGGGGAGCGCCCGGTGGCGGCGGCGGCGGAGGCCGCGGATGAGCGGCGGCGCGGTGCGCTCCGCACCGGTGGGGCCGGCTCCCCGTCCCCGCCGGCGGCCGGTCATCGTGATCGAGGACGTCCGCCGCAGCTACCAGGTCACCGCCGACCTGGCCGTCCACGCGCTCGACGGTGTCTCGCTGCACATCGCCCACGGCGACTTCGTGGCGATCATGGGGAGCTCGGGCTCGGGCAAATCCACGCTGATGAACATCCTCGGCTGCCTGGACCTGCCGACCGCCGGGCGCTACCTGCTCGACGGCGTGGACATCCGCGACATGGACGAAGACGAGCAGTCCGACCTGCGCAACCGCAAGATCGGCTTCATCTTCCAGGCCTTCAACCTGGTCCCGCGCACCAGCGCGCTGGCCAACGTCGAGCTGCCGCTCAGCTACGCCGGCGTCACCCGCGCCGACCGCCGGCGCCGGGCCACCGAGGCGCTGCAGGCCGTCGGGATGGGCTCGCGGCTGGACCACCTGCCGTCCGAGCTGTCGGGCGGCCAGCAGCAGCGCGTCGCCGTGGCGCGGGCGATCGTGACCAACCCCTCGCTGATCCTCGCCGATGAGCCGACGGGCAACCTGGACTCCCGCTCGACGGTCGACGTCCTGCGGATCTTCGAGGACCTCAACGCCGAGGGTCGCACGGTCGTGCTCATCACCCACGAGGACGACGTCGCCGAGCGCGCTCGCCGGACGATCCGCCTCGCCGACGGCCGCATCATCTCCGACGTGGCCACCGGCGCCGGCGTGCTGGGCACCGCGGGCGAGGCCGCATGACGATCGCCGAGACCCTGCGGATCGCGCTCGGCGGGATCATGGCCAACAAGCTGCGCTCCGGGCTGACGATCCTGGGCATGACGATCGGCGTGGCCTCGGTGATCGTGCTCGTCGCGGTGGGCAACGGCTCCAAGCGCCAGGTGCAGGCCGGCATCCAGGCGCTGGGCAGCAACGTGCTGCTCGTCCAGACCGGCGGCCTGCGCGGCGGCCCGGGCGGCGGCGGCAGCAGCAGCTTGACGCTCACCCAGAAGGACGCCGAAGCGCTCCAGGACCCGTTCAACGCGCCCGAGGTCAAGAGCGCCTCGCCGGTGGTCAACGCCAGCGGCACGACGCTCGTCGCGGGCTCGGCGAGCTACCAGCCCAGCCAGATGCTTGGCACGGTCCCCACCTACACGGAGGCGCGCAACTACGAGATCGCCGCGGGCGCGATGTTCACCAAGGCCGACGTGACCAAGCACCGGCGCGTCGCGGTGGTCGGGCCCACGGTCGTGCAGAACCTGTTCGGCGGCAGCGACCCCGTCGGCCAGAGCATGCGGATCAACGGGGCGAGCTTCACCATCGTCGGGGTCACCAAGGGCAAGGGCTCCAACGGCACGCAGGACCAGGACGACTTCGTGCTCGCGCCGCTCACCGCCGTGCAGGACTCGCTGACCGGCTACGGCTCGATCAACCAGATCGTCGTCCAGGCGACCTCTGAGAAGGGGCTGAACGCCGCGCAGTCCGAGGTCACCTCGATCCTGAACGCGCGCCACGACATCACCGCGGTCAACAGCAGCACGTCGACCAGCAGCTTCCAGGTCATCAACCAGGGCTCGATCCTCGAGACCTCCAACCAGACCACCAGCGTCTTCACCACCCTCCTGGGCGCCGTCGCGGCGATCTCGTTGCTGGTCGGCGGCATCGGCGTGATGAACATCATGTTGGTGAGCGTGACCGAGCGGACGCGGGAGATCGGCATCCGCAAAGCCATCGGCGCGCGGCGCGCCGACATCCTCACGCAGTTCCTCGCCGAGGCCGTCCTGGTCTCCATGCTCGGCGGCCTCGTCGGCGTGGCGGTCGGCGTGCTCGGCAGCCAGTTCCACATCGCCGGCGTGCAGCCCGCCATCGCGGGCTACTCGATCCCCGTGTCCTTCGGCGCCGCCGTGGTGTCCGGCTTGTTCTTCGGTACTTACCCGGCGGGCCGCGCGGCGCGCCTGCGCCCCATCGACGCCCTGCGCTTCGAATGACCGACCCCGACCCCGATCCCGATGATCCGACCACCCGGAGCACCCCGATGACCCAGCACGAGCAGCCCACGACCGTCTACGAGGACGAGGCCGAGTGGTACGACGAGCCCGCTGCCGAGGAGGAAGCGCTGCCTCCGCGGCCCAGGCGCAGGCTCCTGACGCCCGCGACGGGCGGGCTCATCGCGGTGGTGCTCGTCGCCGGCGGCTTCCTCGGCGGCGTGGAGGTGCAGAAGCACCACGGCTCGGGCGCCGCCGCCGGCGCCGCCGCCGGGGGCGCCCCCGCGGGCGGCTTCGCGGCGCGCTTCGGCGGCGCCGCGGGCGCCGCGGGCGCCGGACAGGGCGCGCGCGGGGCCGGCGGGGCCGGCGCGGGCGGCGCAGCCGGCGGCACGTCCTCGGCCGCCGTCGGCACGGTGGCCAACGTCAAGGGCAGCACGCTCTACGTGACCGGCCCCGACGGCACGACGATCAAGGTGAAGACCAACTCGAACTCGAAGGTCACCCGCAACGCGTCGAGCAGCGCGGGCGCCGTCCACCCGGGCGACACGGTGGTCGTCCAGGGCTCCAAGGCCTCCAGTGGGACCGTGACGGCGACGTCGGTCACCGCCACGGCCAAGGGCGTCAGCGCCGGCGGGCCGGGCGGCGGCGGACGCGCCGGCGGGGCGGCGGGCGGCTCGGGAGCGAGCGCGGGCGGCGCTCAGGTCCCGCAGGGCTTCGCGCCCCCGGCGGGCTGACGGCGGGCGCGCCAGGCCGCGGCGCAGACCCGTCTGCGAGACAATGCTCGGAAGTGCCGCTCATCCACGTCACAGGCCACCGCAACCCCGACACGGACTCGATCGCCGCCGCGATCGGCTACGCCGAGCTGCGGGGTCGCCTCGATCCCGACAACGTGTACGTGCCCGTCCGCCTGGGGGATCTCAACTCGCAGACGCGGTGGGTGCTGCAGCGTGCCGAGGCGCCCGAGCCGGTGTTCCTGCCCCACGTGATGCTGCGCGTGCGCGACGTCATGCAGGAGGACTTCTACGCCTGCGGCGTCGACGACGCGGTGCGCGAGGTCGGCCTGACGATGGCCCAGGACCGCCTCGACGTGGTCCCGATCGTCGACCACGACGGCCGCCTCGCCGGCGTCATGACCGAGCGCGCGCTGGCCCGTCGCTACACCCGCGAGTCGCGCGAGGCCTCGACGCTCGTCGACACCCCGACGCGCATCAGCTCGATCACCGCCGCGGTCAGCGGTGAGCAGGTCGTCGGCGAGGACACCTCGGTCGCCGGCCGCGTCTGGGTCTTCGCCATGGCCACCGACTTCCCGGAGAGCGGCATCGGCCCCGGCGACGTCGTGATCGTCGGCAACCGCGAGGACGCGCAGCTCCGGCTGATCGAGCGCGGCGTCGCGCTCCTGCTGATCTCCAACGGCATCGCGCCCGGCGACGACGTCCTGCGGGCCGCCACCGAGCACGGCACCGCCGTCGTACTCTCGCCGCTGGACAGCTACGTCTGCGGCCGCATGACGACGCTGGCGGCGCCGTGCAGCGCGCTCATGGACGCCGAGCCGCTGACCGTCCGCGCCAACGACCTGCTCGAGGACGTCACCGAGGAGATCAAGAACGTGCACTACCGGGCGGCCGTCGCGGTCGACCGGCTCGGCCACCCGATCGGCCTCGTGACCCGCTCGGACCTCGTGAACCCCGCGGCCCGCGAGGTGCTGCTCGTCGACCACGCCGAGCAGGCTCAGAGCGTGCCCGGCATCGAGCAGGCGCACATCGTCGAGATCCTCGACCACCATCACATCGGCTCGATCGAGACGCGCGTCCCCGTGCGCGCGACGTTCGACCCGGTCGGCTCGACCTCGACGCTCGTCATCGAGCGCTTCCGGCAGGCCGGCGAGGAGGCCAGCCGCCCGACGGCCACCGTGCTGCTGGGCGCGATCCTCTCCGACACCGTGATCCTCAACTCGCCCACGACGACCGAGCGCGATCGCGTGGCCGTGCGCTTCCTCTCCGAGCAGCTCGGCGTCGAGCCCGAGCAGTTCGGCCGCGAGATGTTCGAGAGCGGCTCCGACGCCGCCGACGCGTCGGTCGAGTCGCTGCTCAGCCGCGACTCCAAGGAGTACGAGACCGCCGAGGGCCCGATGTGCATCGCCCAGGTCGAGACCGCCGGGCAGATCCTGGCCGGGCGCCTGGGCGAGCTGCGCGAGGCCCTCGAGCACCAGCACGGCCGCAACGGGCACGTGCTCACGGCGCTGATGGTCACCGACATCCTGAAGAAGCACACGCACCTCCTCGTGGCCGGCGACGTCGTCGCGGCCGAGCGCGCCTTCGGCGTGCAGGCCCACGACGGCATCATCGACCTGCCCGGCGTGATGAGCCGCAAGAAGCAGGTCGCGCCGCCGCTGCTGGGCGCGTTCTAGACCTGCGCCGGCCCGGGCGCGGGCGGGGCGCCCGCCTCGAGCGCCGCCCAGCCGACGTCGCGCTCGCGCAGCGCCTCGTCGGCGGCCGCGCCGCCGCGCAGGCCGAAGAGGCGCTTGGCGAAGAGCAGGTAGCCGACGACGGCCAGGTTGACGACGAACGCCAGCACCTTGAACGGCGTGATGTGGTGGGCCAGCTCGTAGACCTCGACCGGCAGCAGCGACGCGGTCACGATCAGCGTCAGGTACTCCGCCCAGCGCTTGGCGTACCACAGGCCGATCGCCTCGATGCCCTCCACGGCCGCGTACAGCAGCGCGATCGCGGCGAAGACGTGCAGCCGGCTGGAGCGCAGCGTGAAGAGCTCGTCGATGCGGTGCGTCAGCCCGTGCGACGAGCCCGCGCCGCCGCTGGCCGACTCGCCCGTGAGGTCGGCGACGACCCGCAGGACGACGTCGCGCAGGTCGGCGCGGTTGGCGCTGAAGAGCAGGATCGCGACGCCGAGCAGGCCGAGTCCGAGGAAGTGCAGCGCGCGGTTGATCGCGATCAGGCGCAGGATGATCCGGTCGCGCAGGGGCCGGCCGCGCAGCGGGAGCACGATCGCGTCGCGGTCGGGCGGCGCCTCGCGCGTCGGCGCCACCGGATCGGGGAGCGGCAGCCACGAGTCGCAACGCAGGCAGCGGTGCCAGCGCACGCCGTCGATCTCGCGCGCGGCGACGGCGTCCTGCGGGCGCAGCGTGCGTGCGTCGAGGCCGACCAGCTCGTGCCCGCCGACGCCGCAGACGAGCAGCTCCCAGTGGAAGCGGGGGACGAACCGGCGTGGCTGCTCCCGGACCCCCGGGGCGAGGCGATGGCTCAAGCGCGTCGACCATATCCCGGACGGTCCGCCTCGCGCGTCATCATGTACCGCATGGCCGCCACCAGCGAGTCCACCCCGGCGGGCACCGCGAACCGCCTAGAGGACCTCGTCGTCATCTCCGGGTACTCGGGCGCCGGGAAGTCGACGGCCATGGCGGTGTTCGAGGACGCCGGCTACTTCTGCGTGGACAACCTGCCGCCGGAGATGATCCGCTCGTTCGTCGAGCTCATCACCCACAAGGGCTCCAAGGTCGAGCGCGCGGCCGTCGTCTCCGACGTCCGCGGCGGCGAGTTCTTCGAGCCGCTGGAGGGCGTGATCGAGGATCTGCACGCCCGCGGACTGCCCAGCCGGGTGCTCTTCCTCGACGCCGACGACCTCACGCTTCTGGACCGCTACAAGGAGACGCGCCGCCGCCACCCGCTGGCCAAGGAGTCGTCGATCGCCTCGGGCATCGCGGCCGAGCGCGCCATCCTCGGGCCGATCAAGGAGCACAGCGACTTCGTCATCGACTCGTCGGGGCTGAAGGCCTCGCACCTGCGCCGCCGGATCGCCGACGAGCTGCTGCCGCGCCAGTCGCAGGGACGCCTCGCGCTGACCTTCCAGAGCTTCGGCTTCAAGCACGGCCCACCGCGCGACGCCGACCTCGTCTTCGACGTCCGCTTCCTGCCCAACCCGCACTACGTGCCCGAGCTGCGCGAGCTGACCGGCCTGGATCCGCGCGTGGTCGAGCACGTCGGGCGCGAGGGCAAGCTCGAGAAGCTCTACACCCACCTCGAGCCGCTGCTGGAGTTCCTCGTCCCCGAGTACGAGGAGGAGGGCAAGGCGCACCTCAGCATCGCCATCGGCTGCACGGGCGGGCGCCACCGCTCGGTGGCCATCACCGAGCACCTCGCCCAGCGCTTCCGCGAGCGCGACGACGTCGTCGTCGAGGTCGAGCACCGCGACATCGGCCGCCGGGCGTGAGCGAGACCTTCAGCCACGTCGGCTTCGAGGTCTCAGACATCGTCCGCTCCGCCATCTTCTACGACGCCGTGCTCGGCCGGCTGGGCCTCCGCCGCCTCCACGACGGCGACGGCATCATCGGCTACGGCACGACGGAGCCGCGCCTCTTCATCGTGCAGCGCGGCCGGCCCCCGGCGCCGGGCTACGGCCACACCGCGCTCCGAGCCTCGGGGCGGGCGGCGGTCGATGCCGCCTACGCGGCCGCGCTGGAGTCGGGCGGCACCGACGACGGGCCTCCGGGCCTGCGTCCGCAGTACGGCGCGCGCTACTACGCGGCCTACGTGCTGGACCCGGACGGGCTGCGTCTGGAGCTCGTCGCGGGCGGGCACTGAACGCAATCGGCCCGATAGGGTCAGCCTCTCAGATCGACGTCCCCCAGGAAGGACTGACACGAGCATGCCCCTACGCGTCGGGATCAACGGCTTCGGCCGCATCGGCCGCAACCTCTTCCGGGCCGCCCAGGCCAAGAACGCCGACATCGAGTGGGTCGCGGTGAACGACCTCACCGACTCGAAGACCCTCGCGCACCTGCTGAAGTACGACTCGATCCTCGGCCCGTACCCGGGCACGGTGGAAGTGTCGGACGCCGGCATCCTGGTCGACGGCAAGGAGCTCAAGGTGCTCGCCGAGCGCGACCCCGCCGCCCTGCCGTGGGGCGATCTCGGCGTCGACGTCGTCGTCGAGTCCACCGGCTTCTTCACCAAGCGCGCCGACGCGGCCAAGCACCTGGACGCGGGCGCCAAGAAGGTCATCGTCTCAGCGCCGGGCAGCGACGAGGACATCACGGTGGTGCTGGGCGTCAACTTCGACAAGTACGACAAGGACGCCCACCACGTCATCTCCAACGCGTCGTGCACGACCAACTGCCTGGCGCCGTTCGCGAAGGTCGTCAACGACGGCATCGGCATCAAGCACGGGCTGATGACGACGATCCACGCCTACACCGCGGATCAGAACCTGCAGGACGCCCCGCACAAGGACCTGCGCCGGGCGCGCGCCGCCGCCATCAACCTCGTGCCGACCTCCACGGGCGCGGCGAAGGCCGTCGGCCTCGTGCTGCCCGAGCTCAACGGCAAGCTGCACGGCTTCTCCGTGCGCGCGCCGATCCCGACGGGCTCGCTGGTCGACCTCACCTTCGAGGCCGAGCGCGCGACGTCCGTCGAGGAGGTCAACGAGCTCTTCCGGAGCAAGGCCGACACGGGCGACCTCGCCGGGATCCTGCAGTACACCGAGGACCCGATCGTGTCCTCCGACATCGTGACCAACCCGTTCTCGTCGATCGTCGACGGCGGGCTGACCGCGGTGCTGGACAGCACGCTGGTCAAGGTCGTCAGCTGGTACGACAACGAGTGGGGCTACTCCAACCGCCTCGTCGACCTGGTGCAGAAGGTCCTTTGAGAACCCTCGACGACCTCGGGGATCTCAGCGGCAAGCGCGTCTTCGTCCGGGTCGACTTCAACGTCCCGATCGATGCCGGCCCGCCCACCCGCATCGGCGATGACGCGCGCATCCGCGCGGCGCTGCCGACTTTGGAGGAGCTGCGCCGCCGCGGCGCACGGCTCCTCCTGGCCGCCCACCTCGGGCGGCCCAAGGACCGCGAGCCGGAGCTGTCGCTGGCGCCGGTCGCCGAGCGGCTGGGCGAGTTGCTGGGCACCCACGTGACGCTGAAGGCCGAGCTCGACGGGCCGGTGCCCGGCGACGACGTCGTGATGCTGGAGAACGTCCGCTACGAGCCGGGCGAGACCGAGGACGACCCCGCGCTGGCACAGCGCTACGCGGCGCTGGCCGACGCCTACGTCGACGACGCGTTCGGCGCCGCGCACCGCGCACACGCCTCCAACCACGCGATCGCCCAGCTGCTGCCGAGCGCCGCCGGCCTGCTGCTGCAGCGCGAGGTCGAGACGCTGCAGGGCATCCTGGCCGCGCCGGAGCGCCCCCTCGTCGCGATCGTCGGCGGCGCGAAGGTGACCGACAAGATCGGCGTGCTCGAGGCGTTCCTCGACACCGCCGACACCATCATCGTCGGCGGCGCCATGTGCTTCCCGTTCTTCCAGGCCCAGGGCCACGCGGTCGGGTCGTCGCTGTGCGAGGAGGAGGGCCTGGAGCCCGCCCGGCGCATCCTGGAGCGCGCCGGCGACAAGCTCGTGCTGCCGGTCGACCTGGTCTGCGGCGAGGCGTTCGACGCCGCGACGCCGGTCACGCCGGTCGACGGCGTCGACGTTCCCGACGGCCTCATGGGCCTCGACGTCGGGCCGAAGACCGCGCAGGCCGCGGCGGAGACGATCCGCGCCGCGGGCACGGTGTTCTGGAACGGGCCGATGGGCGCGTTCGAGCTCGAGCCGTTCGCGGCCGGCACGCGCGCGGTGGCCGAGGCCGTGGCACAGGCGCCCGGCACGACGGTGGTCGGCGGCGGCGACAGCGCGGCTGCGCTGCGGCAGTTCGGGTACGAGGACGAGGTGACGCATCTGTCCACGGGCGGCGGTGCCTCGCTCGAGCTGATCGAAGGCAAGACGCTTCCGGGCGTGGAGGTGCTGTCATGAGGACACCGCTGATCGCGGGCAACTGGAAGATGCACGGGACGATCGCCGAGGCCGAGGAGCGGGTCGCGTCGCTGCTGCCGCGCATCTCGACCGCCGAGCACGTCGACGTCGCCGTCTGCGTGCCGTTCACGGCGCTGCAGGCCGTCGTCGACTCCTCGCGCGGGTCGCGCCTCGGGGTCTTCGCCCAGAACTGCCACTGGGAGGCGCAGGGCCCGTACACCGGCGAGGTCTCGCCGCCCATGCTCACCGAGATCGAGGTCGGCGGCGTCGTGCTGGGCCACTCCGAGCGGCGCCAGCTGTTCGGCGAGACCGACAAGCACCTCCAGCTCAAGGTCCCGGCCGCGATGGAGGCGGGGCTCGAGGTCATCCTCTGCGTGGGCGAGACCGAGGAGGAGCGCGAGAACGGCGACACCGAGCGCCGCCTGCGCCATCAGGTCCAGGAGGGGCTGGAGAAGGTCGACGCCGGCCGGCTCGGCGAGGTGGTCATCGCCTACGAGCCGATCTGGGCGATCGGCACCGGCCAGACCGCCACGCCGGAGCAGGCCCAGGACGCGCTGGCGTTCGTCCGCGCGCTGGTCGCCGACCGCTCCAAGGAGCAGGCCGAGCGCACGCGGATCCTCTACGGCGGCTCGATGAAGCCCGACAACGCCGCCGAGCTGCTCGCGCTGCCCGACTGCGACGGCGGCCTGATCGGCGGCGCGTCGCTGGACGTCGAGCAGTTCACCGCCATCGTCGAGGCGGCATGACTCGCCCAGGGGGCTCGCATGCCGGGCGGGAGCTCGCCCGGGGGCTCGCTCCCGCGGTCCTGGCATGACTGGGCTGCCCGTCCCGCGTGCGGTGCTGGTGGTCCTCGACGGCTGGGGCCTGGCGCCGCCCGGGCCCGGCAACGCCGTCGAGCTGGCCGACACGCCGGTCTTCGACGACCTCTGGGCGCGCTACCCGCACACCCGGCTGACGGCCGGCGGGCTGGCTGTCGGGCTGCCCGAGGGCCAGATGGGCAACAGCGAGGTCGGTCATCTCAACCTCGGCGCGGGCGCCGTCGTCAAGCAGGACCTGACGCGCATCGACGAGGCCGTCGCGGACGGGTCGCTGGGCGAGAACCCGGCGCTGCTCGCGGCGCTCGACGGCTTCGAGCGCGTGCACCTCATCGGCCTGGTCAGCGACGGCGGCGTGCACTCGGGGTGGAAGCACCTGGAGGCGCTGATCGCGCTGGCCGGGGAGCAGGGCGTCCCCGAGGTCGTCATCCACGCGTTCACCGACGGGCGCGACACGTCGCCCCACGGCGGCGAGCGCTACCTGGCGCAGGTGCAGGAGTGGGCCGAGAGACTGCCCCCACCCACCCACGCGCGCATCGGCTCGGTCATCGGCCGCTACTACGCGATGGACCGCGACCGGCGCGAGGAGCGCACGAAGGCGGCGGTCGACCTCTTGCGCGACGGCATGTCCGAGCACCACGCGCACAGCGCGGTGCAGGCCGTCCAGGACTCCTACGAGCGCGACGAGCGCGGCGACGAGTTCGTCGCCGCGACGACGGTCGGCCCCGAGGCGCGCATCCGGCCGCAGGACTCGGTCATCGCCTTCAACTTCCGGCCCGACCGGATGCGGCAGCTGACCGAGGCGGTCGCGCCGGCGGTCGCGCGGTACACGACGCTGACCGAGTACGAGGAGGGCTGGCCGTGGCCGGTCGCCTTCCCGCCGCAGCGGCCGCAGACCACGCTGACCAAGGTCATCGCGGAGGCCGGCGGCAAGCAGCTGCACGTCGCCGAGACCGAGAAGTACCCGCATGTGACGTACTTCTTCGGGGGCGGGGAAGAGGAGCCCGAGACCGGCGAGCGCCGCGAGCTCGTCCCGTCGCCGCGCGACGTCCCGACCTACGACAAGAAGCCGCAGATGAGCGCGCGCGAGGCGGCCGACGCGTTCGTCGGCGCGTGGCGCGAGGACGAGCCGACCTTCGGGATCATCAACTTCGCCAACGCCGACATGGTCGGCCACACCGGCGTGATCCCGGCGGCGGTCGAGGCCATCGAGACCGTCGACGCCTGCCTCGGGGACGTTGTCGCGGCGGTCCAGGAGTCCGGCGGCGCGCTGTTCATCACCGCCGACCACGGCAACGCCGACGAGATGCTCGAGGACGACGGCTCGCCCGACACCGCGCACTCGCTGAACCCGGTGCCCGTGATCGTCACGGTCGACAGCGTCGGGCTGGCCGACGGCGGCGTGCTGGCCGACGTGGCGCCGACGATCCTGGCGCTGCTGGGGATCCAGCAGCCTGCGGCGATGACCGGCCGATCGCTTTTGTCGGACATCCCGCGGGACGACTGAGGCCTTCTCAGCACCATCGCACTAGACTTCGCCGCGATGGGCAAGGGGCCTCGACGGGCGGGCCTCACCGCACCGACGCTCGTCGCGTTCGGCGTGGTGGTGGTGCTCGTATGCGCGATCTTCGCGTTCCTGCTCCACGCGGTGTCCCGCGTGCGGACCGACGCTGAGCATGCCCGCACCGCCCAGCGGACGGTCCTGCTGACCTCGCGGCTGAACCGCCTGACCGTCGACCTCGAGACCGGCGTGCGGGGGCGGCTGCTGACCCGCGAGGACGCCTTCCTGGCGCCCTACCGCGACGCGCAGCGTCGGATCCCGGGGCTGGTCGACCAACTGCGCAGCACGCTCGACGACCCCGCCCAGCGGCGCCGCTTCGACGTCCTCGACGCGCGCCTGGAGAGCTACCGCACCGGCTACGCGGCGCGCATGGCGGCCCTGCCGACCGGGCTGCAGCAGGGCGCGCTCGCGCAGCGCACGCGTGAGGGCAAGGTGCTGCTCGACGACCTGCGCGCACGCTTCGACGCATTCCGCACCGCCCAGCTCGCACGGTCCAACGCGCAGGGCGCAACGGCCGACCGCGCCGCCCACCGCGCGATCGTCAGCGCGGTCGTCGGCCTGGCGCTGACCGTGGCGCTGGTCGTCGCGCTGGCGCTGTTCACGGTGCGCCGGATCCGGTCGGAGGGCGCGGCGTCGGCGGCGCGCTCGCGCGCCGAGGAGGCCTCGCGCCTGAAGTCCTCGTTCCTGGCCAACATGAGCCACGAGATCCGGACGCCGCTCAACGGCGTGATCGGGATGAACGACCTGCTGCTCGACACCACGCTCGACGCCGAGCAGCGCGAGTACGCCGCCACCGCCCGCACGTCCGGCGAGCAGCTGCTGGCCGTCATCAACGACATCCTGGACATCTCGAAGATCGAGGCCGGGCAACTGGAGCTCGACGAGCGCGACTTCGACCTGCGCGAGGTGGTCGAGACGACCTCGGAGGTCGTCGCCGCCACCGCGCACCAGAAGGGCCTGGAGCTCTCGGTCCTCATCGACGACGACGTGCCGCGGGCCGTCCGCGGCGATCGCGGGCGCCTCGCGCAGGTCCTGACCAACCTCCTGTCCAACGCGGTGAAGTTCACGCCCGAGGGCGAGGTGGGCGTCGAGGTGCACCGCGAGGACCGCGGCGGCGAGGGCATGGTCGTCTCCTTCGAGGTGTCAGACACCGGGATCGGGATCCAGGACAAGGACCTCGACCGGCTGTTCGAGTCCTTCCAGCAGGCCGACGCGTCCACCACGCGCCGCTTCGGCGGCACCGGCCTCGGCCTGACGATCAGCCGCCAGCTCGTCGAGATCATGGGTGGCGCGCTGACCGTCCGCAGCGAGCCGGGCCGGGGCAGCACGTTCGCGTTCACCGCCCGGCTGGCGCCCGCACACGCCGAGCCGACGCGCCTGCCCGCGGCGGTCGAGCTGCGCGGCCTGAAGGTCATTGCCGTCGACGACACCGCGGCCAATCGCCGCGTGCTGGAGGCCTACCTCGGCTCCTGGGGCATGCGCGTGACGTGCTGCGCCGACGGCGAGGACGCGCTGGACGCCATGCAGCGCGCCGTCGAGCGCGGGGAGCCGTTCGAGGTGGCGGTGCTCGACTACAACATGCCCCGCATGGACGGCGTCGAGCTGGCGCGGCGGATCGTCGCGGCGCCCGCGCTGCGCGCGACGCGCATGGTCATGCTCACGTCCTCGGGGACCGGCCAGGCCGCGGCGCGCGAGGCGGGCGTCACCGAGTTCCTGACCAAGCCGGTGCGCCAGTCGCGCCTGTACGACGCGATCGCCTCCGCGATGCACCAGGCGCCGATGGCGCGCCGGGAGGGACTGGCCGTGGCCGAGGAGGAGGCGCAGGCGCGCGACGAGGACGCGCGCGGCGCGTTGATCCTCATCGCCGAGGACCACGACGTCAACCGCATCCTGATGGAGAAGGTGCTGAGCCGCCGCGGACACCGGACCGTCGTCGCACGGACCGGCCTGGAGGCGGTGCGCATCGCACAGCGGGGCGAGGTCGACCTGGTGTTCATGGACTGCCAGATGCCCGAGCTGGACGGCTACGCGGCCACCGGCCGGATCCGCGAGGGCGAGGACGACGAGCGGCTGCCGATCGTCGCGATGACGGCCCACGCGATGGCCGGCGACCGGGAGCGCTGCCTGGCCGCCGGGATGGACGACTACCTCGCCAAGCCGCTGCGCCCCGACGAGATCGACGCGGTGCTCGCACGCTGGCTGCCGGAGGTCGAGCGGCACGCGGAGGAGCGAGGAGGCGGCACCGCGGTCGGCCGCGCGGCGGTCGTCGCGCCGGCCTCGGCGCCGCCGCTGGACGAGAAGCGCTTCGCCGACCTGGGGCGCGACTTCCCGCTCGACGTCGTCCGCGAGGTCGTGCACTCCTTCATCGACTCGACGCCACCGATCATCGAGCGGATCGTGCTGGCCGCGGAGGGCGTCGATCACCTCGAGGTCTCCCAGGGGGCGCATCGGCTCAAGGGCGGCTGCCTGGCCGTCGGCGCCGGTCTGCTCAACGACGTCGCCAACGAGCTGGAGCAGCTCGCCACCCGCGGTGCGCCGGGCGCGGAGCTGCAGGACGCCGCGGCGCGACTGGAGCGCGGCTGGCTGGCCACGCGCGTCGCGCTGCGCGAGCGCGTCGACGGCCCGGGCGTCGCGGAGTAGGATCGGCCGATGTTGTACGGAGAGAAGCACGTGGAGCGCTACGAGGCGACCGACGGGGCGGAGGGCCACGACTGGGAGGGCACCCAGACGCTGATCCTCACCACGACCGGTCGCAAGTCCGGTGACGAGCGCAAGTCGGCCCTGATCTACGGCACGCACGGCGACGATCACCTCGTCGTCGCGTCCAAGGGCGGAGCCCCGGAGCCGCCCGCCTGGTACCTGAACCTCCAGGCCCAGCCGGAGGTCCAAGTGCAGGTCAAGGGCGACCGGTTCACCGCCCGGGCGCGCGACGCGACGCCCGAAGAGCAGGCCGAGCTCTGGACGATCATGACCGGCGAGTGGCCGGCCTACGACGAGTACCAGACCAAGACCGACCGGCCGATCCCGGTCGTCGTGCTCGAGCGCGTCTAGGCGCCGTACCCGCGGCGACCGTCACCGGTTGGCGCATGGCGGTTGTTCGTGCAACCATGCGGTTCTCGTGTCCACCACCACGACGGTTCCCACCCACGCCGATGGCGGCGACCTGGACGAGGGAGAGCTGCGCGCCTGGCGTGGCCTGCTCCGCGTCCATGCCTCGCTGTCCAAGGCCCTGGACGCCGAGCTCGATCGCGAGCACGGCCTTCCGCTGACCTCCTACGAGGTGCTGGTCTACCTCGCCGATGCCGAGGGCCAGAAGATGCGGATGTGCGACCTGGCCTCGTCGGTGCTGCTGAGCCGCAGCGGCCTCACGCGGCTCGTCGACCGCCTCGAGCGCGACGGCCTGCTCGTCCGCGAGTCGTGCGCGAGCGACGCGCGCGGCGCGTTCGCCAAGCTGACGCCCGCCGGGCACGAGAAGCTCGGCGCCGCGCGGGCGACGCACCTCGCCGGCGTGCGCACGCTGTTCCTCTCGCATCTCAGTGCCGACGAGCTGGAGGTCCTCGGCTCGGTGTGGGACCGCGTGCTGCCGGGTGCCGCTCGTGCGGCGCCGGACGCCTGCGACTGCTAGATGGGCTATTCCACGAGGCGGTGCCGTCGCTTTAGAGTGGCGCCGTGCCCGCCCCGGCCCGTGCCTCCCGCCTGACCCCCTGGGGACGCCTCGTCGCGGGCTGCGCGGCGGTGGTGGCCGTTGGGGTGATCGCGCTGGGGGTGTGGAGCCTTGGCTCGTCGGAGGAGCGCCGGGTGTCCTACACGGTCGCCGGCACCGTCAGCGGCATGACGCTCGACCTCGGCGACGCCGACGTGACCGTCGAGGGCGGCGGGCGCCGCACCACGGTCGCCGTGCAGCACGTCGACCGGTTCGGCTTCGGCCACGGCCCGACCACGCAGCGGTCGGTGTCGGGCGGCGTGTTCGCGGTGCGCTCGCGGTGCCCGAAGACCGTCCTGCACGGCTGCTCGGCGCACTATCGCCTGATCGTCCCCGACAACCTGCCGCTGACCGTCCGCACCGGCGACGGCTCCGTGCGGCTGGACGGCTACCGCGGCTCGGCGGTCGTGACGACCGGCCGTGGCGACATCGACATCACGGGCTTCTGCGGCTTCTCGCTGCAGGCGCGCGCGGAGGCCGGCGGCGACGTCAGCGCCGCCACCGCCTGCCCGCCGCCGCAGCTGGCGCTGCGCACCACCACGGGCTCCGTGCGGGCGCGGGTCCCGGCCGGGCGCTACCGGATCGACGCCTCGACCTCGGGCGGCGCGCCGACGGTCCGGGGCGTCGCCGCCGACTCCGGCGCTCCGTTCTCGGTGCAGGCGCTCAGCGGCTCGGGCTCGGTCGTCGTGGAGCGCACGCCGTGATCGCCGGCCTGGCGCTGCCGCGGCGGACGCGGCGCGCCGCCCAGGTCCTCGCCTACCTGGCGGCGAGCATCCCGATCGCGATCCTCGGCGTCCTCGCCGTGCTGCTGCTGGCCGTCGGGGCGGCGCTGAGCATCCTCCGCGTCGGGCTGCCGGTGCTGCGCGCCGCCGCGGCCGCCTGCCGCCGGCTGGTCGGCATCGACCGCCGGCTGGCCAACCGGTTCCTCGGCACGCGGGTCCCGTCGCTGGCCGCCGGCCGACGTCCGGCGATGGGCACCCTCTGGCGCCGCTCGCTGGACGTGCTGGCCGACCGCTCGCTGTGGCGGACGGTCGCCCTGCTGGCGATCAAGCCGCCGCTGACGGTGGCGCTGCTGATCGTCGGCCTGGCGCCGGTCGCGCTCTGCGCCTGGCTGGTCCGGCTCGGCATGGAGGCGATGGCCGACCTCGGCGACGTGGACTACTTCGGGCCATGGTCCTTCGGGCCCGGCCTCGGGGTCGCGCTCCTGGTGCTCGCGGTGCCGAGCGCGGTGCTGGCGCTCGCCGCGCTCGACGCGCTGCACACGCTGCTCTGCACGATCACGCGCGCGCTGCTGCTGCCGCGCATCACGCCCAACGCGCCGGTGCGCGAGCTGCTGGCCGAGAGCCTCGGCGACCACTCGGTCGCGATCGCCTACTGGCTGCCCGACCGCGAGATGTTCGTCGACGAGAGCGGCCAGCGCGTCGAGCTGCCCGACCCCACGACGGGGCGGGCGTGGACGGCCGTCGAGCAGGACGGCCGGCCCGTGGCGGCGATCGTCCACAACGCCGCGCTGGAGACGACGAGCGAGCTGGTGCAGGCCGCGGCGGCCGCGGCGGCCCTGGCGATCGACAACGAACGGCTCAAGGCCGACCTGCGCGCGCGGGTCGAGGAGCTGCGGGTCTCGCGGCTGCGGATCGTCGAGGCCACCGACGCCGCGCGGCGGCGGATCGAGCGCGACCTGCATGACGGAGCTCAGCAGCAGCTCGTCGCGCTCGCCCTCGAGCTGCGCCTGCTGCGCGCCCGCGCCGGGGACCGCGAGGACCTGGTGACGGCGGTCGACGGGCTGTCGGAGCGCCTGTCCAGCGCGCTGGCGGAGCTCCGCGAGCTGGCACGCGGCATCCACCCGACGATCCTCACCGATCGCGGCCTGGCGCCGGCCATCGACGCGCTGGCCGAGCGGACGCCCGTCGCGGTCGACGCGACCGTCGAGGTGACCGATCGCCTCTCCAAGCCGGTCGAGGCCGCCGCCTACTTCGTCGTCGCCGAGGCGCTGACCAACGTCGTCAAGTACGCGCAGGCGTCGAACGTCGAGATCGCCGTGCGGCAGGTCAACGGCCAGGTGCTCGTCGACGTGAGCGACGACGGCGTCGGCGGCGTGGACGTCGGCGCCGGCAGCGGGCTGCGCGGGCTGCAGGACCGCCTCTCGGCCGTCGACGGCGAGATGGACATCCACAGCCCGCCCGGTGCCGGAACGCGCCTGCGGGCTCGCATTCCCACCGAGAACGAGGAGGGATCGTGACACGCACCGTGCGGACCCACCCGGCGGCGGCGCTGGCCGTCGCGATCGGCCTGCTGGCGGCCGGCTGCGGTGGCACCACGACCGTGAGCGAGGGTCCCGTGACCGTCGGGAGCGGCACGGTCCCCAGCGGCGGTGCGGCCCAGCGGCCCGGCGTCGCGCCGGGCGAGCCGACGAGCGACAGCACCCGGATCGCCGTCGTCACCCACGGCCAGGCCTCGAGCGCGTTCTGGGCGATCGTCCGCAACGGGGTGGATGCCGCGGGACGCCAGATGGACGTGCTCATCACCTACCGCGCCCCCGACGTCTACAGCCTCGATCACATGGTCACGCTCATCGATCAGGCCGTGGCGAGCAAGCCCGACGGGCTCGTCGTCTCGCTGCCCGAGCCGGGCCTCGCACCCGCGATCCGCCGCGCCGTCAAGGCCGGCATCCCCACCGTCACCATCAACTCGGGCAGCGACACCTACAAGAAGCTCGGCGTGCTCGCGCACGTCGGCCAGCCCGAGGAGCCGGCCGGCTTCAAGGCCGGGCAGCGGCTCGCGCGGATGGGGGTGCGCCGCGCGCTCTGCGTCAACCTGCAGATCCCCAACCAGGGACTCGACGCGCGCTGCGCCGGGCTGGCGAAGGCCATGCGCGCGGCGGGCGGCCGGATGCGGACGATCCGCATCGACGATCTCGATCCCGGCGCGCCGAAGCGGATCGCGAAGGCGGTCGACGCCACGAAGTCCGACGGCGTGCTGGCGCTCAACGGCACCAGCGGCCAGGCGGCGCTCAGGGGGCTGAAGGGGCGGACGCTGCCGATCGGCTCGTTCGACCTCGGCCCCGAGATCCTGCAGGCGGTGCGGCAGGGCCGGCTGGCGTTCGCGGTCGACCAGCAGGCCTACCTGCAGGGCTACCTGCCCGTCGTGCTGCTGGCGCAGCGGGCGCGCTACGGCCTGTTTCCGGCGCAGGGCGACGTGATCCCGACCGGTCCGAACTTCGTGACCAAGGACAACGCCGCCCAGGCGATCAAGCTCGCCGAGCGATCCATTCGCTGAGGGCCTGCGGCGGCGGGCGGGGGCTACTCGGTCAGCGGCGTGCCGAGGCGGTCGTCGCGCGCGAGGACCCGCGGGCTGTCGAGGATGATCCGGCGGCGGCGCAGGCCGGCGATGAAGGTCTCATCGCCGCCGAATCGCACGAGCGTCGCATGGGCGTCGCGCCAGGCGATCTCCAGCCGGTGCGGCTCGATGTCCTTGATCTGGCCGTCGAACTCGATGCGCGCGCCGCTGTGGCCGGGCTCGATCGTGACGGCCACCCGGCTGTCCTGGCCGACGACCAGCGGCGGCCCGCAGCCGCCGTGGGGCGCCAGCGGCGTGAGGACGTAGCCGCCGGCGTTGGGAGCGAGGATCGGTCCGCCGGCGGCCATCGTGTAGGCGCTGGAGCCCAGCGGCGTGGCGATGACGATGCCGTCGCCGGCGAAGCGCACGTAGAGCTCGCCGTCGACGTCGATGCCGACCACCACCTGCCCGGCGCCCTTGCGGACGACGACCAGGTCGTTGAGCGCCACCAGCGGCTCGCCGCCGTCGGCCGACACGGCGACGCCGGGGATCGGGCGCGGACGCCAGTTGCCGGCCGCGACGTCGCGCAGCGCCTCGGCGAGGTCGGAGGCCGCGACCGCCGTCAGCGCGCCGAGGCTGCCGCAGGCGACGCCGAGGACGGGCTTGTCGGCGGCGGCGCCCGCGTGCAGCGCCGCGAGCGTCGTGCCGTCGCCGCCCATGGCGACGATCAGATCGCAGTCGGCGGCGTCGCCGGGCGGGGCGACGCTCCGCTCCTGGCCGTCGATCGGCACCTGGACGACGTCGGTGTCGTGCTCGGCGGCCCACGTGCGCAGCGTCTCGAGGGCGTTGTCGAGCGGGCGGTGTGGATGCACCACCAGGCCGATGCGGTGCAGGCGCTCGCGGGAGGTCACGTTCGGGGCTCCGGACCCAGCGCGGGTCACGCGCCCGGGCTCGCACCGGCCGAGGCGGCCGAGAGCAGGGCGATCTCGTCGTCGCTCAGCGCGAGGTCGTTGACGGGCAGGAGGTCCTCGAGCTGCTGCACGGTGCGGGCGCTGGCGATGGGGGAGACCACGTTGGGCTGCGCGGCCAGCCAGGCCAGCGCGATCGCGGCCACCGGCGCGTCGTGGGCGGCGGCGAGCTCGTCCAGCGCATCGAGGACGGCGGCCCCGCCGCGCTCCAGATAGGCCGCGGCCGCCGGTGCGCGCGGGCTGTCGACGTCCGGTCCGCCGGGGCGGTACTTGCCGGTGAGGAAGCCGCGGGCCAGGCCGAAGTACGGGACGGTCGCGAGGCCGTGCTCGGCGACGACGCCGGCCGGGCCGTCCTCGTAGGCGGCCCGATCCATCAGGTTGTAGTTCGGCTGCAGCGCCACGTAGGCGGGGAGGTTCTCGCGGCGGGCGACGTCCAGCGCCTCGGCCAGGCGCGGCGCGGAGTAGTTGGAGGCGCCGATCGCCCGGACCTTGCCGGCGGCGATCAGCTCGCCGAACGCGCCCAGGGTCTCATCCAGCGGCGTGTCCTCGTCGTCGATGTGGGCCCAGTAGAGGTCGATGCGGTCGGTCTGCAGGCGGCGCAGCGAGTCCTCGGCGCCCTTGAGGATCGACGCGCGCGACAGGCCCTTGGCACTCGCCAGCGACCCGACCTTCGTGGCGACCACGAGGTCGTCACGGCGCTCGGGGTGGGCGCCCAGCCAGTTGCCGATGATCGCCTCCGACTCGCCGCCCTCGTTGCCGGGCAACCAGGCGGAGTAGGCGTCGGCGGTGTCGACGAAGGTCCCGCCGCCGGCCGCGTAGGCGTCGAGGACCGCGTGCGCCGCCGCCTCGTCCACCGTCCAGCCGAACACGTTGGTCCCCAGGCAGAGCGTGCTGACGTCGAGGTCGCTGGTTCCGAGCTTCGTCATCGCCCTGACGCTAGCGGCCACCTCGCTGGGGACCGTCCCCGATCCGCCCTCGATCTTGTGGTGACTGACCCCGTGCTTGACATGGGCGGACTGAGATTTCATCATTTGCACAGCACCCGATCTACCACGAAGGAGGTTCGTGATGGCCGTTATCCGGTGGGAGCCCGCGCGCGAGATCAACTCGCTGCAGCAGGAGATGAACCGGCTCTTCAGCACGTTCTTCGACACGCCGGGCGCCGGGACGGGCGGCGGCACCGCCGGCGCGCGGCGCTGGGTCCCGCCGATGGACCTGGTCGAGACCGACGACCAGTTCGTCCTGCGCGCCGACCTGCCAGGCATGTCGGAGGGCGACGTCGACCTGGCGCTCGAGGACAACGTGCTGACGGTCTCGGGCGAGCGCAGGATCGAGCACGAGGACCGTGGCGAGGGCTTCTACCGCCTGGAGCGCGCCAGCGGCGCGTTCAGCCGCTCGCTCACGCTGCCCAAGGGCGTCGACGGCGACGCGATCACCGCGCGCTTCGCGCAGGGCGTCCTCGAGGTCCGGATCCCGAAGCCCGAGCAGCGCAAGCCGCGCAAGCTGCAGATCGCCGTCGGCGACCAGCCGCCGGCGATCGAGGGCCGCGCCGCCGAGCAGGCCGCGACGTCGTAGCCCCGGTCGACGCCCCGGCGCCCGGTCCGCCTAGGAGTCTCTCTAGGATCGGGCGCCGATGGCGTCCCCTCTCGAGATCCTCGCCCGCGACCCGGGCTCCCGCGCGCGCGCCGGCGTGCTGCGCACCGCCCACGGCGAGGTCCGCACCCCCGCCTTCGTGCCGCTGGCGACCAAGGCCACCGTGAAGGGCCTCACGCCCCAGGAGGTGCGCGACCTCGGCTACGACATGGTGCTGGGCAACACCTATCACCTGTTCCTGGACCCCGGTCACGAGCGCATCAGGGGCCTCGGCGGGCTCCACGAGTTCATGCGGTGGGAGCATCCGATCATCACCGACTCCGGCGGCTTCCAGGTGTTCTCGATGGG
Source organism: Baekduia sp. (assembly GCA_036009425.1). Taxonomy (GTDB): domain Bacteria; phylum Actinomycetota; class Thermoleophilia; order Solirubrobacterales; family Solirubrobacteraceae; genus Baekduia. The sequence continues at coordinate 8,455 of DASYLT010000048.1, read as the reverse complement.
CCACGGCACCGTCGCCGACGAGATCAAGGGCCGCGCGTCGCACGGCGGCGAGCGCCACGGCAAGACGCTCGGGATCACCGAGGAGGGCGTGCGGTTCCGCTCGCACATCGACGGCTCCGAGAAGTTCCTGGCGCCGGAGACGTCCATGGAGATCCAGGCCGCGCTGGGCTCCGACATCGCGCTCGTCTTCGACGAGTGCACGCCGTTCAACGTCAGCAAGGACTACACCGCGCGCTCGACCGAGCGGACCCACCGCTGGCTCGAGCGCTGCCTGGACTGGCACGAGCAGCACGGCCCCGAGGGCCAGCTCGTCTACGGCATCGTCCAGGGCGGCGTCTACGAGGACCTGCGCAAGGAGTCGGCCCAGACGATCGGCGCCTCGCGCGTCGACGGCATCGCGATCGGCGGCTCGCTCGGCGCCGACAAGCCGCAGATGTACGACGTGGTCGCGATGGCGACCGAGGTCCTGCCCGAGGCGCCGCCGCGCCACCTGCTCGGCATCGGCGACATCGACGACCTCGTCCGCGGCGTCGAGCTGGGCATCGACACGTTCGACTGCGCGATGCCGACGCGCTTGGGCCGGCACGGCGTCGCGCTCGTCCCCGAACCCGACCGGCGCTGGCGCATGGACCTGACCGGCGGGCGCTTCAAGGACTCCGACGAGCCGCTCTACGAGGGCTGCCCGTGCCCGACCTGCGCGGCCGGCAACACCCGCGGCTACCTGCGCTACCTCGTCAAGAACCGCGAGCTCACCGGCCTGCGGCTGCTCGTCGTCCACAACCTCGCGTTCGTGCGCCGCACCATGACGCGCCTGCGCGAGGCGATCATCGCCGGGAGGCTGGCGGCCGAGGCGGCCGCGATCCGGGGCGGCATCGCGCCCTGAGCCCTAGCCCCGCGCGCTCCGGGGCGGGATCGCCCCCTGAGCCCTAGCCCCCCGACCCCACGCGCGGGAGCTTGCCCTGCTCCCCGGCGGGCCGGGCGTAGCGCGCGTCGACGTGCGTGCCGGTGGGCGCGTCGCCGGCCTGCGACTCGGCGGCCTGGGCGGCCTGGATCGCCTCGACGTGATCCTTGGGCCGGGCGAGCATGCCGCGCTCGATCAGCGGCTGGGCCACGCCGCGCAGCGCGATCAGCGCGCCCGACCACCGCGGCGCGTAGGTCGTGCGCAGCCGGCCGAGGACGCCGCGCTCGATCGCATCGCCCGCCTTGGCGAGCGGGATCGGCCGGGTCATGAAGCCGGGACTCGCCTTGCGCGAGAGGGCGGCGGCCGGATGGGCGAAGGTGTCGCGCACCATGTCGGTGTCGATGAAGCTGAAGTAGGCGACGCCGACCTTGGTGCCGGTGTGGGCGACCTCCATGCGCAGCGCGTCGGCGAACGCCTCCACGCCGGCCTTGGCCATCGTGTACGGACCCATCAGCGGCAGATGCATCACCGCCGACATGGACGACACCGGCAGCACGTAGCCCTGGCGCTGCACGACGTGGGGCAGCGCGGTGCGGATCGTGCGCCACACGCCGAGGAGGTTGACCTCGATGACGCGCTCGAAGTCGTCGGCGGCCATGCCGCCGATCGTCCCGACGTTCGCGACGCCGGCGTTGGCGATGCACACGTCGATGCCGCCGAAGCGGTCGACCGCCCCGTCGACGGCGGCCTGCAGCTGGTCCCAGTCGGTGACGTCGGCGTGGAAGGCGGCGGCGCCGTCGCCCAGCTCGGCGGCGCGCGCGTCCAGCTCGTCGGGCTCCAGGCCCACGAGCGCCACCTTCGCGCCGCGTGCGTGCAGTCGCCGCGCGGACTCCAGGCCGATCCCGCGTGCCGCGCCGGTGACCAGCACGACCTTGCCGTTGACGTCGTACGTCTCGCGTCCCATCGGGACAGCGTACGGACCTCTACATCATCTCGTGTTGTCGTTGATCAGCTGGGTGAGCTGGTCGACGACCTGGTTGGCCTGGTCGTAGGCGACCCGGCGCAGCTGCACGGAGTTGCTGCGGGTGGACGTCGCGACGTACGCGGCGGCGCCTGCGCCGGCGAGCACGAGCAGCAGGACCAGCGTCGTCAGCATCCGGCGGAAGGCGCCGCGGCGGCGCTTGGCACGGCGGGCGGGTGCCGGTGGCGGCTCCTCGCGGCGGCGCCGGCGGCTCGGCTGCTGCTCGGGGTAGGCGGCGGCGGGCTCAGGCGCCGGCGCGGCCCGGCGGGGGGAGCGCGGCGCCCGCGGGGCGACCATCGGACCGGTCTCGCTCGGCAGCACGGTGGTGGCCGAGGTCTGATCGGCCTGGGCGATCGCGGTGGCGTCCTCGTCGGGGCCGATGCCCTGGGCACCGTCGAGGACCGCCTCGCGCATCGCCTCGGCGCTCGCGTAGCGGCGGCGCGGGTCCAGCGCGAGGGCGCGCTCGACGGCGACGCTGAGCGCGACCGGGATGCTCGGGTCGATGTGGTGCAGCGGCTGGGGCACCTCGCGCTGCTGCTTGAGCGCGAGCTCGGTCAGCGACGCGGCCTCGTAGGGCAGGCGTCCCGTCAGCAGCTGGTAGGCGACGACGCCGAGGCCGTAGAGGTCGGCGGCCGGGCCGGCCTCCTCGCCGGCGGCCTGCTCGGGCGCCAGGTAGGCGGCGGTCCCCAGGACCGAGCCGATCTGGGTGATCGACGACTCCTCGCTGGAGAGCTTGGCGATGCCGAAGTCGGCGAGCTTCACCGTGCCGTCGCCCTCCGACAGCAGCAGGTTGCCGGGCTTGACGTCGCGGTGCACCAGTCCGCTGCGGTGGGCGTAGGCCAGTCCGCGGCACCCCTGGGCGATCCAGTCCACGGCCTCGTCGATCGGCAGGTGGCCCCGGTCGCGCAGCACCTGCGCGCCCGACGGGCCGACGATCCGCTCCATGACGATGTAGTGGCGACCGCTGACGTCGTCGAGCCCGAAGTCGTAGACCTGGACGATGTTGGGGTGGACCAGCCGCGCGGCCGCCATCGCCTCGCGGCGGAAGCGGGTGACGAACTGCGCGTCCTGTGCCAGGTGCTCGGCCAGCAGCTTGACCGCGACGTAGCGCTCCAGCCGGCTGTCGAACGCGACCAGGACCGTCGACATGCCGCCGAGCCCCAGGCGGTCGCCCAGCTCGTAGCGCCCGGCGATGACCTCGCCGGCCATCAGGGCACCTGCCCGTCGCCGGGCGTCCCGCCGTTGTCGGCTGGGGGCGCGTTGGGGTCGGTCGTCGTCGTCGGAGCCGGGGTGGTGTCGGTCGGCACGGTGGGCTCGGTCGTGGTCGCCGGGGGCTGGGTGGTCGTGTCGGCCGGCGTCGTGTCGGTCGGGGTGGTGTCGGTCGGCACGGTCTCGGCGGGGGTCGTGTCGGTCGGCACGGTCTGTGTCGGCGTCGTGTCGGTCTGTCCCGCGGCCGCCGTCGCGCAGTCGTCGGGCGCTGTCTGCTCCAACGCACGGACGCCGTCGTTGATGCGGCTGCGCAGCGAACGATCCACCGGCGGTCCCAGCGAGGCGGCGTCGGAGTGCAGGCGCCGCAGCTTGTCGGTGAGCCCGGTGCACTGGCCGGCGTCGACGTCGGACTTGATCTGGGCCAGTTGCGCCTTCAGGTTCGAGGCCTGGCTCGGGGGGACCAGCTTGGAGCGGTCGCCGCAGCCGACGCCCACCGCGGCGGCGACGCCGAGGATCAGGGCGATGACGTAGGGCAGGAGGCGGCGCACGGCTACTGCCCGTACTCCAGCCGGTCCGCCAGCGACGCAGGCAGCCGCGCCGCCCGGATCGCCGCCTGGGCGCCGGAGATGTCGTACTCGGTCCGGCGCCACTGGGCGCGCCACAGGTCGAGGTCCAGCAGCATCCAGGCGGCGCGCGAGTCGCCGTCGCGCGGCTGGCCGACGCTGCCGGGGTTGAGAATCCACTCGCCGGTGGAGAGGTCGACCGCGTCGCCGCCGCGGCGCGGCTCGCCGGTGGCGGCATCGCCCTCGCGGCGCACGAACGACAGCGCGACGTGGGAGTGGCCGACGAGCCCGACGCGCTCGCGCATCGTGTCGAAGCACAGCTCCGCCAGCAGCGAGCTCAGCACGTACTCCCAGACGGGATCGCGGGGGCTGCCGTGGAACAGGCCGACCGCGCGCGCCTCGCCCTGGGCGAGCCGGCCTCGCAGCCACGAGACATGGTCGGCGTGCAGGACCTCCTGCGTCCAGCGGGCGGCGATCGCGGCGCCGCGGGAGAACTCGTCCAGCGACAGGTCGCCGGTGACGGCCATGTCGTGGTTGCCGGCCAGGACGACGTCGGCCTGCTCGCGGACGCGCGCGCAGCAGTCGTTGGGGTCGGCGCCGTAGCCCACGACGTCGCCCAGGCACCAGATCTCGTGCACGTCCTCGCGCTCCACGTCCGCCAGGACGGCGTCGAGGGCATGGAGGTTGCCGTGGATGTCGGAGAGGACTGCGATGCGCATGGAGACAGGCCGGGGAGGGCGCCGGGTCGATCTGAGGGGGAGGACCCGGGCCCGCGACGCGCCGCGTGGCGCGCTCAGCCTGCGGTGAGGCTACCGCGGCCGAGGTCGCACCGACCGCGCTGCCAGCGGTGTTGCGGCGCGTCAGTCGTCGTCTTCGGGCGGGGGCGGGCCGCCGGCCGGACCCCCGTACTCGGGCAGGTTCTTGATCCCCTCGCGGGTCTCCCACTTCGAGAAGTTGTCCTGCATCGCGTCGATGAGCTCGCGCATGAACTTCGGCGACAGGTTCACGCGTGTGACCACCACGCCGGGCACCTCCTCGTCCTCGACCTCGTGGTCGACGCGGGCGAAGGTGACCGTGAACTCGTAGTCGGAGTGGCTGACGTTCGCGAAGTTCGCGTAGTGGCCGGCCATCTCGGACGGGTCGAAATGGATGTTGATGTGCCGCTCGGGCCCGTGGTGCTCGTCAGCCATAGGTGCCAGTATCGCAACCTGATGAAGATCGTCGTGCTGGCCGTTGGGCGCATCAAGCCTCCGTACGCGGACGACGTCCAGCACTACCGCAAGCTGCTCGCCGGCCAGGCCCGCGTGGAGGTCATGGAGGTGCGCGACGACGAGCAGGTCGCCAAGCGGATCCCCGAGCGCGCCTACGTCTCGCTGCTCGACAGCGGCGGCGAGACCTACGAGTCGGTCGCGTTCAGCCGGTGGATGGAGCAGCGCCGGATGGAGGGCCGCGACCTCTGGTTCGTCATCGGCGGCGCGTTCGGCGGCGTCGAGCTGGATCGCGTCGACCATCGCCTGTCGTTCGGGCCGCTGACGCTGCCCCATCAGCTGGCGCGCGTCGTGCTGCTCGAGCAGGTCTACCGGGCGCACAAGATCCTCGGCAACGAGCCGTATCACTACTGACTGCGGGCGGCCCGCGCGAGGGCTGAGGCGGCGCCGCGCCGCGTAGGATGAGGGGATGCACGTCGCCGTCCACGCCGGAGCCCCGCAGTGACCAGCCCGGTCGACGACCTGCGCGCCGCCGTGGAGCGCGCCGCGTCGGCGGCCGCCGGCGCCGACGCCCCGGCGCCCAAGGGCCGCCCGACGCTGGAGCGCCCGCGCCAGGCCGAGCACGGCGACTACGCGACGAACGCCGCGATGCTGCTGGCGCCCATCATGAAGGCTGCGCCGCGCGACGTGGCCGGTCGCCTGGCCGAGGAGCTGCGCAGCGGGCTCGGCTCCTCGCTGGAGCGCGTCGAAGTCGCCGGTCCCGGGTTCCTGAACCTGTTCCTGAGCGATGCCTGGTACGCCGACGCGCTGGGGCACGTCCTGGCCGCGGGCGACCGCTTCGGCGCCGCGTCGGCACCGGTGTTCGAGAACGTCGACGTCGAGTTCGTCAGCGCGAACCCGACCGGGCCGCTGCACGTCGGCCACGCGCGCAACGCCGCCTACGGCGATGCGCTCGCGCGGCTGTTCTCGTTCGTCGGCCACGACGTCACGCGCGAGTTCTACATCAACGACTACGGCTCGCAGGTCGCCAACTTCGGGCGCTCGGTGCAGGCGCGAGCGCGAGGGCAAGAGGTGCCCGAGGACGGCTACGTCGGCGACTACGTGGCGACGCTGGCGTTGGAGATCCCCGACGCGGCCACGCGTCCCGTGGAGGACGTCGGCGCCGAGGCCGTGGCGATGATGGTCGAGCGGGCGCGCGCGTCGCTGCACGCGTTCCGCGTCGAGTTCGACGTCTGGTTCAGCGAGCGCTCGCTGCACGAGGCCGGCGACGACGGCACGTCCGGGGTGGCGCACGGCTTCGCGGTGCTCGAGGCCCAGGGCCGCTCCTACCAGTCCGACGGGGCCCTGTGGCTGCGCACGACCGAGTTCGGCGACGACAAGGACCGGGTGCTGGAGCGCTCCAGCGGCGAGCACACCTACTTCGCCTCCGACATCGCCTACGCGCAGAACAAGCGCGAGCGCGGCTTCGATCGCATGGTGTACGTGTTGGGCGCCGACCACCACGGCTACATCAATCGCATGCGCGCCGCCTACCAGGCGCTCGGCGACGATCCCGCCGCCCTGGACCTGCTGATCATGCAGTTCGTGCACCTCGTCCGCGGGGGCGAGAAGGTGTCGATGAGCAAGCGCGCCGGCGAGTTCGTCACGCTCGACGAGCTGGTCGAGGAGATCGGCGTCGACGCCTCGCGGTGGTTCCTGCTGAACCGGTCGCACGACACGACGATCGAGGTCGACCTGGAGCTCGCGCAGAGCGAGTCGTCCGAGAACCCCGTGTACTACGTGCAGTACGCGCACGCGCGGATCGCCGCGGTGCTGCGCAAGGCGGGCGAGGAGCGCGTGGACGCGGCGCTGGCCGCCGCGGGCGCGCCCGGGTTCGGCTCGGCGTTGGAGCTGCACCCGAGCGAGCGGGCGTTGATCTCGAAGCTGCTGGCGTGGCCGCAGGAGGCCGTCGAGGCGGCCGACCGGCGTGCGGTGCACCGCATCGCGACCTACGCGCTCGAGCTGGCCCAGGCGTTCACGGCGTTCTACCGCGACTGCCAGGTCGTGGGCGCCGAGCCCGAGGAGCTCGAGTCGCTGCGCATCGCGCTGTCGGTCGCGGCGCAGCGGACGATCGCGCGGGCGCTGGACCTGCTCGGCGTGAGCGCCCCGCAGGAGATGTAGGACCCGCGGGCCCGGCCGGCCCGCTACAGGTTGTAGAGGAAGTCCAGCCCGAGGCTCGAGAGGCCGTGCTGGGCCTTGGCGTTGAGCGTCGTCAGCTCGCCGCTGAGGATCAGGACCCCCATGACGATGAGCACCGCGCCCGAAAGCGCGGTGACCAGCACGTGGCGGTCGCGCAGCCAGCGGAACGCCGTGGTCGCCCGGTCGAACGCGACCGCGGTGACCAGGAACGGGATCGCGAGGCCGAGGGAGTAGAAGGCCAGCAGCAGGCCGCCCTTGCCGACGGTGTCCGACGTCGACGCGGCGGCGAGGATCGAGGCGAGCGTCGGGCCGACGCACGGCGTCCAGGCCACCGCGAAGGCCAATCCGGCGATGACCGGCCCGCCGGCGCCGGCGCGCGAGATGAGCGCCTCGGGGCGCCACTCGCGGTTGAACCGCGGGATGAACAGCGTGCAGACGAAGAAGACGCCGAGCACCACGATCAGCCAGCCGGCGATGCGGTTCAGCGTGTCCTGGTGGTCGTGCAGCGTCGAGCCGATGCCCGTCGCGGACATGCCGAGCGCCACGAACATGATGGTGAACGACAGGCAGAAGATGATCGCCGGGCCGAGCACCTTGCCGACCGCGCGCTCGTCGCCGCGCATCTCGTCGATCGTCACGCCGGAGATCGCCGACAGGTAGCCGGGGACCAGCGGCAGCACGCACGGCGAGATGAACGACACGAAGCCGACCGCGAAGGCGGCGAAGACGGTCGTGTCGACCGAGGATGAGGCGGTGGCTGCGGCGGCGAGCATGGGGCGGCGGGGTGGTCGACGTGCTGGGTCAGACGTCGTAGCGCGCGAGATCTTCCTCGAGGCGGCGGCGGTCTGCGCCGGTCAGCTCGGGGGCGGCGGTGCCGGAGCCCGCGCGCGTCCCGCCCGGACCGTCGCCGCGGCTGCGCCAGCGGGGCAGGAAGACGGCGAGGGCGGCGAGGGCCGCGAGGACCAGCGCGATCGGCACGAGGAACGCCGCGAGCCCGAAGCCGCTCTTCTGCGGCATCGCCAGCACGCGGTCCGTGTAGGTGGCGACGAGCTCGGACTTGATCTGGTCCTTGGTGAGGCCGCGGGCGACGAGCCGGCGGATGTAGGCCCGCTCGCGGTCGGCCTGGGGGGACTCGGCGATGTCGAGCGGGACGCCGCAGGCCACGCACATGACCTCGTCCTCGATGTCGGTGACCGACGCGCGCGGGGCCTGGGCGGCCTGGGCGCTGGTGAGGGCGGTCGCGCTGGTGAGCGCGAGGAGCGCGGCCAGGAGGGCGAGCGCTCGCCTCACGACGCGGCGCCCGCGCGCTGCGCCTTGGCGAGCGCCTGGTCGAGGAACGACTGGCTGATCTGGCCGCGGGAGATCGCGACGACCC
>DASYLT010000047.1:0-29544 GCA_036009425.1 Baekduia sp. | reverse complement strand
GCGTAGTTCGACGGCTGCATGAACATGTCGATGCCGGCGTTGACGCCGTCGACCACGTTGGAGTGGAAGTCGCCGCCGATGTGGTCGATGCCGTTGTAGTCGCTGATGACGAACCCGTCGAAGCCCAGCTTGCCCTTCAGCGTGCCGGTGATCAGCTCCTGGTTGCCGTGCATGTTGATGGGGTTGCCGACCCCGTCCTCGGTCCAGTCGACGCTGGAGTAGGACGGCATGACCGAGCCGACGTTGTGGTCCTGCACGGCCGGGACGTACTGGCGCAGCGACGTGTCCCAGAAGTCCTGGCGGTTGGTGACGGCGATGCCCTGGTCGATCTTGTAGTCGCCGCTGCCGGTGCCGTACTTGGTGTCGCCGTCGCCGGCGTAGTGCTTGGCCGTGGCCAGGACGCGATCGCGATGGGACAGGTCGCGGCCGCCGTCGCCCTGGAAGCCGTCGATGGCGGTCTCCATCTTGATCACGAGGTCGGGGTCCTCACCGAAGCTCTCGTAGGTGCGGCCCCAGCGGTCGTCGCGCGCGGCGCAGATGCAGGGCGCGAAGGCCCACTGCGGACCGCTCGCGCGGGTCTCGTCGGCGGTGATGTGCTCCACCTCGCGCACGAGCTCCGGGTCACGGGTCGCGCCCAGGCCGATGTTGTGCGGGAAGACGGTCGCGCCGTAGAGGTTGCCGTGCCCGTGGACGGAGTCGACGCCGTAGATGAGCGGGATGTGCAGCCGGGTCGCCAGGGCCGCGCGCTGGAAGCCGTCGACCATGTCGGCCCACGCCTGCGGCGTGTTGGGGGTCGGCACCGAGCCGCCGCCCGACAGGATGCTGCCGAGGCCGAGGGTCGTGATCGGCGTCGCGTCGGTGGCCACCCCAGCCCGCTCGGCCTGGGTCATCTGGCCGACCTTCTCGGCCAACGTCATGCGCGACAGCAGGTCCGCGACGCGCTTGGGGACCGGGGCCTTCGGGTTCTGGTACACGGCCCCGCCACCGCCGCCACCGCCGTGGCCATGCTGGTCGCCATGGCCGTGGGACCCGTGGCCGTCACCGCCCGCCAGCGCCGATCCCGGCGCAGTGGCCACCGCGGCCACCCCCACGCTCAACGTCGCGACCGTCGCCGCGACCGCACGCCGTGACCGGCGCGCCCTGGACCCGAACTTCGTCATCGCTGCACTCCTCCCCGTCAAGGGGTAGACCCTGTTGGACGCGCGAGCGATACCCACGCGTACCGAGGCCATAACCAGCCGAGGATCGCGCCCGGACGACCAGGATCCGGGGTGCTGTGCGGCCACCGGCCGCGACCCGCCGCGCGGGCCAAGCGGCTTTGGACCGTGCGGTCTGCGCGCCCGTGCGATCCTGCGCGGCAGATGACCGACACGATGCCGCCGGGCGATCTCGGCCAGACGCTGCCCGACGGCCTGTGGCTCACGGTCGGCTGCGCGTTCGGCCTGGAGACCGGCCAGGCGGTCGAGGCGATCCTGCAGGTGGCGCCGGTGGCCGAGCGCGGCGTCCAGGTGGCGCGCGAGAGCTGGGAGACCAACGCCGGCCACCACGGCTACGTCGACGGCTACGGCAACCGCTGCGAGCGCTTCACGCTGCCGGCCGGTCGCTCACACGTCACCTATTCGGCGGAGGTGCTCGTCGCCCAACCCGTCGACGTTGCCGACTACGACCTGCCCGAGACCGCGGTCTCCGAGCTGCCCGACGACGCGCTGAGCTTCGTCCTGCCCAGCCGCTTCTGCCTGCCCGACGAGCTCGGCACCGAGGCCTGGGAGCGCTTCGGCGACCTGAAGCCCGGATGGGCCCGCGTGCAGGCCGTCGTCGACTTCGTCCATCACCATCTCGAGTGGCTGGCCGGCTCGTCGAACCCGTGGACGACGGCCTCCGACGCCTTCCGGTCCGGCCAGGGCGTCTGCCGCGACTACGCGCACCTGGCGATCAGCTTCTGCCGAGCGCTCAACATCCCGGCGCGCTACGTCTTCGGCTACATCCCGACCATCGGCGTCCCGCCGCCCGCCGAGCCGATGGACTTCGCCGCCTGGTTCGAGGTCTACCTCGACGGCGCCTGGCACACCTTCGACGCGCGCAACAACACGCCGCGCGTGGGCCGCGTCGTCGTCGGGCGCGGCCGCGACGCGGTCGACGTCGCGCTCATCACCTCGTTCGGCGCCCTGACGCTGACGGACTTCAGCGTGGTGGCCGAGCCGACGTTCGGGCTCGCCGGCCCCGGCTAGGCGGGCTCCCCCGTTCCCGCCGCACCCCCGGATAGGCTCCACCCACCAATCACGTACATCGCCCCCGCACCTGTTTGAGCAGGCCGGGGGCATGGCCCAAGGAGCGGCGTACTCCATGAGCATCCAGGACGCTACCCCGTATCGGGGCGCCCCCGTCGTCATCCCGTCCCACCTCGTGCCGTGGCTGCGCGCCGCGGCCGACCACGAGCTCGAGCTGGCCTGCGACGCCGGCGGCGAGTGGAGCCCCCAGATCCGCGACCGCGTGCTGACCGCAGCGTGGAGCATCGGGGCGATCGACGCGGGCGTCATCACCTCGTTCATGATCGAGCACCTGACCACGCGCGCGATTGAGCGCAAGGACGCGCCGCCGTGGCCCCCGGGCCTTCCGGAGCCCGAGGCCCGGCGCATCGAGCGCGAACTCGTCGGAGAGCTCCGGGCGCTCCGCGACGAGGCGCGCTGGCCGCACGGGCGCCCGCGCTTGGACTAGTCGCGCACGTACCCGTTCGGCGCACCGTGGATCCGTCACCGGTGCCTCGACGAGTACGTGCGCAGCGCCAAGACGCGGCAGTTGCTGCAGACGGCGCGGGGACGGCAGCGACTGCTGCCGTGAGGCAGCAGCCAGCCGCCGGTTCGGGGCTAGCCGTCGACGCGCTGGATGATCAGCGTCGCCGCGCTCGGGACCGAGCCGCCGGCCGCGTCGGCGAGCGAGACGTTCGGGTTGCTGCCCGGGGCGTTGATCGAGATGACCGAGCCGGCTCCCGGCGACGTGACCAGGGCCTCGCCGGTGATCTCGCTGTTGGCTGCGTCGTTGCCGAAGATGGCGTACGGCAGCGGAACGGAGTTGAGGACGATCTGCAACTGGCCCGCCTGCGCGAGGGTGACCGAGAACGACACGCGGTAGGTGCCGGCGGAGGGCAGCGTGAACTCCCCGCCGCCCGAGTAGGCCACGCCGCCCTGGGCCGCGCCGGCGTGCGGGAACAGGATCCGCGCGCCGGTCGGCGCGTTGCCGGTGGGACCGTAGGTGTAGGACGTGTCCCCGGGCATGAGCGAGTAGAACTCGCCGTAGATCCCGGAAGCCGCGGGGCCCGTCGCTCCCGTGGCGCCGGTCGAACCGGTGGCGCCGGTGCGGCCGGGGGCGCCCTCGGCGCCCGCCGCGCCCGGCTCGCCCGGTGCGCCCGCGCGGCCGGCGGCGCCGGTCACGCCCGTGGGGCCGCGCTCGCCCTCCGCGTTCCAGGAGATCTTGCGCTGCCCCTTGGGGCACTTGCGCGTGGCGGTCGAGCTCTTCAGCGTGCTGCCAACTCCGCCGGCACACGCATAGAGCTTCGCGGGTGTCGTGGCGGCCGGGTGGCCGACCACCGCATAGGCGCTGCTGCCCAGCAGCAGGAACAGCGCGGTGAACGCCACGGCATGACGGCGCAGCTGCGCAAGGACGGACGACATTCGTAGGACCTCCAGGACGACGACGAGCAGGACAGACGACAGCTCGCGTGGACCGGGAGCGTGTGTACGGGATGCGGGAACCTACCGCGTTGGGGTCCGCTCATCAATGCGCGCGCCGTCACCGGAGGCCGCCAGGTCGGCCAGCGTGTCGATCTCGCGCAGGATCGCCTCCAGCAGCGCATCGACGTCCGGAACCAGTTCCGGGCAGGCGACGAGCCCGAAGTCCAGGCGGTCCAGGTAGCTCTGAACCGTGATGTTCAGGCCCTGGCCCTCCATGATCACCGACACGGGGTAGTAGTGCTCCAACCGCGCGCCGGCGGCATACAGCGGACGGGGCGGCCCCGGGACGTTGGAGATCACGAGGTTGCCCGGAGCCAGCCGCGAGCCGAGGCGCAGCCGCGCGCTGAGGCGCATGGCCCGCGCGAAGACCGCCGGCGGCGGGAACTCCGTGAAGTCCGTCAGCCGCTCGGCCGGCAGCGCCTGGAACAGGTCCTTGCTGCTGGACATCGCGTCGTGCACGCGATGGATGCGGGCCACCGGATCCGGCTCGTCGGTCGGCAGCGCGGTGGTGAGCATCGACACGCGGTTGGTCCAGCGGTCGGCCTCGTGGCCCGTCCGGATCGAGACCGGCACGAGCGCGACCAGGGGATCGTCGGGCAGCGCGTCGTGGAGCTCCAGCCACGTGCGCAGGCCGCCGGCGCAGACGGCCATCACCACGTCGTTGACCGTCGCGCCGAAGGTGACCTTGATCGCCTTCACCGCGTCCAGCGACGTCGAGCCGATGGCGAGCTTGCGGTGCGGGGTGATCTTGTCGTTGAACGGCGTCCGGGGCGGGCGCATGCTCGGCAGCGGCGTCGCGACGTCGCGCTCCTGCCCGCGGTCGCGACCGAGGTTGAGCACCGTGCCCAGCGGTCCGCGCAGGCTGCCGCGCACCTGGTTGGCGGCCACGACGAGCGCCGGGTTGCGCGTCGCGCGACCCAGCTCACGGGCGGTCCGCGCCGCCAGCAGGATCGCGCGGGCCGGCTTGCGCGGCAGGTTGAGGGTCGCGCCGACGACCATCTCGAGGTCGGACGGGACGCGCTCGGATCGCCACGGCTCTCGCTCGCGCGGCCGCTCCTGCGGCTCGGGCGTGTCGTCGAGCATCAGCGTGAGCAGCTCGACGCCCGAGGCGCCGTCGACGGCCGCGTGGTGGACGATCGTGAGCACGGCGAAGCGGTCGTCGGCGAGACCCTCGATGACGTAGGACAGCCACAGCGGCCGGCGGCGGTCCAGCGGCCGTGCCACCAGGCGGCTGACGGTCGTCGCGAGCTGCTCGTCGCTGCCGGGTGGCGGCACCGCGGTGTGGCGGACGTGGAAGTCGAGGTCGAAGTTGGGGTCGTTGATCCACGACGGATGGTCGAGGCCCAGCGGCACCTCGACCAGACGGCGGCGCAGCGGCGGCAGGAGGTGCAGCCGCTGCACCAGCTGCGCACGCCACGCGCCGTAGGGGTCGTAGCCGGGCTCGTCGGGCCGCGCGAAGATCGACAGCCCCGACACGTGGCCGAACTGCGTCGCGTTCTCCAGATGCAGGAAGGTCGCATCCAGCCCCGTCAGCTGCTTCATCGCCGCTCTCCTGTGACCCCGCTGCCGCTGCAGCGTTGCCCTGATCGTGCCCGGCGGCGATCGGATGTAGTACAGCCCCGAAAGGGTCGCTCCCGTGCGAGCCTCGCGGCCGCCTCGCGCTCGAGGTCGTCATGATCGCTGCCGCGCAGGTTCGTCATCCAGTTCGGGTGATGCCGGTGCCCGGAGGTGCTACTAGCTTCGCGTCATGACCGCGACCGTCGTCAGCGTCAAGGACGACTCGGCCACTGTCTTCTGACGCTCATCGCGACCCGCGGGCATGGGCGGCACCGCCGGCCCCGTTCCCGCGCCGCTTCATCCCGATCCTGACGTGGCTCCCGGCCTACGACCGGCGCTGGCTGCGCTTCGACGTGATCGCCGGGGCGACGATCTGGGGGCTGCTCGTCCCCGAGATGATCGCCTACGCCGGGCTCGCCGGACTGCCACCGCAGGCCGGTCTCTACACGCTGCTCGTGACGCTCGCGGCGTATGCCGTGCTCGGCACCAGCCGCCATGTCGTGGTCGCGGGCACCTCCGGCGCGGCCGTCCTGGTCGCGTCCGCGGTGAGCGACCAGGGGCCGTCGGGCCCGGCCGAGTATGCGGCGCTGGCCGCCGGGACGGTGATGATCGCCGGCGCCCTGTTCCTGCTCGCCGGCGTGCTCCGGCTCGGGTTCATCGCGCAGTTCCTCTCGCGCCCGATCATGGCCGGCTTCGTGTTCGGCCTCGCGCTCTTCGTCACGGTGAGCCAGCTCCCCAAGCTGCTCGGGATCGAGAAGGGGACCGGGGACAGCGTCAGCCAGTTCGTGTCGCTGCTCGCGCACGTCGGTGACGCCAACGGCGCCACGGTCGCCGTCGGCGTGAGCGCGCTGGTCCTGCTGTTCGCCGCCGATCGCCTGCCCGGTCGGCTGCCTGGCGGCCTGATCGCCCTGGTGCTGGGCATCGTGCTCAGCGGCGCGCTGCACCTCTCGCGTCACGGCGTGGCGATCGTCGGCGAGGTGCCGAGCGGGCTGCCGTCGATGCAGGTGCCCGACCTCGCGGCCGGCGACATCGCGGCGCTGGCGGCGGTGGCGGCCGGCATGGTGCTCGTCATCTTCGGCGAGTCGCTCGGGGCCGCGCAGACGTTCGCCACCAAGTACGGCTACGAGATCGACCCCAACCAGGAGATGATCGCCCTCGGCGTCGCGAACCTCGGGTCCGGCCTCGTGGGCGGCCTGGCCGCCGGCGGCAGCCTCTCGCAGTCGGCGGTCAACGAGGGCGCCGGCGCGCGGTCGGAGGCCTCCCCGCTCGTCGCGGCGGCGTTGGCGATCGTCACCGTGATCGCCCTGACGCCCCTGTTCAAGAACCTGCCGGAGGCCGTTCTCGCCGCGCTGATCATCCACGCCGTCTCGCACCTGTGGCGGATCGGCGCGTTCCGCCAGTACTGGGCGGAGCGCAAGATGGAGTTCTGGCTCGGCATCGCCACCCTTGCGGGCGTGCTGATCCTCGATGTGCTGCCCGGGTTGATCATCGGGATCACCACCATGCTGCTGCTGTTCATCTACCACGCCAGCCGGCCCCATCTGGCCGTGCTGGGCGTCGTTCCCGGCCTGTCGAGCGCGTACGGCGACCTGGAGTACCACGACGACTACGAGCCGACGGCCGACCTCCTGCTGCTCCGCCTCGAGGCACCGCTCTTCTACGCCAACGCCGATCTCGTCCGTGACCGGATCAAGCGGCTCGTGGGCAGCGCCGCGGTGACGCCCCGCGCGGTCGTCCTCGACGTCGGCGCCAACGGCGAGCTCGACATCACCAGCGCCGAGATGCTCACGCACCTGGTCGGCACGCTGCGCCGCGCGGGCGTCGACCTCGCGCTGGCCGAGGTCCACGCCCCGGTGTTGAAGATGGCACGGATCACCGGCGTGCTCGACACGCTCGGCGCGGACCACGTCTTCCGCACGCTCGACGAGGCCGCGCACGCGCTGGGAGCGCCCAACGTCATTCCGCTGAGGCGCTGACGTGTGCGCGGTCGCGGCGGTTAGGGTGGCCCGTCGTGCTCCACTCCAGAACCGAGACCGTCGCCCTCGAACCGCTCTACCGTCGGCTGGTGCCAAGGCATGCGCCGATCGCCCTGCTCGACTTCCCGCTGTATCCGAACGTCGGCGACTCCGCGATCTGGCTCGGCGCGATGGTGCTCGCCGGCGGCAACGACAACCGCATCCGCTACACCGCCACGCACGCGTCCTACACGCCGCGGGCGCTGGCGCGCGAGCTTCCTGCCGACGGCGTCATCGTCGTGCAGGGCGGTGGCAACTTCGGCGACCGCTGGCCGGCGCATCACCGCCTCCGTGAACGCGTCGTCGAGGACTTCCCGGATCGCAAGATCGTCTTCCTGCCGGTCAGCGTCGAGTTCCTGGGCGACGGGGCGGCCGACCGCTCCTTCGCGGCCCTCGGCGCGCATCCGGATCTGACCGTGATGTGCCGGGACGAGTGCAGCGTCGCGGAGGTCGATGGCCACCTTCCGGGGCAAGCCGTCCTGACGACCGATACCGCGGCGGCGCTCGGCGATCTGACTCCGCCCTCGACCACCGAGCGATCGGAGATCGTCGCCCTGCTGCGAACGGACTCGGAAGCTCAGCGGGTCGTCGCGCCGGCCCCAACCGACCTCACGGTCCGCGTGATCGACTGGCTCAACGTGGCCGGCGACACGGGCTACGACCCGGTCTTCGAACGGGCGAAGCGGGTGTTGCAACGCAGCGGCTCGGTGCTTACGCGTACGCCCCGGATCGCGCCCAAGGGTCACCAGGCAGTGCTGCTGGCCGCCTACCAGGCGATGGCCCGCCGCCGGCTGCAGTGGGGGCTCACGAACCTCGCCTCCGCGCGCATCGTCGTGACCGACCGCCTGCACGGTCACATCCTGTGCGACCTCATGGGCATGCCACACGTCGTCGCCGACAGCGGTCACGGGAAGATCGACGGGTACATCGCCACGCATGGCCGATCAGCAGCTACGCGCCTGGTGACGGTGGACGAGGTGTGGCACGCGGCCCGCGATCTGCTTCCGGGCTGCGCGCGGTGAGGTCCCCCACCGCCTGCGCGAGCTCGTCGCGCGAGTGGATGCCGAGCTTCTGGTAGACGTGGCGCAGGTGGTACTCCACGGTCTTGGGGCTGAGGAAGAGCGCGGCCGCCGTCTCGCGCGTCGTCCTGCCCGATCCGAGCAGCATGGCGATCTGCAGCTCCTGCGGCGTCATGGCATCGACCGTGCTGGGATCGCGCCGCCGGACCGTCTCGCCCGTCGCCGCCAGCTCCCGCCCCGCCCGCTCTGCCCACGGGCGAGCGTCGAGGCGCTCGAAGGTCTGCAGCGCGGCGCGTAGATGCTCCCGCGCGTGGACCCGGCGGCGGCCGCGCCGCAGCCGCTCCCCGTAGGCCAACCGCGTGCGCGCCGCCTCGAACGCGTCCGGCGTGTGCTCGTGATGGCGCAGCGCCCGCTCGAAGTGCGCGGCGGCCTCGGCGTCCGTCGCGACCAGCCCGCGGCAGCGCTCAGCGCGCGCCAGCGACCAGGGCTGGCCCTTGGCGCGGGCGGCGGCGCAGAGCTGCTCGGCGAGGGGCGGGGCCTCCGCGGCGCGGCCGAGCGTCATGTAGGCCTCGACGAGCTCCGCCGCGGGTGAGAGGTCGACGTCCGTGATCCCGAGGTCGTCCAGCAACACGTGCTGACGCCGGAACTGCTCGGCGGCCCGGGCCGCGTCGCCCAGCCCCAGCTCGAGCTCGCCGAGCGCCGCGCGCGCCCAGACCTCGTGCAGGCGCGTCCCCAGATCCTCGGACAGCTCGAGCGCCTCGGCCGCGTCGCTGCGGCACTCCGCCTCGCGCCCCCGCCGCGCCATGAGCGACGCGAGTCCGGCCAGGGCGAACGGCAGGTCGGTCTGCTGGCCGCTCTCGCGCGCCAGGTCGATCGCCTCGCGGTACGTGGATTCGGCGACCGCCCAGCGGTCGGTCGTGGCCTGATCGCGGGCGATCAGGTTGAGCACGAACGGCAGCGCCCCGACCGCCGCCCGCGCACGCGCCCTGCTCTCCACGTGGGCGAGCAGCGAGCGCCCGGCGCCGGCCTCACGCAGGAAGATCGGCGCGTTGGCGAGCCAGGGAATGAGCTCGAGATCGTCGAGCAGGTCGGGTGAGCTCTCGGCGAGGGTGATCGCGGCATGGATCGCCTCGGCGCCCGCGGCGGCGTCGCCGCCGACCACCTGCGCCATCCCGAGCGCGCTCCACGCCAGGAAACGGGCGCGCGGCGTGGCGGCGACGGGCAGCGTGGATCGCGCGCGCTCGGCGCACTCGAGCATCTCGGCGGGCGCCCCGGCGTAGAAGCAGGCGGCGGCGGCCTCGGCCAGCATGGCGACCGCGCGCTCGGGTTCGGCCTGGGCTGCGGCGGCGACGAGGATCGCGTGACCGACCATGACCGGACCGCGGCGCGCTGCGATGTGGCCGGCGAGCTGATCGATCCGCACGAGCTGCCGGGGCTCGTCGGTGGTGTCGCGGCTCTCGTCCAGCAGCGCGACGGCCCGCTCGGCCATACCCGCGAGCCACGCGCTTTCGGCGGCCTGCCAGAGCAGGCGCGGGCGGCGCTCCGCGTCGGCGGCGAGCCGCGCCGCGCGCTCGAACGCCGCCGCCGCGGTGGCGTACGCGCTGCGATCGCGGCCGCGCGTCCCCGCCTGCTCGAGCGCCGACGACGCCGCCTCGTCGGGGCCGATGGCGGCCGCGGCGAGGTGCCACGCCCGTCGATCGACGTCGCGGTCGGGAAGGGCGGCAGCGAGCGCGCGGTGCGCGGCGCGGCGCTCGGTGGCCGAGGCGTTGGCGTAGATCGCCGAGCCCGCGAGCGGGTGATGGAACTCGACCGCGCCGGCCCGCACCGCGACGAGCCCGGCGCTCTCCGCAGTGCCCAGCACGGAGAGCTGCAGCCCGAGCTTCGCCGCCGCACGATCGAGGATCGCGGGCTCGCCCGTGCCGCTGGCGGCGACCAGCACGAGCGTGCGCCGGACCTCGTCGTCGAGCCCCTGCAGGCGATGCAGGAACGCGCGCGAGATCCGGGTCGAGACCAGCAGCGGTGCGCCTTCGGGCGCGAGCGCGAGGTCGGGGGCGGAGGATCCGAGCTCGAGCAGCGCCAGCGGATTGCCAGCCGTCGCGCGGTGCAGCCGCGACGCGACCTCCGGCGCCAAGCCCGCCAGCAGCGTGGCGGACTCGTCGCTGGTCAGGCCGCCGATGGGCAGCACCGGCAGATCGGCGCCGTCGAGCAGCGAGGGCTCGCCCGCGCGAACGGCGACGAGCACGGCGATCGGGTCGGCGACCAGCCGGCGGAACGCGAACAGCAGCGCCTGGGCGCTGGAGTCGTCGAGCCACTGCGCGTCGTCGACCAGCACGGCGACGGGGCCCTGCTCCGCGTAGGCGGCCAGCAGGCTCAGCGTCGCTGCGCCGACGGCGAAGCGCTCCTGGGCCGGCCCCCGGCGCAGGGCGAGCGCGGCCTCCAGGGCGAGCGCCTGCGGCTCGGGGATCCGCTCGAGCAATGCCAGCGCCGGGCGCAGGAGCTCGAGCAGCGCGCCGAACGCGATCTGCGCCTCGGACTCGATCCCGCGCGCCCGCAGGAGCCGCATCCCGTCGGCGCGCTCGGCGGCGTCGTCCAGCAGCGTGGTCTTGCCGATCCCGGCCTCGCCGACGAGCGCGAGAGCGGCGCTCGTGCCCGACCGCGCGGCCCCGAGAGCCAGCTCGATCGCGCGCCGCTCCTGCTGACGACCGAGCAGCATGGCGCGAGTCTAAGGGCCCGATGCGCCGCCGGACCAGGGCGCCGCACACCAGGTGGCCCCCCGGATGCGAGCACGGCACCACCGGCCTACGGTCGGGCCTCACCCGAACCCAGGAGGCCATCATGACCATCAGCCAGCAGCCCGCCACCGTCGACGAGGACAAGCTCATGCAGTTCGTGTTCCGCGCCGTCGACGAGGTCGGCGCCGCGCTGAACGCCGCGCTGGTCGTGATGGGCGACAAGCTCGGCCTGTACCGCGCGCTGGCCGGGGCCGGCGCGCTGTCGCCCGCCGAGCTGGCCGAGCGCACCGACACGGCCGAGCGCTACGTCCGCGAGTGGCTCAACGCGCAGGCCGCGGGCGGGTTCGTCGAATACGACCCCGACAGCGGCCGGTACACGCTGCCGCCCGAGCAGGCCGTCGCGTTGACCGATCCCGAGAGCCCCGCGTACCTGCCCGGGTTCTTCCAGATCGCGCTCGGGTCCGTGCTCGACTCCCCGCGCATCGTCGAGGCGGCGCGCAACGGCGACGGCGTCGGCTGGCACGAGCACACGCACGACGTCTTCGATGGCTGCGAGCGGTTCTTCCGCCCGGGCTACAACGCGGCCCTCATCGCGGAGTGGCTGCCCGCGCTCGACGGCGTCGTCGACAAGCTCCAGCATGGCGCGGTCGTCGCCGACGTCGGCTGCGGCCACGGGTCCTCGACGATCCTGATGGCCGAGGCGTTCCCCACCTCCCGCTTCGTCGGCGCCGACTACCACGACGGCTCGATCGCGACGGCGCGCGAGCGCGCGCAGGCGGCCGGCGTCGCGGACCGCGTTCGCTTCCAGACCGAGCCCGCGGCGGCGTACAGTGGGGGCAGCTACGACCTCGTCACGATGTTCGACTGCCTGCACGACATGGGAGACCCGGTCGGGGCGGCGCGCCACGTCCGCTCGACCCTCAAGCCCGACGGCACCTGGATGATCGTCGAGCCGAACGCCGGCGACCGGGTCGAGGACAACTTCAACCCGGTCGGGCGCGCGTACTACGGGTTCTCCACGCTGCTGTGCACGCCGGCGTCGCTGTCGCAGGAAGTCGGGCTCGCCCTGGGCGCGCAGGCCGGCGAGGCGCGGATCCGCGACGTCGTCGAGGGGGCCGGGTTCACGCGCTTCCGCCGGGTCGCGGAGACACCGTTCAACCTGGTCTTCGAGGCGCGGCCGTGAAGCTCCCGGCCTCCGAGGCGGCGGCGACGCTCCCGGGCTCTGCGGAGCCCGGGGGCGCCGCTCGGCGCGAGCGCGAGCAGACGCGCGCACGCTACCCCGACATCGACGGCCACGTCGAGCGCGACGGCGTGCGCGTCGCCTACGAGGTCTACGGCGACGGGGACCCCACGGTGCTGCTCCTGCCGGCATGGTCGATCGTCCACTCGCGGTTCTGGAAGGCGCAGATCCCCTACCTCGCGCGCCACTTCCGGGTCGTGACGTTCGACGGTCGTGGCAACGGGCGCTCCGACCGGCCCTCCGGCGCGGAGGCCTACAGCATCGACGAGTTCGCGGACGACGCGCTGGCCGTCCTCGAAGCGACCGGCACCGAGCGCGCCACGTTGATCGCTCTGTCGCGCGGCGCCCTCTGGGGCACGGTGCTCGCCGCCGACCATCCGGAGCGCGTCGACGGCCTCGTCTACATCGCGCCGGCCGTCACCCTGACGTCGCAGCGAACCGAGCGCGTCGACGGTGCCGGCGAGCGATGGTTGAAGTACCACAAGCTGACCGACGACAACTACCGTGAGTTCTTGGGGTTCTTCTTCTCGCAGGCCTTCCCGGAGCCCCACTCGACCAAGCAGATCGAGGACGGCATCGGCTGGGGACTGGGCACGACGGCGCAGATGCTGACCGACACGGCGCTCGGAGCTGCGCTGCCGCGCTCCGAGCCCTTCGAGGCGACGGTCGCGCGCGTGAAGTGCCCAACGCTCGTCATCCACGGCACTGCCGACCGGATCCGTCCGCACGCCGGCGGCGCGGCGCTTGCAGAGGCGACCGGCGGCCGGCTCGTCACCCTCGAGGACGCAGGCCATCTCCTCAACGCGCGCGACCCCGTGAAGGTCAACCACCTCTTGCGCGACTTCGTGTCCGGCGCCCCGGCACCGGCGCCGCGCTGGATGCACGCGCGCTCGCGCCCGCGCCGTGCGCTGTACATCTCGTCGCCCATCGGGCTCGGGCACGCGCGGCGCGACGTCGCGATCGCCGACGAGCTGCGCCGGCTGCACCCGGACCTCCAGATCGACTGGCTCGCCCAGCACCCGGTGACCCGGGTGCTCGAGGAGCGCGGCGAGCGCATCCACCCGGCAAGCCGGTGGCTGGCCAACGAGTCGGCGCACATGGAGTCCGAGTCGGCCGAGCACGACCTGCACTGCTTCCACGCCTTCCGGCGCATGGACGAGATCCTCGTCGCGAACTTCATGGTGTTCAGCGACCTCGCGCGCGAGGAGCAGTACGACCTGTGGATCGGCGACGAGGCCTGGGAGCTCGACCATCACCTGCACGAGAACCCGGAGCTGAAGTCGGCGGCGTACGTGTGGCTGACGGACTTCGTCGGCTGGCTGCCGACCGTCGACGGCGGCGCTCGCGAGAGCTTCGTCACGGCCGACTACAACGCCGAGATGATCGAGCAGATCGCGCGCTACCCCCGCGTCCGCGACCGGGCGATCTTCGTCGGCGATCCCGACGACATCGTCGACGAGCGCTTCGGCGACGACCTCCCGGCCATCCGGTCGTGGACCGAGGAGCACTTCGCGTTCCCGGGCTACGTCACCGGGTTCGACCCGTTGGCGTTGGGCCAGCGTGAGGCGTTGCGCGCGGAGCTCGGCTACGCCGAGGACGAACGGGTCTGCATCGTCAGCGTCGGCGGCTCCGGCGTCGGCGCGTCGCTCCTGCGGCGCGTGATCGCGAGCTTCCCCGAGGCCAAGCGGCTGGTCCCGGAGCTGCGGATGATCGTCGTTGCCGGGCCGCGGATCGATCCCGACTCGCTGCCGGACGCCGAGGGCCTCGAGATCCGGCCCTACGTGCACGACCTCTACCGCCACCTCGCCGCCTGCGACCTCGCAGTCGTCCAGGGCGGCCTGACGACGGCGATGGAGCTCACCGCCAACCGGCGACCGTTCATCTACTTCCCGCTCAAGCACCACTTCGAGCAGAACTTCCACGTCCGCCACCGCCTCGAGCGCTACGGCGCGGGCCGGCGCATGGACTTCGACGACTCCCCACCCGACGCGATCGCGGTCGCCATCGCGGAGGAGATCGGCCGGGAGGTGCGCTACCGCCCCGTGGCGACCGACGGAGCGGCGCGAGCGGCGGCGCTGATCGCGGAGCTGGTGTAAGGCGACAGTTGGCGGTTCTCCGCGCGGCGGGTAGCGTGCGGCCATGCCTGGCATGGGCGCCGCGTCGCGTTGCCGCATCTGCTCCGGAGCTCTGGAGCTGCACCTCCGGGGCGCCGGCGGCGTCCCGTCGCCCGCCGCCCTCGCGCCGTCGGCACACGAGCCGGGCCACCACGGCGACCTGCTGGCCTGTCGCGAGTGCGGCTCGGTGCAGCAGCCGTCGCTCCCTCACGCCGCGCGCCTGCACGAGCTCTACCGGGAAAGCTCGGATGCGGCGTACCTCGGCGAAGAGACCGGGCGACGGGCGACCGCCGCCCGGTTGCTGGATCTCATCGCCCGGGAGGTGCCCGCCGGTCGGCTCCTGGACGTCGGCTGCGGGCCCGGACTGCTGCTCGACGAGGCGCGGCGGCGCGGCTATGCGACGGTCGGGCTCGAGCTCTCGCGGTCGGCGGCCGGCCACGCGCGACACCGGCTCGGCCTCGACGTGCGCGACGTCCCGCTCGAGGCGTTCGACGAGCTCGGATCCTTCGACGTCGTCGTGCTCGCCGACGTGGTGGAGCACCTCGACGACCCGGTCGCCGGCCTGAAGCGCGCCGCCCGCCTCCTGCGCCCCGGTGGCGTGCTCTGCGTCGTCACGCCGGATCCGTCGTCGCTGACCGCACGCCTGGCCGGGGCGCGCTGGTGGGGCTATCTGCCCGCGCATGCCTGCCTGCTGCCCCGGCGCACCCTCCGTGAGCTGCTCGCGGCGTACGGCCTCGTGATCTCGGCCGACGTCCCGGCGGTGCGGACGTTCTCCGCGCGCCGCTGGGTCGGCGGGCTGGCCGAGCGCCTCGGGCCGGTGCGCCGACCGCTGGAGGGTCTGGCGGCGCGGCTTCCCGTCACGGCGTCGCTGAGCTTCGCACTGCACGACGAGCGCGTCGTGCTCGCCCATCGGGTCGAGGTGCAGCACGCGCCCGACCCGCTGCTGACCGACCGCGGCGGCGGCGCGGCGGTGCACGTGGTCCTGCCGGCCTACTGCGCGGGTCGCACGGTGCCATCCGTCAGCGCCGAGCTCGGGCGCGAGTGCGCCGACCGGGCCCTGCTGGTCGACGACGCGAGCCCCGACGCCACCGCGCAGATCGCGATCGTGTCGGGCCTCGACGTGCTGCGCCATCCCGTCAACCGCGGCTACGGCGCCAGCCAGAAGTCCGGCTACGCGCGCGCGCTGCTCGACGGCGCCGACGTCGTGGTGATGGTCCACGCCGACGACCAGTACGACCCGGCGCTCGTGACCGAGATGGTGTCGCCGATCGTGCACGGGGAGAAGGACATGGTGATCGGCTCGCGGCTGCTCGAGCACCGGGCCGTCGCCGACGGCATGCCGCGCTGGAGGTGGTTGGGCAACCGGCTGTTGACGTCCATGGAGAACCGGGTCTTCGGCCGGGCGTTCTCGGAGTACCACACCGGCTACCGCGCATTCTCGGCCGACCTGCTGCGCTCGATCCCGTTCCTGCGCAACTCCGACGACTTCGTGTTCGACCAGGAGATCTTCGCCCAGGTCCTCGCCCGCGGCGCGCGCGTGGCCGAGATCCCGATTCCGACCCGGTACTTCCTGGAGGCCTCGAGCGTCGGCCTGCGCGCCAGCGTCCGCTACGGCATCAGCACGTTCGCGGTGCTCGCACGGTTCTCGCTCGATCGGCGCGGGCGGGCGCGCTGGGCGTTGCTCCGCCGGCCGGCCGCCCGGCTGCTCCCAGAGGCGGTCGGCGAGCGCCAAGGCGTCGGCGACGCCTCCGGCGTATGAGGGCGTCGCCGGTCGGGATGCTGCGCGGCCGCCGGGCGACGGGCGTGGCCTTCGGCATCCTGGTGGCGCTGGCGCTCGTGCTGCGGTTGTTGTACGTCGACGCGACGCCGGGCTACGAGCTGCGCCACGACGCTCGGGACTACGAGTGGCACGCACAGTCGATCGCGGTGGGCGCGGGCTACTCGCGCCGTGTCGCCTACGGCCGCCCCACCGCGTTCCGGCCCCCGGGCTACCCGTACTTCCTGGCCGGCGTGTACCGCGTGGCCGGTGTCGAGCGCGCGTCGCCGGCGCGCCGGATCCATGCGGCGCGGATCGCCCAGGCGTTCGTCGGCGCGGCGGTCGTCGCCCTGATCGGGCTGCTCGGCATGCTGCTGTGGGGACGGCGCACGGGCCTGGTCGCCACCGCGCTCGGGGCGATCTACGTGCCGCTGATCCTCGTGGGCGGTGCCGTGATGTCCGAGCCCCTGTTCGCGGTGGCGATGCTCGCCGCGGTGGTCACAGCGATCGCGCATCGCCGGTCTCCGCACCGCTATCGCTATGCGGTGCTCACCGGCGTGCTCGCGGGCCTCGCCGTCCTGACGCGGGCCAACGCGGTGATCCTGCTCATCCCGCTGGGCCTCGCCGTGTGGGACGGCCGGCCGCGGCGCGCGTGGGCGGCGCTCGGGCCGCCGGTCGCGCTGGTCGTGGCCGCGGTGCTCACCGTGACGCCGTGGACGATCCGCAACGCGGAGGCGCTGCACGCGTTCGTCCCGGTGTCGACCCAGCTCGGTTCGTCGCTGGCCGGGACCTACAACGACACGGCGCGGACCGATCCTGACAACCCGGGCGCATGGCGCAGCGTCAAGCGCGTGCCGGAGTACGCGGGGCTGTGGCGGCCGATCCGGGTGACCCCCGAGGCGGTGCTCGACCAGCGACTCCGGGCGGCCTCGTGGCGGTACATCGGCGACCATCCGCTCTACGTCGCCGAGGTCGGGTTCTGGAACACCGCGCGAATGCTCGACCTGGCCGGGCGGCGGCGCTGGCGCGCGACGGCCGCCACGATCAGCATCGAGACGGGATGGGCCGACGCGGGGGTCCTGTGCTTCTGGGCCTTTGCGATGCTCGCGGCCGCGGGCGCCGCCACGGCCGCCGCGCGTCGCGTGCCGCGGTTCGTCTGGGCGGTCCCGGCGCTGATGTTCCTCAGCGTCGTGTTCCTCGCCGTGGAGACCCCGCGCTACCGGACGGCGCTGGATCCGTTCATCGTGCTGCTGGCGGCGGTCGCGGTGACGACCGCGCTGCGCGCCCGGATCCGTCTCGGGCGCCGGGAGCGGTCGGTGAGCGGCGCCGGGCTGTGAGCACCGACCCCGCCGCGAGGGTTACATCGGCAGTGACCGCCCGGGCGGCGAAGGCCCCCGGTGGCGCTCGGCGTTCGCATGAACATGGGATGGCACCGCCCCGTCGGCCTGGCACGCTCGTCGGACAGTGCCCGACTCCAAGATCCCACGGGCCGCGCGGATCGCCGGCTTGCGGGCCGCCCGGTGAGCACGACCCGCCCAGCGAGCAGCACCACCGGCCCGACCGCGAGCTGGCGCCGGCTCGCGGCGCTGCCGTCGAACTTCTTCGCGATTCCGTTCGGCCTCGGCGGCCTCGCGGTGAGCTGGCGTGCGGCCGAGCCGATTCTGGCCCTGCCGCACGGCGTCGCCGACGGGCTGTTCCTGCTCGCATCCGTCGCGTGGGGCGTCCTGGTCTTCGGGCTCGTCGCGCGGCTGTTGGACAGCCCGTCGACGGTGGGCGCCGAGTTGCGCGACCCGGTGCTCTCGCCGTTCACGGCGTTGCCGGGGCTCGTGCTCCTCGTCCTGGCTGCCGGTCTGCTCCCGCACGCTGCCGGGCCGGCCAAGGTCACCGCGCTCATCGCGGTGGCCATCGTGATCGCCCTCGGTGGCTGGCTCACCGGGCAGTGGATCGCCGGAGAGCTGGACACGGCACGGCTGCATCCGGCCTACTTCCTCCCCACCGTCGCCGGCGGCTTCCTCGGCGCCAACGTGGCGGCGTTGGCGGGGCATCGGACCATTGCCTGGCTGTGCTTCGGGATCGGGACGATCTCCTGGATGCAGATCGGTTCGACGATCCTCAACCGGCTGTTCCTCGGTCCCCCGTTGGCGGCGGCGCTCGTTCCCACGCTGGCGATCGAAGTGGCCCCGCCCGCCGTCGCCGGAAACGCGTACTTCGCCCTCCACCACGGCCCCGACGATGTCGTCACCTATGCCCTGGCCGGCTTCTGCGTCCTCATGGTCCTCGTGCAGGTGCGGCTGCTGCCGCTGTACCGAGCGGCTCCGTTCGCCGCGACGTTCTGGTCGTTCACCTTCTCCTACACCGCGGTGGCGACCTATGCCCTGAACTGGATCGGCCATGGCCACCCCGGACACGAGCGGCTCCTCGCCTGGGTCACGCTCGTCGCCATCACCGCGCTCGTCGCCGCCATCGCCGCCTGTTCGCTCCGAGCGGTCGCCGCGGGGCGCTTCTTCCCTGTCGCCTGAGCGCACTCCGAACGGGCGACGTGGGCGACCGCCCCGGACGCGGCACGCTTCAGACTGGGCGCGTGCCCAGCCCTCCCGCGCCCCTCGTGCTCGACGATCCCGAGCGCGTCGCCGCTGTCGTGGGCGCGCTGCTGGCCAACCGGCGCGCCGCCCGTGGCGACGCGACCGAGGTCACGCTCCTGCAGCTGGGCCCGGGCGGCCAGCTGGAGGGCGTCGACGGAGCG
Organism: Baekduia sp.; assembly: GCA_036009425.1. GTDB lineage: Bacteria > Actinomycetota > Thermoleophilia > Solirubrobacterales > Solirubrobacteraceae > Baekduia. The sequence goes on along the minus strand of DASYLT010000047.1, from coordinate 10,640 downwards.
CCGGCGGCCGGCGTGCCGGCCCTGCTCGCCGCGCGCGAGCTGCTCGTCGTGGCCACCGGCAGCGATCGGGCCGCCGCGCTGCGGGCGATGCTGCGGGCCACGCCCAGCGCGGAGGCACCTGCCTCGCTGCTGCGTGATCACCCGCGCCTGACCGTGATCGCCGACCGCGCGGCCGTCGCGCTGCTGCTCCCGATGCCGGGGTGGGACAGCGGCACGGTCGTCGTGGTGCTCGGTCACCGGGAGCCGGGGATCAGCGCCGAGCACCGCATCTCCCAGGAGTCCGGCGCGCGACTGCGCCGGGCCGAGCGCTTCGTGCGCAGCCACCCGGTGCGGGCCGTGATCCTGTCGGGCTACACCGCGACCGGCGGGCTGTCGGAGGCCGAGCAGATGAAGCAGACGTGGCCGGAGTCGCTGGTTCCCGCGCTGCTGGAGGTGGCCGGGCGGACCACCGCCGAGAACGCCTCGCGGTCGCTGCCGATCGTGCTCGCCCTTGGCGGCATCGGCCGCGTCGTCGTGGTGTCCTCGACCTGGCATGTGCGGGTTCCGTACTTCTTCGCGCCGTACCGGCGGTTCGGGCTCCGCGTGGGCTTCCGCTCGACCGTCCTGCACGGCAACTGGGCGCGCATGGTCCGCGAGGAGCTGCGCGGGCTGCCGCACGCCCGTCGTCAGCGCGGAGCGGCGATGGGCGGCGTCGAGGCTCGGTGGCCGCGGGTCTGACGAGCGACTCCCGTAGACATCGGGAGCGTCGAGCTGCGTGGGCGCCTGAGCGGGTGAGAATCGCCGAAGAATCCGCCCGGACGTAGGTTCCATTAAGGGTCGACTTCCATGGTGTGGCCATGACCTTTCGCGGCGTGTGCGCCGTCACCCTCTCCCTGACCGCCCTCGGCCTGACCGCATGCGGGGGCAGCACTCACTCAAAGTCGGCCACCGACAACGCCTCCGGCGTGACCGTCACGGTCGCCGCCGATCACATCACCTTGAAGCGGTCAGCCAAGAGCACGTCCGGGACCAGCGGTACCTCCGGGACCGTGTCCTGCACCGACGCCTACGCCAGGCTCGTCAAGGCGACGGCGACGCCGCCGCCGACGCAGTCCTGGTACGCCACGACGCTCATCACGTGGCCGGCGGCCGGCAAGGAGAGCAGCGCGACGCTCTCCCACGGGCTCAAGGGCGACCCCCAGCTCTGCATCGCGCAGACCGCGGACTCGAGCGCCCAGGCCATCCTCTACTTCGACGCCGCCGCCAAGGCCGGCGTCACGAAGCTGCAGACCGACGGCGCCCGCAGCCAGCAGGCGGCACAGGCCTCTTCGGCGTTGAAGGCTGGGGCGCAGGCGGCGGTAGGCGCCGTCAGCAACGGCGCATTCCCGGCCTCATCGACGCTCGTTCCGACGATCACGGCCCAGGGCCTCTACGCCAAGCAGGCTGCCGGCCAGAGCGACGTGACCGAGACCGGCACGATCTACATCCTCACGAGCCGGACGACGAGCAAGCAGCTCGTGCTCGCGCTCAAGGACAACAAGGGCAAGGTGCAGACCATCACGCAGGGCGTGAAAGGCAGGGGCAAGCTCGCGACCGCGGCCACGTGATCCCGACCGTTCGTCATGGCGCAGGACGCGCCTCGGTTGGCTAGGACGCGCACGGTCTCGCATAGGGGTGTCATGGCGGCCGTTTCGGCCGCTGCTCCTATTCGTCCAACGCGGTAGCGACATCGCGGACCTGCCCGTAAGGGTGGAAGCTGGTTTCAGCGGCCGCTGCGCGGATGGCTTCATCGGTAGCGCTCCGCAGGGGCCGAGCCGTTCAAGTCGGTGCCGCTGGAAATCCGTGCGGAGCGGTAGGGCCGGGCCTTTGCGCCCGGCCCGCGCTCCCGGCTCTCGTCCATTGCGACAGGGCCGCGCGGAGGCAGCCTTACGCGAGCGCGACCGCTACAAGTGCAGGACCGTCGCCAAGGTCACGCTGCTCGCAGCGGACGAGGCTTCCGGGCGGGAACGCCCACTGCTCGTCCTCGGGATGCCCGTGCCGAAGTCGGTACACCCCAGGACTTTGCTCAGTGGCGGTCACCGGCCGCCAGGTATCGACACCTTCATCAAAAAGTTCGACGTAGGATGATCCGCTCGGTCACGCGCGGAGTTTCCCACCGCCGTTGTGACTGCTCCTTTTCCATGCAAAGCGGCAGCGCTGCTTCTTCTCGTCCAGAGCGGCAGCGGTCGAATATGCGCTGACGCGGGCTCAGGAGTCCCCGTCGCGCTGAGACGATGACCGGACGATGTACCGGAGCGGCCCACCAACAATCGTCATCGGGTTCCTCTGCGCGTTGATCGGCGGAGGGGTGCTTGCAGCGGGCGACCTTGGGGCAGCACTGTTTCTCATCGGCCTCGCACTCGTATGCGCCTGGGCATCGGATCGGACCAGGCGCGATGGTGACGACCACTCCGGCCTTTACTAGCCAGGCGCCGTCTACCGCGCGCCCCGCCTAGCGCTTCCATACATCACCGCGGGCCTACGAGACACGCTCGGTCATGCGTTGACGTCAGCGCCGTAGCCACGGGAAATCCGGCCTCCCGACCGGGAAACGCCTCCTCCGCGCCACGTCGCTACGCCGTGTGCCTACTGGGCAGAACCCGTTTCGCAGAACTTTCCTACCAGCGACCGACGAGCGATGCCGCCACGATGCCCGTGCTCGTCAGCTGAAACCGACGGCCGCCGGCGGCCACCCCGTGATACAGGTCGGGCGACCTGCAGCCGATACGTCAGAGGTGGATCTGACCGTGCTCATTCCCGCGCTCGTAACGGGCGCCCTGTCTGCCGGCTTCGGGCAACATATGGCTGTCCGCGACCGCGCCCGCGCCCGCGCGAAGACACCCGGCGCCCCGGCGGCGGGCTCTGCCGCGGTCCCGTTCGCGTTAGGCGCCATCGGACTGGCGTTCACCGCCGTCGTGATTGTCGTGTGGCACAAGCCGGTGCCCCTGGCCGCCTCAGTGCTCTTTGTGATCCTGCTGGCGCTCGGCAGCTTCGGTTTGGCTCGGGCGCGCCGCTACACCGACCACGCAGACCACGCCGAATAGCGATCGCCATACGCAACAGGCTCGCGCCTATAACTAGCGCGGCCGCCGCTGGTCGTCCATTGCGACAGTGGCGCGACGGAGCGACGGCGCTACCGCTCCTGCCTCGATGCAGCAGCGATGAGTGAGGCGCCCACCGCGACAGAGAGTCGGGTCAAGATGAGCCCCATGACCGACCGCGACGAATTCCTGACTTGGGTCAACACCGCCCTGTACGGCGCAGAGCGCGCATTGCACAACGGCGAAGCGGCTCCCCGCCGCGCGCTCTGGTCGCGCAAGGAACCCGTGAGCGTCCTGGGAGCGTGGCGCAACGCGAACGGCCAACAGGAGCTCGACGAACTCTTCACCTCCCTCGGCGAGAGCTTTTCGGAGTGCGAGTCGTACGAATTCGAACTGCTCGCCTACGACGTGGTCGGCGACATGGCCTATACCGCCGGCTTGGAGCACACCTCGGCCTCCGTCGACGGCCAGCCGCGCACGTACACCCTGCGGGCCACCCAGGTCTACCGCCGCGAGGAGGGTGAGTGGCGGGTCGCGCATCGTCATGGGGACACCGTGTCAGGTTGATGAGACAGCGCTGGCGACCGACCGCGCGCCGCTCCGGCCCGATGTCGACAAGCGGCACGGTCCCCACTCCTTCCGCTTCCGCTTGCCTGCGAGAGCGCGGCCACGGCAAGCGAGGCTCCGGAGCGCGCTTCCCCTTTCCACGCAACGGCGCGCCGCTATTGCTTGTCGGCGTGAATTCGACAGCGGCGCGGGAACTTGCCGGCACTGCTGCATGTGCCTCGAACGAATCGCGGGATGATGCTCGCATGAGCATGAGAGCCGCCGGCATCGAAACGTTCGGCGGAGAAGTGACGCTTCTTGAGTTGCCGGAGCCGCCGCCACTGGAAGCCGGCGAGGTGCTGATCCGGGTCAGAGCAGCCGGGGTGGCGAGCTGGGACGAGTTCGTTCATACCGGCGGGTGGGACGTGGGGCGCGTGCCGCCGTTGGCTCTCGGGGTTGAGGCGGCCGGCGAGGTCGTCGAGGTGGCGCCAGGCGTCACGTGGCCCACCACCGCCATGGCGGTGATGACGCATCCGCTCCCTCTGCGCTAGGGATGTGTTGTCTGTCCTACCTTGACGCTCGAGCACGGCGGGCGGAGACTGCTCGGGACGTTACGGAACGAGAGGGAGGGCGACCATGACCCTTCGGACTTGCGCCATTGTGGGGCTGGCGACTGCGAGCCTGTTGCCGTGTTCGAGTGTGGACGCGCGGCCGTCGAAGCTCCGCTCCTACTACCTATCGGCTCTGCCACTGCTCAATCCGGCCAGCGGCGCGACGACGGGCGCCGCCCAGATCAATGGGCGCAACTTCGCGCGGAGTGTCCTGATGTCGCCCGGCGTCTACGGCGACGGCATCGGACATGCGGAGTTCAACCTCAAGCGTCGATGTAAGACCTTGACGTTCACGGCCGGGATCACGGATGACTCAAGCCAGGATTCCGCCGGCGAGTTCTCGGTCGCGGGCGGCGGTGGGGACCTCGACACGTTCTCGGCTGATTTCGGTCAGGCAGTGGCTCGCACCGTCTCCGTCCGAGGCGTACTCCGACTGACGCTCGAGGCGACGCCGAGCTCGAACAACGGTGGCTTCCAGATCGGGTGGGGCGACGCCAAGGTGCGATGCACGCGCCTCAGTTAGCGCATTCTCTGGAAGGAGCACCTCGGGGGTTTCTTCGGTCAATTCGCCCTCTCCCAGGCTGCGTCAGCCAGGTGTCGACGATGAGCTCCGACAGTCACGTTGATCGGCGCATGGGCTGGCACGATCAGGATCGACCAGCCTTCTTCTGGTTGCTGGTGAGTCCCTGCTTGACCTCGTCGTACGTGATCGACGGACCCTTCGGCTTCTAGCCGTTGTCGGCCGTCTACGGGCCGCCCGAGAAGCGACTCAATCAGGGCGACCTCTACACAGCTCTGCAGAGCGGCCTATGTCAGATGTAGTACATCGCCACGCCCGCGTCCTTCTTCTCCTGCTCGACGATGTCGGCCACCGTCGTCTTGGAGAGGACGTCGCGGGCGGCGGCGGCCGCGTCGGCGAAGATGCCCTCGGAACCGGCGCCGAGTGGCCCGTCCAGCAGCTCCACGATCTCCAGCACGGTGATCTCGGAGGCGGGCCGGGCGAAGCGGTAGCCGCCCTTGACGCCGCGCTGGGACTGGAGCAGGCCGGCGCGCCGCAGGACGGCGAAGAGCTGCTCGAGGAACTGGACCGGGATGCCGCGCTGGCGGGCGAGCTCGCCGATCGGGATCGGGGCGTCGCCGCCCTGGCGGCCGAGCTCGGTCAGCGCTTTGAGCGCGTAGGGCGACTTGGTCGTGATCGAGAGCATCGCCCCAGCGACTCTAGGGCACCGCGCGGCCCGAAACCCCCGAATCTCGCCCGACAACGAGTTCGGGGGACGAGCGACCTCCGGCGCGTGCCGGACGTCGATCGTCCCCCGAGGGTGCTGCAGGAGGCGGTCGGCTTACAGCCAGCCACGCTCCGTGGCAATCAACACGGCCTGGGCGCGATCGACCGCGCCGAGCTTGCCGTAGATGTTGTGCAGGTGGGTGCGGACGGTGGAGGTCGAGAGCGACAGCTCGAGGGCGATCTGCTTGTAGACCTTGCCCTCGGCCAGGCGCTTGAGCACCTCGACCTCGCGGCCCGACAGGGGGCACGGATCGATCTGGCGCGTGCGGCCGGTCGTCGGGTAGGGCAGGTCGTACATGACGCTGCGCAGCTCGCTGGGGCCGAGGCCGATCGTGCGGGCGCACTTCAGCAGCTCGGTGGGCGACACGGCGCTGCCCTGGGAGTAGTGGGCGAGCATGTCGGCGAGGCGGACGAAGGCGGCCTCGCCCTGCGCGTCGTCGGCGTGATGGCGCTCGATGACCGACGCGACGGCCTTCGGCAGCCCCCAGCGACGGGCCAGGACGCCGCCGACCAGCGCGTGGTCGACGCCGAGCTCGCGGCGCTCGCGATGGATGCGCTCCTCGGGGGTGCGGGCGTTGCCGTGCACCTGGCCGGGATAGCCGGGGTAGGCGTGCATCAGCACGAGCTTGCCGATGTCGTGCAGCAGCGCGGTGACCATGAGGCGGTCGCGGAACTCGTAGCCGGCCTCGGTCGCGAGGCGGTCCGCGGCGCGCTGGGTCGCGACGCCGTGGAGGCGGAAGCGCTCCGGGGCCGCGTCCCACACGGAGGACCGCTCGAAGAAGTCGAAGGTGCGGGCGCGGGTGGCGAGCGCCTGGACGGCCTCCGGGGAGAGGAGCTCGACGGCCTGGACGACCGACTCGACCTTCCCGCGGGACTTGCCCTCCACCTGGTTGCCCAGGCGCAGGACCGAGATCACGAGCGCGACGTCGGACTCGACCGCCGCGACGACCTCGCTGGTCGACACGCGCTCCTGGCGGACGACCCGCAGGAGGCGGTTGCGCGACTCGGCAAGTGCCGGAAACGCCTCCAGGGCCTCGAACGCAGCCGTCAGACGACGGCCATGGCCCTCGTTGTGGCGGCGCTGCACGTCAGCAGCAGGCGTGTGCTGCTGCTGGCTCGAAGAGGCTGTTGCTGCGGGGGGCATGTCGTCTCTGGGCTCCATGGGCAAGGGCACGGCCGGATACCGGCCCGTCTTACCCTCCCGTTATCGGCAGGCGTGGACGGATGATTGAGCGCCAGATCGAACGATTGTCGATTCGACTGTCCGACCACCCCCCATCTGTGCTACCCGAGCACCGCGTCGAGGCGCTTCAGCGACTCGTCGCGGCCCAGAACGGCCAGGGACTCGAAGATCCCCGGTGAGATCGGCGTGCCCGCCAGCGCGACGCGGATCGGCTGGAAGACGTCCTTGGGCTTGTGGTCGCCGGCGGCCACGAACTCGCGCAGCGCGGCCTCGATGCTGCCCGTGTCGAACGGCTCCAGCGGCGCGATCGCGTCGCGCGCCTCGGCCAGCAGCTCGCGGTGGTCCTCGTCGAGCCACTTCTCGCGCGCCTTGGGATCGTCGGCCGCCCCGTCGAACAGGAACCCGGCCAGCGGCCAGAAGTCCGCGAGCGTCCCGATCTTCTCCTGGGAGATCGCGACTGCGTCGCGCAGGCCGGTGCGCCCGGTGAACGCCTCGACGCGCTCGGTCAGCTCGTCGACGTCCATCGCGCGGACGTACTGCCCGTTGAGCCAGCGCAGCTTCTGCACGTCGAACTGCGCCGGGTTCTTCTGCACCTTGGTGATGTCGAACTGGGCGACGAGCTCGTCGGTCGAAAGGATCGTCTGGTCGTCGGCCGCGCCCCAGCCCAGCAGCGCGAGGTAGTTGCGCACGGCCTCCGGCAGGAAGCCCTCGTCGCGCAGCTCCTGCACCGAGGCGGCACCGTGGCGCTTGGACAGCTTCTTGCCGTCGGGCCCGTGCAGGAGCGGCAGGTGGGCGAACTGCGGCGGCGTCGCCCCGAGCGCCTCGTAGACGAGCAGCTGCTTGGGCGTGTTGGAGAGGTGGTCCTCGCCGCGGACGACGTGGGTGATCCCAGCGTCCAGGTCGTCGACGGCGACCGCGAAGTTGTAGAGGACGCTGAGGTCGGCGCGGGCGATCACCGGGTCGTCCATGTGCACGTGCTGGAACACCGTGTCGCCGCGGATGACGTCGTGCACGACGGTCGCGCCCTCGTCGGGCACGCGCAGGCGCACCGCGCCCTGACCTGATCCCGCCCACCCCTCGCCGCGGAAGCCCTTGTCGGCGCCGTGCTGCTGCTTGTAGGCCTTGACGTCGTCGCCGGTCGCCGTCGACCGGTAGGCCTTGCCCTCCGCGAGCAGCTGGTTGAGGAGCTCCTGATGGCGCTCGGTGCGCGACAGCTGCGAGATCGGGCCCTCGTCGTAGTCGAGCTCCAGCCACTGCAGCGCGTCGAGGATCTGCTCGACGTTCTCGGGCGTGGACCGCTCGCGGTCGGTGTCCTCGATGCGCAGGACGAGCGTGCCGCCCCCGCCCCGCGCCATGAGCCAGTTGTAGAGGGCCGTGCGGGCGCCGCCGATGTGGAGGGCGCCGGTGGGCGAAGGGGCAAATCGAACGCGCATCCGCTAGGACTCTAGTCCTATGTCCCCCCTGCCCCGTCCTCTCTCCGCACCGTGCTGATCGGCACGCACGTCTCGCCCGCGGGCGGCCCGGCCAAGGCCGTCGAGCGGGGCGTCGAGCGCGGCGCCCGGGCGATCCAGATCTTCAACCAGAACCCGCGGGCGTGGAAGCCCACGATCTACACCGGCGAGCAGGTCGCCGACTTCCGCACCGCGATGGACGACTCCGACGTCGACGCGCTGCTGATCCACGCCGTGTACCTGCTCAACGCGGCGTCCGAGGATCCCGAGATCCGCGCCAAGACGCTGACGTCGCTGACCGCGTCGCTGCAGGCCGGCGACGCCCTCGGAGCGGTCTCGGTGGTCCTGCACCCCGGCTCGGCGTTGAAGGGCGAGGTCGGGCCGGCCATCCAGCGCGCCGGCGCGGTGATCAAGGAGGCGCTGGCCGAGAGCGAGAACTGCGTCCTGCACCTGGAGAACACCGCCGGCGCCGGCGGCACCCTGGGCCGCTCGTTCCACGAGCTGGCGGCGCTGATCGACGCGGCCGGGGGCGACGAGCGCCTGGGCCTGTGCCTGGACTCGTGCCACCTCTATGCGTCGGGCTTCGACATCCGCACCGAGCAGGGGCTGAGCGAGGTCCTCGACGAGTGCGTCGAGATCGTCGGCCTCGAGCGCCTCGGCGCGCTGCACCTCAACGACTCCAAGGGCGGGCTGGGCAGCAACACCGACCGCCACGCCGACATCGGCGAGGGCGAGCTGGGCGAGGACGGCTGCGCGATCTTCCTGTCGGAGCCGCGCTTCGACGGACTGCCGGTCATCCTCGAGACGCCGGGCCCTGACAAGAAGGGCACGCCGCCGGAAGAGCTGGCGCTCGCGGGCCGGCTGCGCGTCCGGGGCCTCGAGCAGCGCGGCTAGCGCGGCGGAGGGGCTGGCGCCGAGGCTGGTTTGCGGCCGGTCCGGCATGGAGATGCTGGCCGCCAGACGTGCGCAACGTCTCAAGAGCACGTGCGGCCCCCGCCCCCGGTCCAGCGACAGAGCGGGGGCCGCATGCGCGACCGTACCGTCCGGGCATCTGCGTGCGGGGGAAATCACTCCCCGAAGGTGGGGGATATTGCACCGGCCCGCGGGCGAACGGCCGACCGGCAGCGTGCGGCGCGGTCGCGCGGGTGGTGAGCGCGCTCAGGCGGGCGTCGCGAGGGCTTCCTCGCCGAGGATCCGTGCCAGCTCGGCACGCAGCGAGGGCGTCGGGTTGACGCGGAAGTCCGACCCCAGCTTGAGCAGCCGCGCACCGGCGGAGGTCCGGACGTCGAGCACGACGTCGGCCTCCCCCGTGTGGTTGCCGAAGATGTGCTTGAGCTCCTCGATCGTCGACGCGGGCAGGCGCGCGGCGTCGAGGACGAGGATCAGCGACTCGGGCCCCTTGGCGACCTGGACCGCGGCGGCGCGCGCCGTCTCGACCTCCTGCACCGACGGCGTGAACGGCTCGCACGTCTGGACCTTGATGCTCAGGCCGCGATCGTCGTTGCCGACGCGCCCGCGAACCGTGACGATGGCGTCCACCTGCACGACGTGGGCGTACTCCTCCAGCGTGCTCTCGAAGAAGATCATCTCGACCGAGCCCTCGAGGTCGTCGAGCGTGGCGAACATCATGGTGTTGCCGGCGCGCGTCTTGAGCTTGCGCGTCGCGGTGATGATGCCGCCGGCGGTGATCCACTCGCCGTCCTTGACCTGCGACAGCTCGCTGAGCGGCCGGTCGACCTTGGCCAGCAGCGCCTCGCGGACCTCCTTGAGCGGATGCATCGAGAGGAACAGCCCGATGGCGTCCTTCTCGTGCGCCAGCAGCTCGTTCTTCTCGAACTCCTCCTCGGGGATCGGCGGGTGGCTCGGACCGGCGAACGCGGCGGCGGCGCCATTGCCCGAGCCGCCGTCGGCGGGCGCCTCGAAGAGGTCGAAGATCGACCCCTGGCCGATCTCGGCGTCCTGCTGGATCTTCTGCCCCGCGCCCTGGGCCTGCTCGAGCACCTCGAGCATGCCCTTGCGGGAGGCGCCGGTCGAGCCGAAGGCCCCGCACTTGATCAGCGCCTCGATCGAGCGCTTGTTGACGGCGCGCGGGTCGACGCGCTCGCAGAAGTCCCAGATCGAGTCGAAGTTCCCGGCATCCTCGCGCGCCCGCTTGATCGCCTCGACCGCGGCGTAGCCGACGCCCTTGACGGCGTCCAGGCCGAAGCGGATGTTGCCGTCGACGACCACGAACTCGTGGTCGGAGAGGTTGACGTCGGGCGGGAGGATCTCGATCCCCATCTCCTCGCACCGGGCGGCGAAGAACGGGACCTTGTCCTTGGTGTCCATCACCGAGGAGATGAGCGCGGCCATGTACTCCGCGCAGTAGTTGGCCTTCAGCCAGGCGGTCCGGTAGGAGATCAGCGCGTAGCACGCCGCGTGGGACTTGTTGAACGAGTAGTCGGCGGACTTCTCGTTGGTCGCCCACAGCCAGTCGATCGTCGACGACGCGACGCCGTTCTTGGC
>DASYLT010000046.1:0-3221 GCA_036009425.1 Baekduia sp. | reverse complement strand
TACGGCGCGATCGCCGCGGCCGCGGCCTACTGCTTCTACTTCCTGCACGAGCAGCACGGAATGGGCTGGGTGCCCGCGCTGCTGCTCAGCGTGGTGGTGCTGGGGCTGCTGGTCGGCTTCGTCTTCGAGCGGATCGCGGAGCGCCTCGCCCCGCGGCCGATGAGCCTGAAGATCGTCGCGACGGTCGGGATCGTGCTCGCGGTGCAGGGTCTGGCGGCGATCGCCTGGGGCCCCGAGACGATCACGTTGCCGCAGTTCCTGCCCGGCGCGTCCTCGCCGTTCCGGGTGGCCGGGGCGGTCGTCACGTGGGACCAGGTCATCGTCGCGGGCGTGGCGGTGGCCGCGGTGGTCGCGTTCTACTGCCTGTTCCGCTTCACGCGCACGGGGGTGGCAATGCGCGCCGTGGTCGACGACCCCGACCTCCTGGCGATGCAGGCGACCGACCCGGCCGCGGTGCGCCGGCTGTCCTGGGTGATCGGCTCGATGTTCGCCGCGCTCTCGGGCGTGCTGATCGCGCCGCTCTCCGGGCTGGACTCGATCCTGTTGACCTACCTCGTCGTCCAGGCCTTCGGCGCGGCGGCGATCGGCCGGTTCTCCAGCATCCCGTTGACCTTCCTGGGCGGCCTGCTCATCGGCGTCGGCTCGGCGATCTCCACCAAGTACGTCGTCGACGTGCCGTGGCTGGCCGGGCTGCCGTCGTCGCTGCCGTTCATCGTGCTCTTCGTCGCGCTGCTGGTCATCCCGCGACGCAAGCTGGTGTCCGGCGCGACGCGCGCGGTGACGCGACCGCCGACGCCCTACCGCGCCCCGCCACGCGTGCGCCTCGGCGCCGGTGCGATCGCGGTCGTCGCGCTCGCGCTCGTGCCCCAGCTCGTGGGCGGCCGGCTGCCGTACTTCACCGAGTCGCTGGTGACCGCGGTGATGCTCCTCTCGCTGGGGCTGCTCGTGCGGACCTCCGGCCAGGTGTCGCTGTGCCACGCGACGTTCGCCGCCGTCGGCGCCGTCACGTTCTCGCAGCTGCACGTCGACCACGGCGTGCCGTGGGTCGTGGCGCTGCTCGGCGCCGGCGTCGTGACGATGGCGATCGGCGCGCTCGTCGCGATCCCGGCGATCCGTCTGTCCGGGCTCTTCCTGGCCCTGGCGACGCTCGGCTTCGGCATCCTCGTCGAGCGCCTGCTCTACAGCCAGTCATGGATGTTCACGACGTTCAGCTCGGGGCGCGCGATGCCGCTGCCCGGCTTCGTGCACGACCAGAAGCAGTTCTTCTACGTTGTGCTCGCGGTGGTCGTGCTCGCGGCGGGGCTGGTCGTCACCGTCCAGCGCAGTCGCTTGGGGCGCGTGCTCCAGGGGATGTCGGGCTCGCCGACCGCGGTCGCCGCGATGGGGTTGAACGTCAACGTGACCAAGGTGGTGGTCTTCTGCCTGTCGGCGTTCGTGGCGGGGATCGCCGGCGTGCTGCTGGGCTGCGCGCGCGGCTTCGCGGTCGCCGCCGACCCGTTCTACATGTCCTTCAACTCGCTCGTGCTGCTCGCGATGCTCGCGATCGCGCCGTTTGCCGAGCCCTGGTACGCGCTGGTCGCGCTGGCGGGGGTCATCCCGGCCTACCTGACCGGCGACGACACCGCCACCTGGCTGAACGTGCTCTTCGGCGTCGCGGCGGTCGTCGTGTCGATGCAGGGCGGCTCGCCGGCGATGGCGGTCGTGTTGCGGCGGGTGCTGGACCGGCTCGGCGGCCGCCGGCGAGCGCCGCGACCGCCGGCGGAGCTCGCACATCCGCGCGCGAGTAACAGTCCACGTGAAGGCGCGGGCCTGCGGATCGACGACTTGACCGTGCGCTTCGGCGGCCTGGTGGCCGTCGATGGGCTCGGCGTCGACGCGCCGCTGGGGCGCATCACCGGCCTGATCGGACCCAACGGCGCGGGCAAGACCACCACCTTCGACGCGGCCAGCGGGTTCACGCGCCCGACGGCGGGCGCGGTGCGGCTGCACGGCGCGGAGGTCACCCGGCAGTCGCCGTCGGCGCGTGGGCGCCTCGGGCTGGGGCGCACGTTCCAGCGCGTGGAGTTGTGCGACACGTTGAGCGTGCTCCAGAACGTGATGCTCGGCGTCGAGGCGGGCGCGGTCGGCTCGAGCGTCGCCGCGCACCTGGCCTCCGCGCCCGGGCGGCGCCAGGCGGCCGAGGCCGCCGCGTGGTCCGCGCTCGAAGCGTGCGGGATCGAGGAGCTCGCCGGGCGGTCGGCGGGCACGCTCTCGACCGGTCAGGCGCGGCTCGTCGAGCTCGCGCGCCTGCTGGCCGGGCCGTTCGACGTGCTGCTGCTCGACGAGCCGTCGTCGGGCCTGGACGAGCAGGAGACGGCACGGTTCAGCGCGCTGCTGCAGGACGTGGTCGCGCGGCGCGGGGTGGGGATCCTGCTCGTCGAGCACGACGTCGAGATGGTCATGCGCGTCTGCGACTACATCTACGTGTTGGACTTCGGGCGACTGATCTTCGACGGCCCGCCGGCGGAGGTGGCGGCCAGCTCGATCGTCCGCGCGGCCTACCTCGGCGACGACGAGGTCATGGCCGCGGTCGGGACCACGACCGAGGAGAAGGTGAAGGCATGACCAGTGAGAGCGCGCCGGCGCTGCGCGTCGCGGGCCTGTCGAGCGGCTACGGCCGCACGACCGTGCTGCGCGACGTCTCGCTGGAGGTGCCCGAGGGCGGCGTCGCAGCGTTGTTGGGGTCCAACGGAGCGGGCAAGACCACGTTGCTGCGGACGGTGTCCGGGCTGCTGCCCGCGATGGCCGGCAGCGTCTGGCTCGACGGCGTCGACGTCACCGCCGTGAAGGCCCATCGCCGCTTCGCGGCCGGGCTGTGCCATGTGCCGGAGGGTCGCGGCGTGTTCCGCGGGCTGACGGTCCGCGAGAACCTCGTCATGCAGGCGCCCAAGGGCAGCGCCGACGCGGCGCTCGAGCGCGCCGTCGCCGCGTTCCCGATCCTCGGCCGCCGGCTGGGCCAGGCGGCCGGGACGATGAGCGGCGGCGAGCAGCAGATGCTCGCGGTGGCCGCCGCGTACACGCGGTCGCCGACGCTGGTCGTGGTCGACGAGGTCTCGCTCGGGCTCGCGCCGCTCGTCCTCGACGAGATCTTCGCGTTCTTGGCGGGGTTGCCCGCGCAGGGCATCGCGCTGCTGGTCGTCGACCAGTTCGCGAGGCGCGCGCTGGCGATGGCCGACGTCGCC
>DASYLT010000045.1:0-6999 GCA_036009425.1 Baekduia sp. | reverse complement strand
GAAGTCGGCAGCCATGACGGGATCGGCTTCGAAGCTCACGCTCGCGAAGCTCACCCGGTCACCCCGGATGTGCGACAGCATCGCCCGGTCGAAGCCGACGGCGCGGCAGGCCTCGCGGGGGGCCGCCGACACCAGGCGCGCCACGGAGTCCAGCGTCGAGAGGCGTGTCATCGCGCGCTGCACGCCCCGCAGGCGGCGCGCCGCCTCTGCGACGGGGCCGAGTGGGCGGCTGAGCACATCCATGGCTGACAAGTTGACCCCTTCTCCTCCCTAAGACGGAGGCGATCGTACCCCCGGTTCGGGTGGAAAAGCAAGATGCAAGATTCCGGTGCGTCGGAAGGTCAACGGCCAAACGGCACTCTGGAATCCCTCTGGACGAACGTCCGCACGCGGACTGCACAGGAATATGGCCAAAAGCACCACATCGGGCTCATCCGAAGGGCTGACGGCGCCGATGGCAGCGCTGGGGCATGGACGCCCCGGACTGCGCCATGGACGGCTCTTCCCTTCCCACTCCCCGCGGCGCCCTGCGCCTCCTGCTCGCCGCGGCGCTCGGGACCCTCGCGGCCCTCGCCCTCCTGGCGAGCGCCGGTCCCGCGCGCGCCGGCGACGCCCCCGTCGCCGTGCCTGCGACCCGCTGGCCCGCGGGCGGCACGGCGATCCGCACCGCGATGAGCCTCGGCGCCCAGCACTGGGGCTTCTCGCCGTGTCGCGGCCGGGTGGCCGTCGCCTGGGCGCCGCTGAGCGCCGGGCTCAACGCCGAGTCCTCGTGGAGCAACGACGTCGACCCGTTCCTGCAGCCGTCGCGCAACGGCGACTGCGAGATCACGCTGTCGCTGCGCGACGACTGGGACTGGCCCAAGCTGTGCACGGTGCTGGTCCACGAGCTGGGTCACCTCGCGGGCCACGACCACGTCGACGATCCCGACGACGTCATGTACCCCACCTACATGCGTCCGGTCCCCGAGTGCCTCGCCACGCCCGAGCCGGCCGAAGCGGCGCAGCCCTCCGCACGCCCGGCGGCGCCGAAGGCCTCGGCCGCGGCGCCGCGGCGTGCCACCAAGCCCAAGGCCCGCGCCAAGGCGCCGGCCAAGCACCCTCGCCGCCGCTGAGTCCAAGCCTTTCGAGGGGTGGCAATCGCCCACGGTCCTCGGATAGGCTCGCGCGGTCGTCGAGTCGCCTGTCCCGGGCGACCAGGGGAGATCATGGATCATCACGCACGGACGCTGGCGGCGGTAGTCGCCGTCCTCGCCACGACGCTCGTCGTGGCCACATCGGCATCCGCGCACCCGTCGGTGGTGCGCGTCGAGACGAAGGGCAGCACCGGCGCGTTCGTGCCGCGCACGGCCGTCGACCCGACGCTGCCGATCACGGTGCACGATCCGGCGATCGCCGACCCCGCGACCGGCAACGCGACGTGCGCGCCGACCAGCCCGGTGGCGGCCGTCAACGCCGCGCTCGGGGCAGGGCAATGGGCGGGAACCTACGACTCGGTGGCAGGCCGCTTCGTCATCACGTCGATCAAGGGCCTCCCGCAACCCGGCGCCGGCTGGAAATGGACGCTGTACGTCGACCAGCATCCCGTGACGGGCGACGAGGCGTGCCAGTTCGACGTGCCGATCGGGTCAGAGGTGCTCCTCTACCAGGGGTGCACCGGCGCGAGCGTCTCCAACTGCTTCAAGGACGGGCCGCTGTACCTGCGCGTGCGCGACGGCGGCCCGTACGACGTCGCGGCCCAGATCGTCCCCGGTCGCGGAGCGCCCGTCGTGGTGCGCACGATCGGCACCCCGCCCGGCGAGCTCGGCCCCATCGGCGCCACCGTCGCGACCGACGAAGGGGTGTCTTCCATCTCGCAGGCGACGGGCCCGCTTCCCGGCCAGACCGGCGTCTCCTTCACCAACCCGGGGCCGCACACGATCACCGCCTTCAAGGGCGATGGCTCCCGCGCGCCCGCGCGGATGGACGTCTGCGTCTCGGAGGGCAACGACGGCTACTGCGGATCGACCCGCTACCAGCCGCCGCCCGACGTCCCCTACGACCCCTCGCCGTGCGCGACCAACGGCCACGACGGCCTGTGCGGGACCGCCGACACCACCGGCCCCGTGAGCCACGTCAGCAACATCAAGCACAAGCAGAAGTTCAAGAAGGGCCGCGGCCCGGGCCAGGTCAAGGGCACGATCGACACCGACCCCAACGGCGTCCAGGACGTGCGCATGCGCCTCACGCGCGTCAGCACCACGCGCGTCCGCATCAAGGCCAAGAAGAAGTCGGCGAAGAAGGCCTCGACCCGGGCGGTCGCCGCCAAGGCCAAGGTGCGCTACAAGACCGTCAAGCGGTGCACGACCTGGGACGAGGGCACGGCGCTGCTGAAGACCGCGAAGTGCGGGACCAAGTACGGCAAGTGGTTCGAGGGCGAGCTCAACGATCTGCGCAACGGCTTCACCTACAGCTTCGCGATGACGCTCCCCGCGGGCACCTACACGCTGGAGGTGCAGGCCAGCGACGAGAACAAGTTCAAGGACCTGGTCGTCGCCGGTCGCAGCCTCCTGACGTTCACCGTCCTCTAGTCAGGAGGTGGTCTGCGGCGCGGCCCAATGCGCCTCGGCGAGGTCGCCGGCCGGCAGCCCCTCGGGCGTGGGGACCTCGGGCGTGTCGCGCAGGTACCACTCGGCGTCCAGCGCGGCCTGGCAGCCGGACCCGGCGGCGGTGACCGCCTGGCGGTAGGTGTGGTCGACCAGATCGCCGGCGGCGAAGACGCCGGGGCGGTTCGTGCGCGTGGAGCGGCCGTCGACCTTGACGTAGCCCTCGGCGTCGACGTCGATCTGGCCCGCGACGATCTCGGACTGCGGCTCGTGGCCGATCGCGATGAAGGCGCCGCCGATGTCGACCTCCTCGATCTCGTCGGTGCCGGCGTGCTTCAGGCGCACGACGCGCTTGAACGGCCCGTCGCCCTCGTGGAACTCGATCGGCGCGTACGGCGTCTTGAACTCGATGTTCTCGAACGCGCGGGCGCGCTCGACCATGATCTTCGAGGCGCGGAACTCGTCGCGACGGTGCACGAGGAGGACCTTGCGACCGAACTTGGCGAGGAACATCGCCTCCTCGAAGGCGCTGTCGCCGCCGCCGACGACCATGATGACCTGGTCCTTGAAGAACGCGGCGTCGCACGTGGCGCAGTAGCTGATGCCGGCGCCGGCGAGCTCCTGCTCGCCCGGCACGCCGAGCTTCTTGTGCTCTGCGCCCATCGAGAGGATGACCGAGCGCGTCTCGTAGACGTCGGAGCCGACGTGGACCTTGTGGATGCCGCCGGGCTCGGTGGCCAGCTCGACCGAGGTCGCCTGGTCGGTGAGGTAGCGCGTGCCGAAGTCCTCGGCCTGGTCGCGCAGCTTCTGCATCAGCTCGGGACCGGCGATGCCGCCGGCCGGGAAGCCGGGGTAGTTCTCGACCTCGGTGGTCTGCTGGAGCAGCCCGCCCCACATGAAGCCCTCGATCACGAGCGGCTTGAGGTTGGCGCGGGAGGTGTACAGCGCGGCCGTGTACCCAGCCGGTCCACTTCCGATGATGATCACGTTCTCGACGTCGGCCATGCCGTTGTCCTTCCCATCTGCAGTCACTTTACTTTGTATAGTAGCTACTTCCGGACGTCCGTTACAGACGGTCCGGCGCCCGTCAGGACACTAGGCCTGGGCGGCCTGGACGGTCGCCTTGCGCGTCGCCCGCTCCTCCTTCCAGCGCGCCACGGTGCGCCGCAGCTGGAAGTAGGCCACCGCGCCGGGGATCGTCGGCAGGTAGAACGCGAAGAGCCGGTAGGTGAGGACCGCGACGACGATCGAGTCCTTGGTCTCGCCGCCGAACGCCACGAAGGCGCCGATCATCCCGCCGTCGACCCCGCCGACGCCGCCCGGCAGCGGCAGCAGGTTGGCGAGCATCCCCACGAAGTACCCCATGACGATGACGGCCCACGGCGGCGCCTCGCCGAACGCCTTGAACGACGCCCAGAGGATCGCGATGTTGAACCCCCAGTAGGCGATCGAGCCGGCCAGGGCCGGGTCGCCGCTGCGCACGAGGTTCACCGAGATCCGGATGCCCGACGAGAGGGCGGCCGGCAGGTTGGACGCCTTCTGGGCGATCCGCGCCCAGCGGCCGTGCCGGCGCGCGTAGCCGTCCAGGCGCTTCTGGAGGTCGGGCGGCGTGAGCGACGCCAGTACCGCCAGCGCGAACGCGACGACGCCGATGATCGCCGGGAGCAGCGTGATCGCCCAGTCCTCGGAGCCCGGCAGGATCCCGAAGTAGAGGCCGAACCCGCCGACGACCACGGCCGCCATGTACACGCCGTAGGTCAGCACCAGGAACGCCAGCGTCTGGTCGGCCACCACGCGCTTCGGCATCCCGGCGCGGCGCAGGGCCCATGCCGTCAGCGCGATCCCCCCGGCGCCGCCCGCCGCGAACACGCGCGTGGCGGCCAGCCCGGCCATGGTGATCTGGTAGCTCTCGACCGCGCTCAGGCGGAAGCCGTCGCGCACGTAGACGCCCTGGAAGAGCAGGACGTAGCCGGCGAACGACAGCGCGGTGAACAGCCCGGCGACCAGCAGCCAGAGCGGGTCGCCCTCCTTGACCTGCTTCCACGTGTCGCCGAGGCCGGCGAGCTGCGGGAGGACCGCCGTCAGGAAGATGATGCACAGCACCACGAAGAGCCCGCCGAGCACCAAGGTGCGCCGCGTCACCTTGACGAGCGGCATCTCCTCGTCGTCGTCCTCGTCGTCGTCGGGCGGCGGCTGGCCCACCAGCTGCGCGGCGCGCGGGTCGTCGCGCGGCGGACGTGGCAGGGGCGTCGGCACGGGTGGCTCCGACGAGCTCACGCGCGCGCCCGCCGTTCGAGCTCCTGCAGCGTGCGGCCGATGGCCGCCGTGGCGGGGGACGCGTGCGGCGCCGCGGCGCGGATGCCCTCGGTCAGCGCGGCGCCGGCGACCAGGTCCACGAGGTAATGCTCCCCGAGGTACACGAGGGCAAAGCCCAGGGTCAGGGCATAGGTCCAACCGATTGCGCCTTCGATGGGGCCCGCCTCCGCCAGGAGATGGGCGGCCATGAGGGACGTCGCGAAGTGCAGCGAGGGCATGGCGGCCAAGGGATTGCCTCCCAGGACACTGTAAAGAGGCTCCCAGCCGTCCTTCCAGAACGCCTGGCCGTGCTCGACCATCATCCGGCGCACCGCGACCTCGCCGGTCTCGCCCAGCCGGCCGTGCAGCGAGGCATACCAGGGCGGAGCGGTCGGGACGACCCAGTAGCCGACGAGCCCGATGTCGAAGACCGCGTAGGTCAGCACCGCGGTGCGCGGGAACCGCTCCGGGTGGCGGGCCAGGACGTAGGCGACCGTGCCGTGCGGGAACAGGAACCACAGCCAGTGCGACCAGACGAGGACCTGGTCGCGCTTGCGGATCCTCCCCGGCTTGGCGAACCAGCCCTGCAGGCGCAGGTTGGGGAACGTGCCGAGGCCCAGGACCCGGTCGATCCGCACCGGGTAGTCGATGCGGACCCGGCGCTCGAGCGCGTCCGGATCGTCGTTGGGCATCTGGTAGGTCACCGTGTAGGCGTACATCTGCATCGCGCACAGGAGCACGTCGCGCTTGCGCGAGCGCGGCAGCACGATGCTGAGGGCCAACGGCACGGCGGCTGCGGTGGCGG
Organism: Baekduia sp.; assembly: GCA_036009425.1. Classification (GTDB taxonomy): domain Bacteria; phylum Actinomycetota; class Thermoleophilia; order Solirubrobacterales; family Solirubrobacteraceae; genus Baekduia. Next base: position 1,317 of record DASYLT010000045.1, on the reverse strand, counting down.
TCACGACCGGCGGCGGGATATGAGCGCGCCGGCGGATGAGCGGAACCGCGACACCGACCGCGACGACGCCCCACGCGGCGGTGCGGACGGCAGAGGAGAGGCGCACGAGGCGGGCGAGTCTATTGGCCGGGCCGGATCGGACGGCGGCGCGTGATCGCCGAGGCAGCCGATAGCGTCGCGGCTGCGTGAGCCCACTGGACACAGAGCTGCAGGCAGGGGACGTCTTCGCCGGGCACCGCATCGTCGACGTGGCGGGCCGCGGCGGGATGGGCGTGGTCTACCGCGCCGAGCAGCTCGATCTCGAGCGCCCGGTCGCCCTGAAGCTGATCGCCACGCCGCTGGCGCGCGACGAGGACTTCCGCGAGCGCTTCGTGCGCGAGGCGCGCGCCGCGGCGGCCATCGACCATCCCAACGTCATCCCGGTCTACGGCGCCGGCGAGGAGGACGGGCGCCTCTTCCTCGCGATGCGCTTCGTCGACGGCGAGGACCTGCGCACGCTCGTGCAGCGTGGCGGACCGCTCAGCCCGCACCGGGCGGCCGCGATCATCGCCCAGATCGGCAACGCGCTGGACGCCGCGCACGCGCGCGGGCTCGTGCACCGCGACATCAAGCCGGCCAACGTCCTGCTCGACGGCGACCACGCCTACCTCACCGACTTCGGCCTGACCAAGCGCCTGAGCGGCGAGACGACAATGACCGGCTCCGGCCGCTGGGTCGGGACGCTGGGCTACATCGCGCCCGAGCAGATCCGCGGCGAGCCGGTCGACGCGCGTGCCGACGTCTACGCGCTGGGATGCCTGCTCTTCTACGTCCTCACGGCGGTCGCGCCCTCCCGGCGCGACTCCGACGAGGCGACGCTGTACGCCCACCTCAACGACCCGGCGCCGGACCCGCGCGCGCTGACCACCGGCGTGTCCGACGCGCTGGCCGACGTCGTCGAGCGCGCGCTCGCCAAGGACCCCGACGAGCGCTTCCCGTCGGCCGGGGACCTCGGCCGCGCCGCGCTGGCCGCCGTCGGCGACGGGCCGGCACCCCCGCCCGAGCGCCTCGTCGCCCGGGGCGCGGCGGCGCCCGGCGGGGCGTCCGACGACGAGACCGCGGTTCCGCGATCGGTCACGCCGACCGAGGTGCTGCCGGCGCCCGCCGGGGCCGGTGGGCGGGCGCGGGCGCGGCTGCGTGCGTGGGCTGCGCCGGTGGCGTCGCTGCTGGCGGGTGCCGCGATCGTCCTGATCACCGTGCTGCTCGTGAGCAGCGGCGGGAACGGCGGGGGCGCGCAGACGTCCGGCGCGACGACGCCGGCGGCGCCCACGACCGGCG
>DASYLT010000044.1:0-17549 GCA_036009425.1 Baekduia sp. | reverse complement strand
ACACCGAAAAGCTCATCCGGCAGCTGTCGCTGATCTCGTACCTGATGGCCGAGCGGCGCCCGGTCACCGCCCTGGAGATCCGGCGCGACGTCGAGGGCTACAGCGGCATGAACGAGGACGCCTTCGCCCGGCGCTTCTACGCGGACCGCGCCGAGCTGGAGTCGCTGGGCATCCAGCTGACGGTCGAGAAGCCCGCCGACGGCGTCGCCGAGCAGGAGAACTACTCCCTGCGCCCGGAGAACTTCCACCTGCCCGCGATCGCGTTCAGCGACTCCGAGCTGGCCAGCCTGCAGTTCGCGCTGACGCTGCTCGACGGCGTGTTCGCCTACGCCGAGCCGCTGCGCCTCGCGCTCCAGCAGATCTCGTGGGGCCGCCCGAGCCCGCTCAACGCGCCCGACCAGGGCTCGATCGCGCTGGGCGTCACCGCCTCGGCCGGCGGCCACGACCTCTCGCAGCGCCTCGCGAAGATCGAGACCGCGATCTTCCGCAACAAGACGATCACGTTCGACTACTACACGATGGAACGGGACACGGTCGGCGCCCGCAAGGTCGATCCGTACCACCTGCTCTTCCAGTCGGGCCAGTTCTACCTCCTGGGCCGCTCCCACGAGCGCGACGCGATCCGCGTCTTCCGGCTCTCGCGCATCCGCGGCAAGGTCGCCTACGCGACCAAGGCCGAGCACGACTTCAAGCGCCCGACCGACTTCGACCCGCGCTCCTACGCGACACGCGCCGACTGGCAGTTCGGCGAGTCCGTCGGCGAAGCGGAGGTCTGGATCTCGGAGCGGATCGCGTGGCAGGTCGAGCGCCATTTCGGCCGCTTCGGCTCCATTCGCACCGCCGACGACGACAGCGGCGACATGGTCTTCACCACCGAGTACGCCTCGGTGCGCCAGCTGGCGGCATGGGCCCTGCGCCTGGGCGAGCATGTCCGGATCGTCGCCCCCGAGGAGCTCGTCCGCGAGGTGGCCGAGCGCGTGGAGCTGCTGCACGAGCGCCACGCCGGCGACGAGCTGGAGCTGGCCGATGCCGTCGCGCCCTCCGAGGCCGACGAGGTGCCCGAGACCGGGGGCGGCTCCAAGCGCGAGACGGCGATCCGCCCCGAGCGCTTCGCTCGCCTGGTGACGCTGGCCAGCATCCTCATCGAGGCCGGGCGCGCCAACACCCCCCTGCAGTTCACCGCAGTCTGCGAGGCGCTGCAGGTGTCCGACGCCGAGCTCCGCGAGGACGTCAACGTCCTCAACGTCGTGAACTTCGGCGGCGGCTCCTACGTCCTCTACGCCGAGGTCCACGACGACGGGACGATCGAGGTCGACCCCGAGCCCTACTCCGACAACTTCGCGCGTCCCGCGCGGCTGCTGCCGGTCGAGGCCAAGGCGCTCATCGCCGCCATCGACCTCATCGGCGACCACCTGCCCGAGGGCGCGCTGAACTCGGCGCGCGACAAGATCGTCGCGGCGCTGGGCGCCGACCCCATGGAGCAGGGCCTTCAGGTCGCCTCTGGCGCCGGGGACGACTCGAAGATCGCGCGCGTCGTCTCGCGCGCCATCGCCGCGTCGCACCAGCTGCGGCTGGAGTACTACAAGGCCAACGAGGACGAGTTCTCCGAGCGCGTCGTCGAGCCCTACGCGCTGATCAACGGCCGCGAGGGGTGGTACGTCGCGTCCTACGACCCCGCCCGCGAGGCGGTGCGCCACTTCCGGCTGGACCGCGTCAAGACGGCCGAGGTGCTCGAGACCTCCTTCACGCCGCGGCCCGAGGTCGATCCCGCCGCCGACGTCGTCGGCTGGCCGAGCACCGGCGTCGTCGAGGCGTCGCGCGTCGCGCGGGTCTGGATCTCGCCGGAGCGGGCCCGCTGGTCGCGCGAGCAGCGCAGCGTCGCGCAGGAGCTCGCCGACGGCTCGGTGATCGTCGAGTTGCCCTACAAGGGCACCGACTGGCTCGTGCGCGAAGTGCTGGCCGAGGCCGGCGACGCCGCCGTCATCTCGCCGCCCGAGGCCCGCGAGGCCGTCCGCGGCGCCGTCGACCGCCTGCTGCTCGTCGTTCGCTGACCGTGCGACCAGGACGCTGCGGGCCCCCGGCCGTTAGCCTCCGCGCCGCGTGAGTCGCCGTGACCAGATCAAGATGGACGACGCCGAGGTCCTGTCGCTCCTCGACGAGGAGCGCATCGTCACCTGCGCCACCATCGGGCCGCGCGGGTTCCCGCACCTCATGCCGCTGTGGTACGTGGTGCGCGACGGCCGGCTCTGGGCCTGGACGTTCGCCAAGTCCCAGAAGGTCCGCAACCTCGAGCGTGACCCGCGGGCCACGCTGCAGGTGGAGGCCGGCCGTGACCAGTACCACCTGCTGCGCGGCGTGATGCTCGAGACCGAGGTCACCCTGCACCGCGACCTCGACACCGTCACGGAGCTGGGGCTGGAGATCTTCGGCCGCTACGCCGGCGGCGGGGAGCTCGCCGACGAGGCCAGCGCGATGGTGCGCCGGCAGGCGCCCAAGCGGGTCGGGCTGGAGTTCGCAGAGCTCGACCGCGCAACCTGGGACCACCGCAAGCTGGAGAACGTCTACTGATGAAGCCGCTCAAAGGCCTGATCCTCTCCGGAGGCAAGGGCACCCGCCTGCGTCCGATCACCCACACGAGCGCCAAGCAGCTCGTGCCGGTCGCCAACCGGCCGGTGCTGTTCTACGGCATCGACGCGATGGCCCGGGCCGGGATCGAGGAGATCGGCATCATCATCGCGCCGGAGACCGGTGAGGAGATCAAGGAGGTAGCCGGGGACGGCTCGGCCTTCGGCATCAAGATCACCTACATCCTGCAGGACGAGCCCGCCGGGCTGGCGCACGCGGTCCTGACCGCCGAGCCCTTCCTGACCGACTCGCCGTTCGTCATGTACCTGGGTGACAACCTGCTGCAGGGCGGCATCGACGACCTCGTCACGGCGTTCCGGGCCAACGAGCCCGACGCGCTCATCCTGCTGACGCCCGTTCCCGACCCCGAGCACTTCGGCGTCGCCGAGCTCGACGGCGACCGCGTGGTGGCGCTGGCCGAGAAGCCGCCCGAGCCCAAGACCAACCTCGCGCTGGTCGGCGTCTACATGTTCATGCCGTTGATCCACGACGCCGCGCGCGCCATCGCGCCATCGCCGCGTGGCGAGCTCGAGATCACCGACGCCATCCAGCACCTGGTCGACACCGGCCGCCGCGTCGAGCCGCACATCGTGCAGGGTTGGTGGAAGGACACCGGCCGGCTGGACGACATGCTCGAGGCCAACCGCCTGATCCTCGATCGCCTCGAGCACCGGGTGGAGGGCGAGCTGGTCGACTCCCAGGTCGAGGGCCGCGTCGTCGTCGAAGCCGGCGCCACGCTCACCCGCGCGACCGTCCGCGGCCCCGCGATCATCGGCGCGGGCGCCCGGCTGACCGACTGCTACATCGGGCCGTACACCGCGATCGGCGAGGGCTGCCTCGTGCGGGGCGCCGAGGTCGAGCACTCGATCCTGCTGGCGGGCTCGGAGGTCTGCGACCTCGACGGGCGCATGGAGTCCTCGCTGCTGGGCCGCAACGTCAAGATCGCCCGCAGCGACCGCCAGCCCCGCGCCTACCGCTTCATGGTCGGCGACAACTCGGAGATCACGATCCTGTGAGGGTGCTGGTCACCGGCGCGGCCGGCATGCTCGGCCACCGCGTGCTCGCCGACGCCCGGGCGCGCGGCTGGGACGCCGTCGGCATCGATCTGGCCGAGGCCGACCTCACCGATCCGGCGGCGGCGCAGGACGTCGCCGAGGAGCACGCGCCCGACGCGGTCGTGCATTGCGCGGCGTTCACCGACGTCGACGGCGCCGAGGAGCACGAGGCGCGCGCGCTGGCCGTCAACGCCGACGCGTCGGCCAACATCGCGGCCGCGGCGGCGATGCTCGGGGCGCGCATCGTGGCGGTCTCCACCGACTACGTCTTCGACGGCACGCTGACCGAGCGCCCCTACGTCGAGTCCGACCGCCCCGCGCCGCTGGGCGCCTACGGGCGCACCAAACTCGCGGGTGAGGAGGCGATCGCCGGGCACAACCCCAACTACGCGATCGCGCGCACCGCCTGGCTGTTCGGCGTCGGCGGCAAGAGCTTCCCCGACACGATGCTGACGATCGCCGAGACCCGCGACGAGGTCGCGGTCGTCACCGACCAGACCGGCTCGCCGACGTGGACCGGGCACCTGTCGCCCGCGCTGCTGGACCTGGCGGCGGGCACCGCGACCGGCGTCTTTCACACGGCGGGCGGCGGCCGGTGCACCTGGCACGAGCTGACCGTCGAGCTGTACCGCGCCGCCGGCCTGGCCACGCGCGTCGGCGAGACCACGGCCGCGGAGTTCGCGCGGCCGGCCCCGCGGCCGGCGTGGAGCGTGCTGGCCACCGAGCGCGACGAGACGCCGCGGATGCCGCCGTGGCAGGACGGCGTCGCGGCATATCTGCGAGAGAGGAACGCGACATGAGGCTGCTGGTGTGTGGTGGAGCCGGGTTCATCGGCTCGAACTTCGTGCGACAGCGCGTCAACGACCACGGCGACGAGGTCGTGGTCCTCGACAAGCTGACCTACGCCGGCCGGCCGGAGAACCTGGCCGACCTCGGCGCGGCCGCGACGCTGGTGCACGGGGCGATCGAGGACCCGGCCAAGGTCGCCGAGGCGGTCGGCGACGGCGTCGACGCGATCGTCAACTTCGCCGCCGAGACCCACGTCGACCGCTCCATCAGCGGCCCCGACGCGTTCGTCGAGACCAACGTCCGCGGCTCGCTGGTGCTGCTGGAGGCCGCCCGCACCGGCGGCGTCGCGCGCTACGTGCAGATCTCCACCGACGAGGTCTACGGCTCGATCGAGGAGGGCTCGTTCACCGAGGAGTCCCCGATCGTCCCCAGCTCGCCCTACAGCGCCAGCAAGGCCGGCGGCGACCTGCTCGTCCAGAGCTACTTCCACACGTACGGCCTGGAGACCGTGATCTGCCGCGGCTCCAACAACTACGGGCCGTATCAGTACCCCGAGAAGCTCATCCCGTTGATGGTGCTCAACGCGCTGCACGGCGACAAGCTCCCCGTCTACGGGGACGGGCTCAACGTCCGCAACTGGCTCTTCGTGGAGGACTTCGGCCGCGGCATCAGCCACGTCCTGGCCCACGGGGCCCCGGGCGAGGTCTACAACGTCGGCGGCCCGTCGGAGTCCACCAACATCGAGGTCGTGCGCGAGATCCTCGCCCAGACCGGCAACGACGAGTCGCTGATCGACTACATCACCGACCGCCCTGGCCACGACCGCCGCTACAGCCTCGGCTCCGAGAAGGTCCGGACGCTCGGGTGGGAGGCCCAGGTCGGCTTCGAGGAGGGCCTCAAGCGCACCATCGACTGGTACCGCGACAACGCGGCCTGGTGGGAGCCCATCCGCTCCGGCGAGTTCCGCGAGTACTACGAGAAGCACTACGGGCGCGCCCTGGGCTAGGCCGAGCCCCGGCCCGCGCCCCGCGGGCTACGCGTTCGGAGCGGCCCCGAGCGTCGCGATCTTCCACGCGCTCTGGTCGCGCACGAGCGTCAGCGTGTCCGTGCGGTCCTGGCTGCCGCCGCCGACGGACTTCACGACCGCCGTCGCCCGGTCGCCGTTGACCGTGACCTTCTTGACGGTCAGCTCGAAGGCGTCCGCGTCGGCGATCGTGTCCTTCAGCGCCTGGTCGCACGGCTTCTTGGAGGACGACTGGATCTTCGTGACGAGGTCCTTGGCCAGCACCTCGGAGCAGATCTTCGCGGCGTCGCCCTTGCGGGCGAACGACTGGAGATCCTCCACCGTCTGCGCGACGTCCTTCTGGTCGCCCTGGAAGGAGCCGGCGGAGTCCTTGGCGGCCTGCCCGCAGGCGCCGAGCGCGAAGGGGAGCGCCACGAGCAGGGCGAGGAGACGAGTGGGTGCGGCCATCGCGCTTGAGCCTATCTAGGATGGCTCTCCGCATGGCCGACTCAGACGCCCCACGCATCCCCGCCCCCACCGTCGTCCCGCGCGGTCGCCACGCGCCGCCGCTCGAGGTCCGGCTGACGGTCCAGCGCCGCCGCCTGTTCGAGGCGGCCGCCACCGTGTTCGCCCGGCTCGGCTTCGCCGAGGCCACCGCCGAGGCCATCTCGCGCGAGGCCGGCATGTCGAAGGCGACGTTCTACGAGCACTTCGCCAACAAGGAGGAGGCGATCCTCGCGCTGTTCGACGAGGCCGCCACCGAGGTGATGCGCCAGATGGCCGTCGCGGCGCAGAACGACGCCGGCGACTACCCCGAGCACCTCGCCCAGGGCACGCGTGCCTTCCTGCGGACCCTGGCCGAGTGGCCCGACGCCGCCCAGACGCTCCTGGTGGAGATCATCGGCGCCGGCCCGCGGGCCACCGAGCGCCGCGACGCGATCCTCGAAGCCTTCGCCGAGGCGATCTACGTCGACAACGAGAAGGTCGCCCCGCGCTACGGCGCGCCGCGCTTCGCCACCCGCGACGACGCGTTCGCCTGCGTCGGCGCGATCGTCGAGCTCGCGTCGCGCCAGCTGCGCACGGGCACGCCGGGCGACATCCGCCAGCTGGAGCCGATCATCGAGCGGCTCATGCTGGGGATCCTTCAGCAAAACGCGGAAGACCTCGCCTAGAGGCTCGGCTTCCGTGCGCGAACTCGCCCAGGGGCTCGCTCGCGCGGCCCTCGTGCCATGAGCGCTCCCGACCTCGCGGCGCTCGAGGCCGAGGTCACCAGGTGCCGGCGCTGCCCGCGGCTGGTGGCCTGGCGCGAGGAGGTCGCCGCCACCAAGCGCGCCGCGTTCGCCGACCAGACCTACTGGGGCCGTCCGATCCCCGGCTTCGGCGATCCCGCCGCGCGCGTGCTGATCCTCGGCCTCGCGCCCGCCGCCCACGGCGCCAACCGCACCGGTCGCGTCTTCACCGGCGACCGCTCGGGCGACTTCCTCTTCGCCGCCCTGCACCGCACGGGCTTCGCCAACCAGCCGACCTCGGTCTCCCGCGACGACGGCCTGGCGCTCACCGACGCGTGGATCACCGCCGCGGTGCGCTGCGCGCCGCCGGCCAACAAGCCGACGCCGCTGGAGCGCGACACCTGCCTGCCGTGGACCGTCGCCGAGCTCGACCACGTCAAGGACGTCCGGGTGTGCGTGTGCCTCGGCCAGTTCGCCTGGGACGCCGCGCTGCGGCTGCGCACGGCGCTCGGCCACGTGCCGCCGCGACCCAAGCCCAGGTTCGGCCATGGGACCGTCTGGTACGACGACGCGACCGGCGGCCGCGACCCCGGCTTCAGCCTGCTGGGCACCTACCACCCCAGCCAGCAGAACACGTTCACCGGCGTGCTCACCGAGACCATGCTCGACGACGTCCTGCGCACCGCCCGCGAGCTCGCGGGGTTGCCGCCGCACCGGTCAGGCAACGTCGCCGGATAGCGCCGCGCGCCTCGTATCCTGAGTGACTTGCCGCTGTCGCTCTTCAGCCCCCCGACGCAGGAGTGGTTCGGTCGCGCCTTCGCGGCGCCCACCACCGTGCAGGAGCAGGCGTGGCCCGCCATCGCCACCGGCGAGCACGTCCTCATCTCCGCCCCGACCGGGAGCGGCAAGACGCTTGCCGCCTTCCTCTGGTCGCTGGACCGCCTGGCGACCACGCCGCGCACCGACGGCACGGGCGTGCGCGTCGTCTACGTCTCACCGCTGAAGGCGCTCTCCTACGACGTCGAGCGCAACCTGCAGGCCCCGCTGAAGGGCATCGGCGCCGACCTGAAGGTCGCGATCCGCACCGGCGACACGCCCCAGAAGGAGCGCGCCCAGATGCGGCGCACGCCGCCGGACGTCCTGATCACCACGCCCGAGTCGTTGTACCTCATGTTGACCTCGCAGGCGCGCGACATCCTCGCCGACGTCGAGGCCGTGATCGTCGACGAGATCCACGCGGTCGCCTCGACCAAGCGCGGCGCGCACCTCGCGCTGACGCTGGAGCGCCTGTCCCAGCACGTCCAGGCCGCCCACGGCCGCGACCCGCAGCGCATCGGCCTCAGCGCGACGCAGAACCCGCTGGAGGAGGTCGGCCGCTTCATGGTCGGCCCGCAGCGGACCTGCCGCATCGTCGACACCGGCGTGCGCAAGCCGTTGGACATCAAGATCCAGGTACCGGTCGAGTCGATGGTCGAGCCCGAGCAGTCGACCGGCTCGCTGGACCCGCTGGATCCCGTTCCGGGCGGCGAGGCGACGCGCAAGTCGATCTGGCCCGCGATGTACCCGCAGCTGCTCGAGCTCGTCCGCGAGCACCGCTCGACGATCGTCTTCGTCAACAACCGCCGCGGCGCCGAGCGCCTCGCGCTGCGCCTCAACGAGCTCGCCGCCAAGCAGGACGAAGAAGCGCAGCGGCCCGTCCGCGAGATCGCCCGCGCCCACCACGGGTCGCTGGCCCGCGAGGAGCGCCTGATCGTCGAGGAGCAGCTCAAGGCCGGCCAGCTTCCCTGCCTGGTGGCGACCTCGTCGCTGGAGCTCGGCATCGACATGGGCGCCGTCGACCTCGTCCTGCAGGTCGAGTCCCCCAAGTCGGTCTCCCGCGGCCTGCAGCGCATCGGCCGCGCCGGGCACTCCGTGGGCGACACGTCCAAGGGCCGCATCTTCCCGAAGTTCCGCGCCGACCTCCTGGAGTGCGCCGTCGTCGTGCGGCTCATGCGCGAGGGCAAGATCGAGCCGACCGTCGTCCCGCGCAACCCGCTCGACGTCCTCTGCCAGCAGATCGTCGCGATCGCCGCGGGCTTCGACGTCGACGACGGTCAGACCATCACCGTCGACGAGCTCTACGCGCTCGTCACCAAGACCTACACCTACGCCGAGCTGTCGCGGGAGCTGCTGGAGAACGTCCTCGACATGCTCGACGGCCGCTACCCGAGCCAGGAGTTCGGCGACCTGCGCCCGCGCATCGTCTGGGATCGCGTCGCCGGCACGATCCGCCCGCGCAAGGGCGCGCGCCAGCTGGCGGTCACCAACGCGGGCACCATCCCCGACCGCGGGCTCTACGCGGTCGTGCTGCCCGACGGCCGCCGGGTCGGCGAGCTCGACGAGGAGATGGTCTACGAGGCGCGCCCGGGCCAGACGTTCCTGCTCGGGGCGTCGTCGTGGCGGATCGAGGAGATCCAGCGCGACCGCGTCGTCGTCTCGCCGGCGCCGGGCGTGCCGGGCGCGGTGCCGTTCTGGAAGGGCGATGCCGTCGGGCGCCCGAAGGAGCTCGGCCGCGAGATCGGCGCGTTCAGCCGCTGGGCCGTCGACCAGACCGCCGAGCTGCTGGAGGCCGACTACGACCTCGACCCGCTCGCCGCACGCAACCTGTTGGACTTCCTGCGCGAGCAGCAGGCCGCCACGCGCGTCATCCCGTCGGACCGGACGATCGTCGTCGAGCGCTTCCGCGACGAGATCGGCGACTGGCGCCTCTGCGTGCTCAGCCCCTACGGCGGCCGCGTGCATGCCGCCTGGGCGCTGGCGCTGAGCGCCAAGATCCGCGACGAGCTTGGTCTGGAGTCCGACGCGATCTGGTCCGACGACGGGATCATCGTCCACCTGCCCGACGCCGACGAGCCGCCCGGCGCCGACCTCGTGCTGCTCGACCCCGACGACCTCGAGGACCGAGTTGTCGCAGAACTCGGCTCGAGTGCGCTCTTCGGCGCCCGCTTCCGCGAGAACGCCGGGCGCGCGCTGCTGATCCCGCGCGCCTACCCCGGCAAGCGGACGCCGCTGTGGCAGCAGCGCCTGAAGGCCCAGTCCCTGTTGGAGGTCGCCAAGCAGTACAGCGACTTCCCCATCATCTTGGAGACCTACCGCGAGTGCCTGCGCGACGTCCTCGACGTCCCGGGCCTGCACGACCTGCTGACCGCGCTGCACTCACGCGAGCTGTCGCTGGTCGAGGTCGAGACGCGCACCGCGTCCCCGTTCGCCACGTCGTTGTTGTTCGACTACGTCGCGACCTACATGTACGAGGGCGACACGCCCAACGCCGAGCGTCGCGCGGCGGCGCTCTCGCTGGACCGCGACCTGCTGCGCGAGCTGCTGGGCCAGGAGGAGCTGCGCGACCTCATCGACGCCGACGCGCTCGATCAGGTCGAAGCGGATCTCCAGCACCGCTCGCTGCGCACGCAGGCCACCGACCGCGACGGCCTCGCCGACGTGCTGCGCCGTGTCGGCGACCTGTCGCGCGAGGAGGTCCGGGCACGCGTGCTGGCCGACCTCGACGCGGACGCCATGTTGGAGGCCTTGCACGCCGAGCGCCGGGTGATCCGCCTGCGCATCGGCGGCGAGGAGCGCTGGATCGCCGCCGACGACGCCGGGCTGTACCGCGACGCCTTCGGCGCGGTGCCGCCGGGCGGCCTGCCCGCGGCGTTCCTGGAGAGCGTCGAGGACCCGACCGAGCGCCTCGTCGCCCGCTATGCCCGCACGCACGGCCCCTTCACGACGGACGATCTGCGCGCACGCTGGGGCGTCGATCCGACGCCGACCCTGAAGGCGCTGGAGGGCGCCGGGGACCTGCTGCGCGGCGAGCTGCGCCCCGGCGGCACCGAGCGCGAGTGGTGCGAGCCCGACGTCCTGCGCCGGATCCGGCGCGCGTCGCTGGCCGTCCTGCGCAAGGAGATCGAGGCGACCGACCAGCGCGCGCTGGCGGCGTTCCTGCCGTCGTGGCACGGCGTCGATCGCCATCCTGCTGCGGGCGCGGGCGTCGACCGGCTGCGCGAGGTGCTCGTCCCGCTGCAGGGGCTGGCGCTGCCCGCCGACGTCTGGGAACGCGACGTGCTGCCGCGCCGCTGCGGCGCCTACTCGCCCACGTGGCTCGACGCGCTGTGCGCCTCGGGCGAGGTCGTGTGGGTCGGCGCGGGCGCGCTGGGCCGCAACTCGGGCCGCGTCGCGCTGTACTTCCGCGAGGACGCCGAGGCGCTCGGGGCCCCATCGGTCCGTGGCGGGATCGAGGCGCCGGATTCCCCGGATCACACGCTCCTGCGCGAGCGCCTGGCCCAGTCGCCGTGCTTCTTCACCGACTTCCTCGCCGAGCTGCCGCTCGCGCCCGAGCAGATCCAGGAGGCGCTGTGGGACCTGGTCTGGGCCGGCGAGGTGACCAACGACGCGTTCGCGCCGCTGCGCGCGCCGCGGCTCACGCTGGCACGGGCTCAGCGCAGCGCGCTGGAGCGCGGCGGCCGGCGGGCGGGCCGGGCGGGCACCCGCTTCGGGTCGCGCCGGGGGACCGGCGCCGCTGCGCAGGTCCAGGGCCGCTGGTCGCTGACCTCGGCGCTGTTCCGCAACGAGCCCGAGGTCGGGCAACGCCGCCGCACGCTGGCCGAGCTGCTGCTGGAGCGCAACGGCATCGTGACCCGCGAGCACGTCCTGGCCGAGGGGATCCCCGGTGGGTTCTCGGCGCTCTACGACGCGCTCTCGTCGCTGGAGACGCTCGGCGTCTGCCGCCGCGGCTACTTCATCGAGGGCCTGGGCGGAGCGCAGTTCGCGCTGCCGGGCGCGGTGGAGCGCCTGCGCACGAACGCCGACCGCGCCGAGGAGGCGCCCCCGATCGTGCTGGCCGCCACCGATCCGGCCCAGCCGTACGGCGCCGCGCTGGCGTGGCCCAAGCGCCGTGACGCCGACGACGCACGGGCCAAGCCAGCGCGTGCCGCCGGCGCCTACGTCGTGCTGGCCGGCTCGGAGCCGGTGCTCTACGTCGAGCGCGGCGGCCGCGGCCTGCAGGTGCTGGTGGAGCGCGAGGACCCGCGGCTGCGGCCGGCGCTCGAGGCGCTCGCCGCGTTCGTCACCGGCGACCGGCGCCACAAGCTGTCGCTGGAGCGGGTCGACGGCGAAGCCGTCGTGGGCTCCGATCTCGAGCTCCTGCTCATCGAGGTGGGGTTCCGCGCCGGGCCGCGGAAGCTCACGCTCAGCGCCTAGGGTCGGCCAAGGCCTAGGCCTTGGCGGCGGCCTTCGCGGCCTTGGCCTTCTTGATGCCCTTGGTCAGCCCGCGCAGGAGGAGGCCCCACACGGCCTCGAACTGCTCGTCGATGCGCGGATCGCCCCACTCGGCGGCGTGCGCGGGGTTGTGGAAGCGGCCGGTCGCGTCGAAGATCGCGCGGCCGGTGGCGACCGGGTCATCGGCCACCAGCTCGCCGCGCGCGACGCCGTCGGCCACGATCCGCGCCAGCTGTGCTGCCAGCTCCTCGACGTGGGCGCCGACCGCCTCGCCGGACTCGGCCACCAGGATCATGTAGGTGGCGAACAGCTCGGGGTCCTCGGCGTAGCGGCTGCGCTTGGTGTCGATCAGCTCGCGCAGCCAGCGGTGCAGCCGGTCGGGCGCGGGCGTCTCGGCATCGGCGACGACGTCGAGCGGTCCCGCGATGCGCGCCAGCCACTGGGCGGTCACCGCGTTGCGCAGCGCCGCCTTGCTGGGGAAGTGCCGGTAGACCGAGCCGTGACTGACGCCGAGCACCCGCGCGACGTCGACGACCGTCGCCTTGGCGGGCCCGAAGCGGCGCAGGACGTCCTCCGCCGCCTCGAGGATCCGCTCCGGCGTGAGAGGTCCGTCGCTCACCGTTCGCTGTCGAGGTGGGCCATCTGGTCGGCAGCGTAACGGTCGCCGGCGGCGGCACCGGCCGGCACGGCCTGCTCGATCTGGTCCAGGTCGGCCGGGTCGAGGGTGACGTCGAGGGCGCCGAGCGCCTCGTCGAGGCGCTCGCGGCGGCGGGCGCCGACGAGCGGCACGATGTCGTCGCCGCGCGACAGCACCCAGGCGATCGCGATCTGCGCGACCGTGGCGCCCTTGGCATCGGCGATGACGCGCAGCGCCTCGACCAGCTCGAGGTTGTGCTGGAGGTTCTCGCCCTGGAAGCGCGGGCTGTAGGTGCGGAAGTCGTCGGCGCCGATCTCGCGGTCGGGCGTCCAGTGGCCGCTCAGCAGGCCGCGCGACAGCACGCCGTAGGCGGTGATCGCGATGCCCAGGTCGCGCGTGGTCGGCAGGATCTCGGCCTCCAGCGAGCGGGAGATGAGCGAGTACTCGATCTGGACGTCGCTGATCGGGTGCACGGCGGCGGCGCGGCGGATGGTGTCGGCGCCGACCTCCGAGAGGCCGATGTGGCGGACGTGGCCGGCCTGGACCATCTCGGCGATCGCGCCGATGGTCTCCTCGATCGGCACGTTGGGGTCGACGCGCGCAGGGCGGTAGACGTCGACGTGGTCGGTGCCCAGGCGCTGCAGGGTGTAGGCCAGCGAGGACTTGACGAACTCGGGGCGGCCGCTGTTGCCCAGCCAGCCGCCGTCGGCGTCGCGCAGCGCGCCGAACTTGACGCTGATCTGCACGTCGTCGCGGTTGCGACCCTGCAGGGCCTCGCGGATGAGGAGCTCGTTGTGGCCCATCCCGTAGAAGTCGCCCGTGTCGAGGAGCGTGACGCCGGCGTCGAGCGCGGCATGGATGGTCGCGATGCTCTCCACGCGATCGGAGGGACCGTAGAGGTCCGACATCCCCATGGCGCCCAGGCCCAGGGCCGACACGCGGGGACCGGTAGAACCAAGCTTTCGTGTCTGCATGCCTTCATCATAACAACACTGTTGACAGATATCAATATCTGTCATCGCGACAGGCACCACTCCCGCGATCGGGACCGTCCCCCTTTTTGCACCCACACCGCAAATAGGGGTCAGACCCCTATTTGCAGTCGGACTGCGGAAAGGGGTCAGACCCCTATTTGCAGTTGGAGTGCGGAAAGGGGTCTGACCCCTCAGTGGAGGTCGAGTGCGCGTTGGACGAAGGCGCTCCAGGTGGCGCGGGCGGCGGCGCGGCCGGTGGCGTCGAGCTCGGGCTCGATGCGCTGCGCCGGGGGGCGCAGCCCGTCGAGGTCGCGGACGTCGGCGCGCAGGCCCGCGCCCACCAATGCCAGCCCAGCGGCCCCCGCCACGGTGGCGTCGGCGCCCGATCGCTCGACCGCGATGCCCAGCATGTCGGCCTGCAGGCGGCAGAGCAGCGGGCTGCCGGTCAGCCCGCCGTCGATGCGCAGCACGTCGACGTCGCCCATCGCGTCGATCACGTCGGCCACCCGATGGACGATGGCCTCGACCGCCGCGCGGGCGATGTGCGCCTTGGTGGAACCGGCAGTCAGCCCGGCGATCACCGCGCGAGCATCGGGACGCCACCACGGCGCGCCGGCGCCGGCCAGTGCCGGCAGCACCCGCACGCCGCCGGCGTCCGGAACGGTGGCGGCGAGCTCGGTGAGCGCCTCGGGATCGGCCGCCAGCCCGAGCGTCCCCGCCATCCACTCCAGCAGCGCCCCCGCGGTGAACACCCCGCCGTCCAGCGCGTACTCGATGCGCCCCGGCACCTGCCACGCGACGGTCGGCAGGAGCCCTTCGGCGTAGGGCGGCGTCGTGCCGGCGTGGGCGAGGACGAAGACGCCGGTCCCGTAGGTGGCCTTCGCCCGCCCCGGCACGGTGCAGCCCGCTCCGGCCAGCGCGGCCTGCTGGTCGCAGACGCGGGCGCGCAACGGAAGGTCGATCGGCCAGCGGTCGTGGCGCAGCGTGCCGAGGTCGCCGACCGTCGGCCGGACCTCCGGCAGCGAGGTGCGCGGGATGCCGAAGGCCGCGCACAGGGCCGTGTCCCAGCCCACGTCGCCGAGCGCCTGCAGCGCGGTGCGCGACGCGGTGCTCGGATCGGTCGCCCAGCCCGCGCCGAGGCGGTCGCTCAGCCAGGCGTCGACCGTGCCGAGCCGCACGTCCGGGCCGTACTCGCGCACCAGCCACGCCAGCTTGGGCGCCGAGAAGTAGGGGTCGGGTGGCAGTCCGGTCCGGGCCAGCAGCTCCGGTGCGACGTCGTCGTAGTGCTCGGCCCCGCGCTTGTCCTGCCAGACGATGATCGGCGAGACGGGCTCACGGCTCACCGGGTCCCAGGCCAGGACCGACTCGCCCTGGTGGTCGAGGCCGGTCGCGACGATCGGGCGCCCCGCTGCCGCCGGGAGCACCTCGGCGACCACGTCGAGCACCGCCTCCAGCACCTCGCCGGCGTCCTGCTCGACGCGGCCCGGGGCGGGATGCGACGTCGCGACCGGACGGCGCGCTGCGGCGATCGGCTGCAGCCGTGCGTCGAACAGCGTCGCCTTGACGGCGGTGGTGCCGTCGTCGATGCCCAGGACCAGCGGCGCGTCGGTGCTCATGCGCGCTCGCCGACCGCGAACGCCGCGCGGTGCTCGGCGGAGCGCCGCCACCACGGGGTCGCACCGCCGGGAGCAGGCCCGGCGCCTGGGCGCAGCTCGTCCTCGGGCCGATCGCCCAACCCCGCCAGCCCCACGACGCGCTCGGCGATCGCCAACGCCGCCGTCAGGCCCGTCGAGCGGATGGCCGCCGCGTGGATGAGGCGCGGGTCGGCGTCGGAGCGGCGCACGACGTAGTTGGCGCCGTCGCGTCCGGCCGGGCGCAGGCCGGCGTAGGCGAACACCGGCTCGGCGCCCGCCAGCGGCGGGTACATCGCCACGGCCTTCGCGAGGATCTCGTCGCGCGCCTCGGGCCGCACCGACCAGTCCTCCTCCTCGAGGTCGATCGCGGTCGGACCCGCGACCGTCCGGCCGTCGAGCGTGCCGAAGACGAGCACGCCCTTGGTCCGCGCCGACGGCACCGGGAGCAGGATCCGCTCGGGCGGCGCGACGTCGAAGACGAAGAACTCCCCCTTGCGCGGAACGACGTCGAAGCTCGCGTCCCCGTGCAGGCGTGCCACCCGGCCCGCCCCGAGGCCGGCGGCGTTGACCACCACGTCGGCGACCACCGGCTCGACGACGCGCGCGCCGGTGCGGATCTCCGCGCCGTGGCGCTCGGCGGCCGCGGCGAGCGCGCCGGCGAACGCCACCGGGTCGGTGATCCCCTCGCCGGGGACCTCGAGCGCGCCGTCGCCCGCTCGCACGTGCGCCTCGACGCCGTTGGCGGCCGCGCGGGCGGCCAAGCCCGCGATGACCGCACGGTCGCGCTCGCCGCGCGGCCGCAGCAGCGCACCGCACCGCGCGAACGGCACGCCCAGCGCCGCCAGCACCGGCGGCCGCAGCTGCGCCGCGCGCAGGATCAGCTCGGTCTCCAGCTCGCCCGGCGTGGCGTCGAAGCCCGTGTGCAGGATCCCGGAGTTCGTGCCGCTGGCCGCCAGCGCCAGCTGCTGCTCAGCCTCCAGCAGGGTGACCGCCGCGCCGCGCCGCGCGAAGGCCAGCGCGCACGCGAGCCCGACCACGCCGCCGCCGACGATCACGACCCGCGGCTCGGCGCTCATGGCTCCTTCTTGCCGGGGTTGAACAGGCCCTTCGGATCCAGCGCGACCTTGACCGCGCGCTCGGCCGCGACCGCCGCCGGCGCCCACTGCTGCGACAGCTGCCCGGCCTTCAGCAGGCCGATGCCGTGCTCTCCGCTGGCCGTGCCGCCGAGCTCGCGAGCCATGACGAACAGGTCGCGCGCCGCGGCGTCGGCGCGCTCGCGCATCTCGGCGTCGCCGGGCTCCAGCAGGAACGAGGAGTGCAGGTTGCCGTCGCCGGCGTGGCCCCACGAGCAGCCCTCCAGCCCGTGGCGCGCGCCGATGGCGACCGTGCCCTCGATCGCCTCGGCCAGCCGGTCGACCGGAACCGCGATGTCCTCCGACAGCTTCTCGCCCAGCGCCGCGCGCACCGCGATCGACACGCCCTCGCGCCAGCGCCACACGTCGGTCGCCGGCGGCGCCACCGCGCCCGCGCCCAACGCCTCCAGCAGGGCGTCGCGATCCTCGGCGGACTCCGCTTCGCACACCACCAACAACCCCGCGCCCGCCGCGCCGGGCAGGAACGGCGGCGGCGCGGCGACGATGCAGCGGGCGTCGAGGTACTCGACCGCCGCCGGGACCACCCCGCTGCCCAGCACCGCGTCGATCGCCTCGCAGCCCTCGCGGACGCTGCCGAACGCCGCCGCCACCGGCAGCGCCGCCGCGGGCGCCGGCACGAACCGCAGCCAGGCCGCGGTGAGGATCCCGAGCGTGCCCTCGCTGCCGATCATCAGCGCCCGCAGGTCGTAGCCCGCGACGTCCTTGCGCACCGGCCCGCCGAAGGTCACCAGCTCGCCGGGGGCCAGCACGACCTCGACGCCGGTCACCCAGCGCCCGGTCACGCCGTACTTGAACGCGTGCGGACCGCCCGCGTTGGTCGCGAGGTTGCCGCCGAGCTGCGACTGCTCGGCCGCGCCCGGGTCCGGTGGGAAGAGCAGGCCGTTCTCGCGCGCCCGCCGCGCGATCGTCGCCGTGATGACGCCCGCCTCGGCCTCCATGCGCCACAGCAGCGGCGCGAAGCTGCGCACGCGATCGAGGCGGTCCAGGGCGATGGCCACGGTGTCGCGCGCGCCGTCGCCGTCGACCGGCACGATCCCGCCGCTGTAGCCGCTGCGCCCGCCGACGGGGACCATCGCGACGTCCCGCGCGTAGCACCAGCCCACCACGGCGGCGACCTCCGCCGCATCCGCCGGATGCACGAGCACCGGCGCGCGGCCGGCCAAGCCGCTGGCGTCGGCCAGCGCGACGTCTGACTCGAC
>DASYLT010000043.1:0-7945 GCA_036009425.1 Baekduia sp. | reverse complement strand
GACGCGCTGGACCGCCTGGCCGCGGGCCGCACGACGATCGCCATCGCGCACCGCCTCTCGACGATCCGCGACGCCGACCAGATCGTCGTGCTCGACGGCGGCCGGCTCGTGGAGCGCGGCACGCACGAGGAGCTGCTGGAGCGCGGCGGACGCTACGCGGCGCTGGCCGCGCAGGGGGAGAAGACGCCGGCGTGAGCGCGCCGCGCCCGCGTCTGGTCGAGCTCGACGTCGCCGACGGCCCCGAGGCCTGGCGCGCGCTCGGGTTCTCGGTCGACGGCGCCGGCCGCTGCCGGGTCGGGACGACCGATCTGGTGCTGGGCGGCGGGACGGGCGGTCTCCGGGGCTGGGCGCTGGAGGGCGCGATCCCGGCGGCCGACGGGATCGACGGCGTGCCGACGGCGGTCGCGGACTCGGAGCCCGACCTCGCCGCGCCGACGCACGCCAACGGCGTGAGCGCGATCGACCACGTGGTGCTGATGACGCCCGACACGGTGCGGACGTTCGAGGCGCTGGAGGCGGCGGGGCTCGAGCTGCGCGCGGTCCGCGATGCCGGCACGCCCGAGCGTCCGCTGCGCCAGGGGTTCCTGCTGACGGCCGAGGCGATCGTCGAGGTCGTGGGGCCGCCCGAGGCCGCCGGCGACGAGCCGGCGCGGCTGTGGGGCGTCACGTTCGTCGTCGACGACCTCGACGCCACCTGCGCCGCACTCGGCGACCGGGTCGGCGAGGCGCGCGACGCGGTTCAGCCGGGTCGGCGGATCGCCTCGGTGCGGCGCAGCGCGGGGCTCGCGGTCCCCGTGGCGTTCATGACGCCGCGCGCCTGAGACGCGACGCGCCGCGCGGACGATCGCGGCGTGGTGGTGGCCCGCGTAAGCGCAGGGCCGCTCGCCGGTTCTCGTTGCGCCAGACGATGCCGACGCCTCCAGGAGCAGACACGCCACATGGGGTTCCTGCAGGACATGCACAACCTCGAGCAGCAGGCCGACGGCACGGTCGCCCCGGCGCACGCTCCCGACCTCGCGCTGCACGGCCTGGCCGGCGCGGCGGCCATCCAGGCGGTGCGCTTCACCGGCGCGGTCGTCGATGACCACCCGACGCTCGAGCTGGACCTCGTGATCACCGTCGAGGGCGGCGAGCCCTATGCCCTCAGCCACCGGCAGAACGTGTCGCGCATCGCCATCCCGAGCTTCCAGCCCGGCGCCGTCGTGCCCGTGCGCGTCGATCCGGCCGATCCGTCCTCGGTGACGCTCGGCTGACCCCTCTTGGCCGCCACTCTCCGCTGGACCGGGGTTGGCGGTCAAGCGGTGGGCGTCCCCGGCCCCGCACGGCCGGGGGCGTCCCACCACGTCTGCGCTCCGTCATCCGTCCAGGTTCCTTCAGGTTCTTCACGGGCGCGCGAGCCCGGCCCGATGGCCCTGGGGAGTGCCGACCCACGCCCGCCGTCTCCTGCTGTCCTTCGGCGCCCTGCTGGCGCTCGCGCTGCCCGCGCCGGCCATGGCCGCCTGCTCCGGCGACGACGTGGCGCCGAGCGACCCGGGCGCCGTCGCGGCGACGCTCTGCCTGCTCAACGAGCAGCGGGCCGCGCAGCACCTCCCGGCGTTGACGCAGTCCTCACCGCTCGACCGCGCCGCCGGCGGGTACGCCGGCGCCATGGTCGATCAGCGCTTCTTCGACCACGTCTCGCCGGGCGGCTCGACGCTGCTGCAGCGCATCAAGGCCGCCGGCTGGGTCGCGGCCTCCGGCTCCTGGACGGTCGGCGAGAACATCGCCTGGGGCTCCGGCTCGCTCGGCACGCCGGCCTCCATCGTCGACGGCTGGATGCACAGCGCCGGCCACCGCGCCAACATCCTCAACGGGTCGTTCGCGGAGATCGGCATCGGCATCGCGGAGGGTGCGCCGCGGGGCGGCGTGGGCGGCGAGGCCGGGACGTACGTGACGGACTTCGGCTCGCGGGGCGAGGCGAGCGCGGCGGCGGCTGCGCCGGCGCCGAAGAAGCCCGTCGCGCGGTGTGCGACGAAGGCGTCGGCGCGGGCGCGGGCGCATGTGGCGCTGCGTGGCGTTGTCGCGAAGCGCTGCGTGCGGCGGTAGCGGCAGCGGCAGCGCTGTCGTGGCTGGCGCCCCGCGCGGGCGCTTGCCGTGCTTGCGTGCGCTGGTTCGGGGGCAGTGACAGGGAGGTTGGCGAAGGGCGCCGCGCTGCCGGTCCTCCGCGGGCGCCGGGGCGGGGGGCACCGTCGTCGTCTCCGGCGGCCGTGTCCTCGGGACGAGACGCACTTGGACGTTGAGATGCAACGGCCAGATGCGTCTCGAGCCGCCGGCGCCGCCGCGACCAGCGCGAGACGCACCTGGACGTTGAGATGCAACGGCCAGGTGCGTTTCGAGCCGGGGCCCTGGCGTTCGCGGCGCACCGACGCCCAGGCTCGCCGGCCACGTCGGCACACCCACCTTCTGTCACTGCCCCCGAACCACGTGCCGCAGCACGACGGCGCCCGCGCTGAGCGCCAACAGCGCCCGAAGAACGAGACCCCTACAACCCCGCCGGGTGCCGCACCGTGTACCCGGCTGCCGACCGATCGTCGGCCTGCCACCGCGATCCGCTGCCCGATCGGCCGGACGTGTCGAAGCGCCGGCCGTCGATGACCATGAAGGCGTGGCCGGGGTTGGCGTAGACGGTCACGTGGCGGCCCGGACCGGGCGAGCCGTAGTGCATCAGCTCGCTGGAGTCCATCGGGCGGCTGAGCTTGCCCATCGCGTGCAGCACGTAGGAGACCGAGCCCGAGCAGTCATAGCCCGAGGCGCGGAAGCTCCCGTGGCCGCCGCCGTAGACATAGGGCAGGCGGGCGATGCGGTTGCCGGCGGCGACCGCGCGGCCCAGCAGGCCGACGTAGGCGGGCACCCGGCGGACCGCGCCGGCGCCCCGCAGGTGCGCCCGCTTGAGGACCGGATGGGAGCCGCGGATGCCCAGCGCCTTCCACGTGCCGGGTCCGACGATGCCGTCGGCCGCGAGGCCGTGGGCGCGCTGGAAGCGCTTGACCGCCCGGGAGGTCCCGGGACCGAAGACGCCGTCGGCGCCCACGCCGAGCCGACGCTGCAGCAGGCGCACCGATGCGCCGCGGGTGGCGACGCGCACGCGGCCGCCACGACCGGCCGACGCGCTGCTGTGCGCACGCCGGGCGCGGCGGATCATCGCCCACGTGCCGGCGCCCACGATTCCGTCGGCGTGCAGGTGATGCCGGCGCTGGAAGCGCTTGACCGCGCGCAGCGTCCCCTTGCCGAAGACGCCATCGACGGGCGAGAGGTGCAGGTCGCGCTGCAGGCGCTTGACGGCCGTGCCGTGGCTGCCGTGCTTGAGCGGCTTGGCGTCGGCGGTGGAGGCGGCTGCGGCGGGCAGGGCGACGAGCGTCGCGGCGAGCAGCGCCAGGAAGAGGCGGAAGATGGGGACGGGCATGGTTGGGGCGCCTGCGAGGTGAGCTGTCGGGCTCGCGCTGCGGAGAGCAGCGCTACGACGTCACCCGGACGTCGATTCGCCCCGGCAGCCGGTCCTCGGCCGCAGTGGGTCCCCCGTCCGTTCGCAAGCGAACGATTCGGCGCGCCGTCGTTCTACCACCCAAAATCCCTGCAAGCTGCAACATCCGTTGCAGCCCGTTGTTCTGCAACTACACGCCCACGCGGTTCAGGCGGCGCATCGCGAGCGATCCCAACGCCGCCAGCAGCCCGGCCACGGCGAGCAGCGCGGGCCAGGTGTCGGCCCACGTCACGCTGCCGGTGAAGCCCTGGCGCACGCCCTCCAGGACGAACGTGACCGGGTTGACCGTCGCGATCGCCTCCAGCCAGCCCGACAGCAGCTCCTTGGGCGCGTAGGCGGTGGTGAACAGCACGGCGACGAACCCCACCGTCTGCATCAGCGGCGCGGCCTGCTGCGTGCGGAACCGCAAGGCGACCAGCACGGCGTAGAACGCGACCGCCGTCGCGAGGCCCATCACGAGCACCATGTCGAGCGCCAGCGCCCCGACGCCCGGGAAGCCGACGCCGATCGCGAAGGCGACGACAAGCAGGAACGTCGCGGGCAGCAGCGCCCGCAGCGCCGCCGAGGCGACGATCCCGATCAGGATCGTCGTGCGCGGCGCGGGGCAGACCATGAGCCGGTCGAACCACCCGCGCTCGATGTCGCGGGCGAGGTTGACGCCGGTCGCCGCCCCGGTGAACGCCGCGCCCTGCAGCAGCCCGACGGGGACGATGAACGTGCGGAAGTCCGTCGCGTCGAAGCCCGGCAGGCGCGCCGCCTCGCCGAAGACGCCGCTCAGCCCGATCAGGAAGATCGTCGGCGCCAGCACGCCCGGCAGCGCCGCACCGGGCACGCGGGTGATCTCGTTCAGCGCGCGCACGACCAGCGCGCGGATCACGGCGAGGCTGGACCTCATGCGTCGCGCAGCCTTCCGCTCAGCGCCCAGACGGCGAGCGCGACGAACACCGCCGTCATGGCCGCCGCCGCCGCGACCCCCTCTAGCGCCGAGCGCGCCGACACCGCGGAGATGATCGGGTCGCGCATGCCCTCCGCGATGTAGCTCAGCGGGTTGTAGTCGGCAAACCACGAGGCCGGCGCTTGCAGCAGCTCGCGCGGGAACCACGCGCTGGAGACCAGCAGGATCACGAACACGATGGGGAAGATGCCCTGGACCGTCGAGGCGTTGCGGGCGCGCAGCGCGAGCACGACGCCGAGCGCTGCGAACCCCGTCCCGGCGAGCACGCCGATGACCAGCACCAGCAGGACGCCCGGGACGCCCGCGTGCACGCGCGCGCCGAAGAGCAGGCCGAGCACCAGGAACCACAGGACCTGCCCGGCCGCGATCGCCGAGCCGGCCAGGATCCGTCCGAGCACGATCGACACGCGGGGGATCGGGGCGGCGACGAGGCGGTCGAAGAACCCGCCCTCGATCTCCAGCGCCGTCCCGATGCCCTGCATCACACCGCCGAGCAGCAGCGACTGCGTGATCGCCCCGGCCAGCTCGAAGTCCAGGAAGCCACCGACCGCCGGGAAGCCTGGCAGGTCGGTCGTGCGCGTCAGCCCGCCGGTGTTCACGGCGAGGAAGAGCGTCGGCATGATCACCAGCGGCGCCAGGAACTGCGGGCGGCGCACGGCGCCCATCAGCGTCCGGCGTGCGAGCGCCAGCGCCGGCGCGATCACGCCGGCACGACCGGCTCGGTCGCGTCCGCGCCTTCGAGGTGGTGACCGGTCTGCTCGGCGAAGACGTCGTCCAGCGTGGGCCGCACGACCTCGATGCCCTCGACCACGCAGCCGGCCTCGTCCAGCGCGCGCACCACGGGTGCGATGGCCGCGGCGCCCTCGGCGACCCGCAGTGACAGCTGCGCGCCGCGGGCGCCCGGCCCGGGCGTCAGCAGCTCGCCGATCGGGCCGACGGCGATCCGCGCCGCCTCGACGTCGGGCTCCGGTCCGCCCAAGGTGATGTCCAAGTGGGGCGCGCCGACCTGCGCCTTGAGCGCCGCGGGCGTGCCCTCGGCGACGAGCACGCCGGCGTCGATGATCCCGACGCGGTCGGCCAGCTGGTCGGCCTCCTCGAGGTACTGCGTCGTGAGGAAGACGGTGGTGCCCTCGTCGCGCAGGCGGCGGACCTCGTCCCACAGCGTCGTCCGCGACGTCGGGTCCAGCCCGGTCGTGGGCTCGTCGAGGAAGAGCACCTCGGGCTCGTGGATGAGCGCCATCGCCAGGTCCAGCCGCCGGCGCATGCCGCCCGAGTAGGTCGCCACGCGGCGCTCGGCCGCCCGGTCGAGGCCGACGCGCTCGATCAGCAGCGCGGCGCGCGCGGCGACCGCCCGCCGCGGGATGCCGTGCAGCGTGGCCTGCAGCTCCATCAGCTCGCGGCCGGTCATCAGCAGGTCCAGGGCGGCCTCCTGCAGCGCGACCCCGATGCGCCGGCGCACCTCGCCGGGCTGCGTGGCGACGTCGAAGCCGGCGATCGTCGCGTGGCCGCCCGTGGGCCGCAGCAGCGTGACGAGCATCCGGACGGTCGTGGTCTTGCCGGCGCCGTTGGGCCCGAGGAACCCGTACACCTCGCCGGGGGCGACCGCGAGGTCGATGCCCGCGACGGCCTTCAGGCCGCCCTTGAACTCGCGTTGCAGGCCGACGGTCTCGATGGCGGGGCGGGACACCGCGCGCATCCTACGGCGCCCGGCGGGTAACGCTGGAACATGGACCTCGACGAGACTCAGCGCGCCGCCGTCACCAGCCTGCTCGACCTCTCCGAGGACAGCGGCGTCCTCTGCCTGGCCGACATCTCCGCGCTCGTCGGCCGCCTCGAGCTCGACGACGACGCCCAGGGCGTCATCGAGGACGAGGCCCGCGCGCGCGGCCTGGAGATCACCGACGACTGCGGGCGCACCAGCATCCCGGCCACCCACTACCTCAACGGCGACCTCGCCGGCGCGACGACCGACGCGCTGTCGCTCTTCCTGCGCGAGGTGCGCAAGCACCCGCTGCTGACGGCGGCCGAGGAGATCGAGCTGGCCAAGCGCATCGAGAACGGCGACGAGGTCGCCAAGGAGCGGATGATCACCTCCAACCTCGCGCTCGTCGTCTCGATCGCCAAGCGCTACCCGACCAACGGCATGACCTTGCTGGACCTCATCCAGGAGGGGATCTTCGGCCTGATCCGCGCCGCCGAGAAGTTCGACTGGCGCCGCGGCTTCAAGTTCTCCACCTACGCCACCTACTGGATCCGCCAGGCGATCCAGCGCGGCATGGAGAACAAGGAGCGCACGATCCGCATCCCCACCAACGTGCTGCAGCGCGAGCGCCGGGTGCAGCGTGCCGAGAAGGACCTGTCAGCCGAGCTGGGCCGGCCGCCGACCGACGAGGAGGTCGCCGCGCGCGCCGAGCTCGAGCTGGGCGACGTCGAGGCGCTGCGCGACATGGCCCGGACCGTGACCAGCCTTGACCGCCCGGTCGGCGAGGCGGGCGAGACCGCCTTCGGCGACCTGCTGCCGTCCGACGCGCCTGCGCCCGAGGAGCAGGTCGTGGTCAGCCTCCGCGCGAGCGCGGTGCGCCACGCCCTGGAAGGGCTGTCGGAGCGCGAGCGCGCCGTCGTCGAGATGCGCTACGGGCTCAACGGCGACGCCAAGCCGGTCGGCGTCCAGGAGATCGGCCGCCGCCTCGGACTGCGCCAGAACGAGGTGCGCACGCTGGAGCGCCGGGCGCTGGAGCACCTGTCGACGGTCCGCGAGATCGAAGCCCTGCAGGACGCGGCGTAGCGGGTTGCGCCGTCCGGATCACGTGGATCCGGACGGCCCCGCCCGGGCCTAGGCCACCGCTATTTTCTTACATCCCAGGACGAGTGTTCTTGCCTGGGCGGCATAACACTCCTGACCACCAGGACTGGCCGCCGATCCGAGGATCGGCGCGTTGCCTGGCTGGATCCACCACGAGGGAAGGATCCCGATCAAGTGGGCAGCCCGCCGGACGACAGAGGGTAGCCACAATCGAGGGGCATGACGCGGTCGTCCAGTGCTGCTAGCCTTGGTGAGGTACAGGTTGAGCGATCACGCTCAGCACCGCAGTGCCCGTGTGTCCGCAGTCGTTGCCAGAAGCATCCTCCGCGTCACGCAGTGCACAACACCCGGAGGATTGATTTACATGGCTACTGGAACCGTGAAGTGGTTCAGCGACGAGAAGGGCTTCGGCTTCATCACCCCCGACGACGGGGGCAAGGACCTCTTCGTGCACCACTCGGCGATCAACAGCGACGGCTTCCGTTCGCTGCCCGAGGGCGCGAAGGTCTCCTACGAGGCTGAGAGCGGGCCCAAGGGCCCCAACGCGGTCAACGTTCAGCAGCTGTAGCACCAAGCTCGCTGCTCGGCGCCTGATCGCGCCGAACGAAAGGATCACGAGATGATCCGTTTGATCTGCGGCAGCTGCCTGCGTCTTTGGGACGCGCAG
>DASYLT010000042.1:0-18873 GCA_036009425.1 Baekduia sp. | reverse complement strand
GGCGACCAGCTCGCGCTGCCCGACAACGGCACTTGGAGCGGTCCGAACGTCACCTACGCGACGGCTTGGCAACAGTGCGACGCCTCGGGCAACGGCTGCGTGCAGATCCCCGGTGCGACGGGGTTGTCGTACACGACGACTGCGGCGGACGTCGGTCGTCGCCTGCGGTACTCGGTGACCGCGACGAACGCGGCGGACTCGGTCACCGTGTCGTCTCCGCTGTCGGGCATCGTCACGGCGCAGGAGAACAGCGCTGCGCCTCCGGTCGCCAAGCCGGAAGACGGCAGCAACGGCGGCAACGGCGGCGATGGCACCAACGGCGCCAACGGCGCCAACGGCGCCAACGGGGCCGGCGGCAGCCCGACCGGAGCCCCGGGCCTCAGCACGAGCACGAACACGTCCCATGCGGAGCACACCTTCCTGGGGCGGATCGCCGGTGAGGGCGCCGGCACGACGTGCCCTCAGGACCGCGCGTCGCTGGTGCTCGAGCACATCAAGGGCGGGCGGGTGGCTCTACGCTACGGCCGCAAGGGCACAGCTCAGCTGCTGCTGACCTGCACGACCACCGGCAAGGCGATTGCCGAGGCGCAGCTGCAGATCGCCACGCGCACAGGCGCCGCGGCCGCCGTGGCGTCTGACGTGACGACGGACGGAGTCGGGCACGCGGTGCTCCGGCTCGGCACGGGGGCGAGCCGCGGCATCACCGTCGGGTATCGGATGTACGCCGACGACCCGATCGCCCGCGCGACTGCGTCCCTCAAGGTCCTGGTCGACAGCCGCCTGACGCTGAAGGCCAACCACAAGGTGTTGCACAACGGCCGTGCCGTGACGCTTCGCGGTGCGCTCGCCGGCGGGCACATCCCGTCCCGCGGCGTGTCGCTCGCGGTCCAGTGGAAGGACGGTCGCCGCTGGCGTCCGTTCGCGCAGGTCAAGACCGACCGTCGGGGGACCGTCCGCTACGCGTACCGCTTCACGCGCACCACGAAGAAGCTCGCCTACCAGCTGCGGATGCAGGTCATCAAGGGTCAGGTCGACTATCCGTTCGTCGCCACGGCCTCCAAGCCGGTGAAGGTCACCGTTGCCCCGTAGCGGCGGTTCCATGGCGGCGGCCCGTTTCGGCGGGCCGCCGGCACGGCGGCGGGCTCTGCCCGCGGCCGTTGCCGCGCTGCTGTTGTGGCTGCTGGGCGCCCCGGGGCCGGCCGGAGCCGAGGAGGTCTTCACCTCCCAGGCTGCCGCGGCCAACGCGACCGCCTCCACCTGGATCCCGGCCCCGAGCAACCCTGCCGCGGTCTGCATCGTCGACACCGGCGTGGACCCCAACCCCGACACGACGAACGTCATCGCACGGCTCGCCGTGGACGGCGGCGACCCCGGCGACGTCGACACCATCGGCCATCACGGCACCCTCATGGCCATGATCGCCTCCGCGCCCTACAACGGCTGGGGCATGGTCGGCGCGGCGCCGAGCGTGAAGGTCGTGTCGGTGCGCGCGAAGCGGCCGGGGGAGAGCGGGTTCTATTTCTCGGATGTGTTGAAGGCGGTGCAGCTGTGCAGCAAAGCGCGGCTGGCGTTCAACATCAAGGTGATCTCCCTCTCGCTCGGTGGACGGGGCACTCTGGACGTTGCGACGGAAACACTGCTTGAGGACGCCATTGATTCCGCCCGCTCCGCGGCAATGAACGTCGTTGCGGCAGCCGGCAATCACCCTGGGCCCGCTGACTGGCCAGCCTCATACGCACCCGTGCTTGCCGTCGCGGCGTCGGATAAGACCGGATCGCGATGCACCTTCTCCGCTTCTGGCCCGCAGGTGGATCTGTTCGCGCCGGGGTGTCCACAGGACGTCGCGCTGCCTGATGGGCGTGCCGCATGGGCGAGCGGTACCAGCGAATCGACGGCGTTCGTCGCCGCGGCCCTCGGCCAGCTTCGCGGCCTGCGTCCAGAACTCGGGGTCGAGCAGGTCGAGGACTGGTTCCGAACTGCAGCAGCTCCGGGCGCTGAGGGACTCGTCGTAGATGTGGACGCGGCCTTGCGAGCCGCCGGTGTCGGCGTTCCCTCAGCGGACGGCTCCGGGCCGTCCCTGACACCCAGCTCCGTCCAGCAAGCACCTACGGTCAGCCCTTCGGCACCAGGTTCTTCCCAGATCGATGCCGCACCGGCGGTGCGGATCAACGGCGTTACGGCGCCGTCCTCAGGAAATCAGAACGGCTCGGAAGATCCGCGCAACCGCGCAGCGCCGCTCCCTCGTCCCGTCGTGCGGAAGCGCCACCTGCGCCACGGCATGCTGCAGCTCACGTTCGTCAATCGTCCCGCGAAGGCGTGGACCCGCATCCAGTCATACTCCCGTCATGGGCGAGGAGCGTTCCCGACTGCTGATCCGCCGCGTTTGATCAAGAGTGACCGTACGCGGACACACGTCTCCGGGACAATGAGTCAGATGTCGATCATGTACGTCGATCCCTCGGCGAAGCGCAGCGCTTCGCCCGTGTTGGTCATTCGGCCCTAGCCCTCCATTCGCCCACCGTCCATGGCTCCCCGATTTTGGTCAGCGCTCCTGCGTGCCGCACTCGTGTGCGGCGTCACGGTCCCATCCGCGGCGCAAGCCGACGTGTTTCCGGTGGGGCCGGTGTCCGGCGGAGGCGCGTTCGTCATGCAGACGTGCGGGGAATCGGGTTCCGCGCTCGGTTGGACGCTGTCCAACCCGCAGAACCAAGCACTCGGAGGAGGCACAGAGTGCCCTGCGCAGCGCGGGCATGGTGTGGGATTCCCCGAGAGGACGCAGCAGAGCGGCTTGTGGGTTTCGGACCGCCTCCAAACCGTGGGTGGGCCCACCGATACGCCGGAGGATGCGCGCGTTGAACTGCGATACACCGTGGCTGCGGGAACCGTGCTTACGCGCGCCCGCTATTGGCGAATGGCTAGCAAAGACTTCGACGACGACTGGCATCCGTACATTGCCCGTGGCGACGGCCTTGTCCTAGACACCTGCGAGATCGGTACCGGGTCGGATTGCTACGCAGGCGGCGACAGTTGGCACCCCAACGACGAATACGGGACCGTCAACAACCTGGGGTACTTAGATCTCCAGGGCCTTACGACGACGGGGTTGGTGATCGGTTTGGTCTGTCGTCAGAACTCGTTTCACATGTGCAGCAACGGCTCAATGGTCACCCGCGCCGACGCCGCCATCTACAGCGCCTTCTTCACTATCGCCGACCCCTCCCTTCCGTCCATCGGCACACCGACCGGTGACGGCTGGACTACAGACGCGTGGGTCGAGGGGACGCTTCCCTTGGCGCTCCCTTCGTCCGACAACACCGGCATCTCGGCCACCAGGGTCTACGCCGACGGGTCGTTGATCGCGACGTTGCAGGGGACGTGCTCGTATGACCGGCCCGTTCCTTGCTCGGATGAAACCACTGGAGCGGTCGGCTTGCCGACCGCCGTGCTGAGCGATGGGTCGCATCACATCGAGCTCGGCGCCGTCGATGCCGCAGGGAACGAATCTCGCGTCGAGCGGCCAACGCCGTTGCGGGTCGACAACCGCGCGCCGGCGGCACCGGTCGGGCTCGCCTCGCCGGCCCCGACGGCATCGAGCAACCGGTTCTCGGCGACCTGGTCGCTCCCTGCCGATCAGGGCACGCCGATCGTCGCCGCGCGGTACCAACTCTGCCAGGCGGGCTCGTGCGGACCGGCGACCGACGCCTCATCGCTCACCGCCGTCACGGACCTTGCGCTGCCGGCGCCCGGCGACGCGACGCTGCGCGTCTGGCTGGTGGACGAGCGCGGCCACGCCGGTCCGGAAGATGCCGCGACCCTCCCGCTCTCCTACCAGCCGCCGCCCGCGGTCGATCAGGCGCCGCTGCCCGTGCCACCTTCTCCTGACCCGCTTGTCGACCCTCCGCCCGGAACCACCCTGACCCCGCGGCCCACGGCCCCGAGCAAGCACGCGGCGACGCTGGCGCTCACCACGACGCGACGCGTCGGTCGACGCATCACGATTGCGGGCACCATGACGCCACGTGCCGCCACCGGCCGCGTCACCGTGCGCTACGAAACGCGGATCGGCGGCCGCAAGCGCACCACCGAGCGTCGGGTGACGCTCCGCAAGGGTCGCTTCTCGCTGATGCTCACCCTTTCCCAGACCCTCGCACGCTCGCGCTCCGGAACGATCGTCGCCACCTACGGGGGAGACGCCCGCATTCGGTCGGCGTCTCGTCGGGCGACATTGCGTCTCCCCTACTGAAGCGCCACCCCGAGTCAGCCACGCGACGCGATCTCCGCGCCGTCGACACCGGGATCCGTGAGGATCGACGACGTCGCTCCTTGGGGAGGGCGGCCGCTCGCCCTCCCCACCACAGCCCGAGACCGGCGCCCGGCCTACGGGCCGGTCCAGCCATCCAGGTAGCACGGCGCGGTGCCGCACGTGTCGACGATCGCCCCGCCGATGTCCCGGAAGTCCGACACCTGCTGACGACCGGTCACCTGCTCGCTCGCGTCCGGTCCGTGGGGTCCACGCCGAGGCGGTTGGCTGGTTGGTCGTCGGCGGCACCGGCGTGCCCTTCGTGACCCCGCTCACGGTCCGCAGCGGCCCGACGTCCCAGACGCTCATCGCCGACCCGGCGTATAGGTAGGAGGTGATCGCCGGGATGTCGTAGAACGGCGTGACGAAGGGGCTGCGCCCCGGATCGAGGATCGGCGTGCGCACCTTCGCGCCGATCGTGCGGGCCTCGACCTCGGTCGTGTAAGCGGGAGGTTCTGCCGGACGACGTCCTGGATCTCCGTGGTCACGACCGATTCGGACCAGGCAGCCGGCAGCCGAACGCACCCGTGCACGGCACGGCCCGGGATCAGCTCGGGCCGCCTGATCCGTGGATCCCGACGACCGCGCCGCCGGGCCGGTCGCGGCGCTTTCCCGCAACGTGCAGGAACAACCCAAACGCCCGTGAACTTCGGACGTTTTGACGTCCGGCAGGGGTCGTACCGTCACGCCGTCCAGTACCCGAGCGCGGGGAAGTCGCATGGCCCTCTGCTTCATCGAACCTCAAGACGCGATTCGCGTCATCGCGGAGTCTGTCGGCCGCGAGGCACGGCGGCAGCTGCTCGGCGAGCTCGTGCGCGCATGGGTGGACGAGATCCCCGAGCGTGAGCTCAACACGCACTACGCCAAGGCCGTCGCCGACCTCGACGAGCACGACCTCTCGATGCTCGCCGCCTGGCACGCGTCGCTCGAGGTCGGCCAGCCGATCGCCAACCGCGACTTCCTCATGAACGTCTACCCGACGCTCGGCGAGAACCGGCGCGAAGCGCTGAAGATCGCCGCCGGGTTCCGCGGCGAAGAGGCCTTCGAGGCCGGCGTCGCCGAAGAGCAGGCCCTCGAGACCGTTCTCCCGCGCCTCTCGCGCGAGCGCGCCACCGAGCTCGCGCAGGAGTGCATCGAGCTCTACCTCTGGGACCGGCTCGGCAGCGACAACTAGGCCGCCGCGGCGCTAGGCCGCGGCGTCGACGCGGCGGATCACGTCGTAGCGGCCCACGCCGTCGCGACCGTCCATCCGCCACGTGAAGAACGCGCAGTCCAGGCGCAGGCGGCCCAGGTCGAGCGTCGTGCCGCAGGCGACCTCGCCCGCCGCGCGGCGCGCGTAGTCGTCGTCCTCGCTGATGTACAACTCCAGGCCCGCGTGGCGCTGGCGACCGTCTGAGTCATAGGTCGTCGACACGCGCGGATCGGCGACGGTCCGGGCGACCGGCTCGTCGGTCTCGGTGTCGTGGCCGAGCATCACCGCGTGGATCGCCTCGTCGGCGTGCGACTCGGCCTTAGCGCCACGGACGGCGGTCAGCGTGATCCCGACGTCGCCCTCCAGCCACACGCCCAGCGCCCGGGCGACGCCGAGCTTGTCCCAGTCCGGCGCGCCCCACGAGTGGCCGCGCTGGCCGCGGCCGGTGAACGGCCGCTCCGTGCCGTCGACCGTGACGGTGCCCGAGACGGTCACGAGCTGGTCGTAGCCCTCCATGCCGCCGAGCTTGCCGGCCGGAAGGCCCGCCTCGAGACGCGCGACAGCCGAGACCGCCTGCAGGTCCAGCGCGAACGCGTGCCGGCCGTCTTCGTCCTCGAAGCGCACCTTCCACGCGCGCAGCGGATCGACGATCTCGGTCTCGACGCCCGCGGCGTGCACGTCGCCCCAGCCGGTGCCCGAGCGCGGGACGCCGCCCTCGGCCCGCACGGCCACCGGCTCGCCGCCGGCGAACAGCAGCGCCAGGCCGCTGGTGACGAGCTCGCCGCCGGACATCGCGCGGCCGATGCGGGCGATGCCGCAGACGTCGGCGCGCGGATCGCTGAAGGCGACCGTCACGGCCTCGCTCTCACCCTCGTCCAGCGCGCGCGGCGCCTCGTGCTCGGCGGTGACGCTGCTCAAGGAAGTCTCCTGGGATCGATCTCGGTGGCGGTGCCCTCGACGAAGTCGTCGCCCGGCGCGCCCGGCGCGCCACGTCCACCCGGAGCACCCGGCCCACGGCGGCGCCGGCCGGCCCCGGGGATCCCCGGGCTCGGCAGGTCGCTCAGCATGCGCAGGCTGAAGCGCCGGACGAGCATGCGGCGGATCACCGCGCGCGTGGGCGGCAGCAGCAGCAGCGCGCCGACGATGTCGCTGCAGAACCCCGGCGTCAGCAGGAACGCGCCGCCGAAGATGACGAGCACGCCGTCGAGCACCTCGCGGGCCGGCATCCGGCCCTCGGCCAGCGCCAGCTGGAAGCGCCGCCACGCCGCGCGGCCCTGGGACCGCATCAGCACGCTGCCGATGATCGAGTCGGCGATGAGCAGCGCGATCGTCCACCACGCGCCGATCGCCTGGCCGACCTGGATGATCACGTAGATCTCCAGGATCGGGACGGCGACGAAGAGGAACAGCAGGAGCAGGAAGGGCATCCGGCTCCGAACGTTACGCGGTAGCGCCTGGCGCGGCGCCCGCGCGGGCGCTACGCGGGCGCGACGACCGGATCCACGACCACGCCCGGCAGCCGGTGCAGGCCGACCAGCTCGATTAGCCGCTGGATCTGGGGCTGGGCGCCGCGGATGCGCAGGATGCCGCCGGCCTGGCGGAGGCGACGCGCCACGAGCGCGAGGTCGACCATGAGCGAGGGGTCGGCAAAAGCCAGCTCGTGCAGGTCGACGAAGACGGTGCCACCGGCGCGGAACGCCCGGGACAGGGCGGGGCGGCGCAGGCTCTGCGTGGACCGGTCCTCGTCGCCTGTGCAGCAGATCACCGGGGGGTGTTCGCTAAAGGAGACGATGGTGTGCCGCAAGCTACCTGAGGGACAGGGCTAGACTCAAGGTCTATGCCCTCCGTCGAGGATGTCGAAGCCGCTCTCACCAACGTAATTGATCCCGAGCTCGGGCTTGACTTCGTCGAGCTCGGCCTGATCTACGGCATCGAGGTGTCGGGCGGGGACGTGCAGGTGACGTTCTCGCTCACGTCGCCCGGATGCCCGATCGGACCGCAGGTCACCGAGCAGATCGAGGAGTTCGTCACCGAGCTCGACGGGGTCACGTCCGTCGAGTCGTCCATGACCTTCAGCCCTCCGTGGACGCCGGACAGGATGTCCGAAGACGCGAAGTTCGCGCTCGGCTACTAGCCGAGCTCCTTCGGCACCTCCTATGCGGCGGGGGCTCGTTCCGGCAGCGATGGCCGGGCTGCTGGCGGTTCCGGCGGTCGCGCTCGCCGTCGCGCCGAGCCGGGCCGAAGCACAGCCCTCCCCCCACACGCCGACCACCGGCCGGCTGCTGGTCACGCTGAAGGCGCCGCCCGCCGGCGAGGCGCAGGCCTCGGCCGTGCGCGCCGTCGCCGCCCGCGCCGGCGCGCGGCCCACGAGCGTGTCGATCCCGCAGCTGCGGACGGTCACCGTCCGCGCCCGGCGAGGGGAGTCGCTGCATGCGCTGGCGCAGCGCCTGCGCCGCGACCCGCACGTCGCCGACGTCCACGCCGAGCAGCGGTTCACGCTGCGCATGGTCCCCAACGACCCGGCCTTCACGTCCTCGGAGCGCGGCGAGAACGGGACCGTGACCGAGTGGTGGGCCGCCCGTGAGGGCCTGCCGTCGGCCTGGGACCTGGCCAACGGCGACGGCGCCCGCGTCGCGGTCATCGACACCGGGGCCGACGCCACGCATCCCGATCTGGTGAACAAGGTGGTGGCCACGGCGGACTTCGACGCCGACGCCGGCCACGGGCCGCCGACCGTCGACGAGGACGGCCACGGCACGCACGTCGCGTCGCTGGCCTGCGGCGAGGCCGGCAACGGCGTCGGCATCGCCGGCAGCGGCCTGGGCTGCAACCTGCTGATCGCCAAGAGCGACCTCAGCGAGGCCAGCGTCGCCAAGGCCCTGATCTGGGCGGCCGACAACGGCGCCGAGGCCATCAACATGAGCTTCGGGACCGACGGCAAGGACCTGCCGGGCGCGGTGTTCGTCAAGGCGCTGGAGTACGCCAACGCCAAGGGCGCGGTCCTGGTGGCCGCCGCGGCCGACGACGAGCTGCGTGAGCAGGGGTACCCCGCCAACCTGCTGCAGCCCACCGGCACGGGCGGCGACCTGAGCCGCAACTACGGCCTCAGCGTCACGGCCGCCGACGCCTCCGACAAGCGCGCCTCCTTCGCCGGCCGCGGCACGCAGATCTCCATGGCGGCCTACGGCACCTACGGGCCCGGCGGCTCGGCGGGCCTGCTGGGCGCCTTCCCGGCGCACACCACCGATCTCGAGCGCGGCAAGCCGACGCCGCCCGACGACCAGCTCGTGCCGTGCCACTGCCGCACGACCTACGAGGGCGACACGCGCTACGCCTACCTCGCCGGCACGTCGATGAGCGCCGCGGTCGTCAGCGGGGTGGCCGCGCTCATGCGCCACCTCAACCCCGACCTTCCGCCGGCCGACGTCGTGCGCATCCTCAAGCAGACCGCACGGCGTCCGGCAGAGGCGTGGTCGCCCGACCTGGGCTGGGGGATCCTCGACGCCGGGGCCGCGGTGGCCGCCGCACGGTCGGTCGACGCGCACGCGCCCAACTCCCAGCTGGCGCGTCCCAAGGTCCAAGGCCGCTCGATCTCGCTGCGCTGGCACGGCGCCGACGACGGGGTCGCGGGCGTCGTGGCCTCCGGCATCGATCACTTCGAGGTGTGGCGCTCGGTCGCCGGACGGGCCGCGCGCCGGATCGCCACGACCCGGGCGCACACGCTGCGGCTCCGCGGCGTGCGCGGCCAGCGCTACGGCTTCTTCACGATCGCCATCGACCACGCGGGCAACCGCGAGGCGCCGCCGGCCAAGGCCGACGCCAGCGTGCGCGTCGCCCGTCGCTAGTGCGCCACCGCCTCGGCGTCGCCTGAGACCCACGCACCTCGTTGCTCGCCCTCGTCCTCAAGCTGACGCTCGCGCCCGCGCTGGTCGCGACCGCCACGCGCGTGGCCCGGCTGCTCGGGCACCGCGCCGGCGGCCTGGTCGGCGGCCTGCCGGTGGTCGCCGCGCCGGTCGTCCTCATCTACGCGGTCGAGCAGGGCGATGCGTTCGCCCGCGACGCGGCGGCCGCCGGGGCGCTCGGGCTGATCTCGCTGGTCCTGTTCTGCCTGGCCTACGCGGCGGTCGCCCGCCGGGCCGGCTACGTCGCGGCGCTGGCCGCGGGATGGCTGGCGTTCGGCGCCGCCACCGCGCTGCTGTCGGCGATCCACCCGCCGCTGGCGGTCAACGTGGTGCTCGCGCTGGCGGCCATCGGCGGCGGCTCGTGGCTGCTGGCGCGCGGCACCGCCGGTGCCGCGCCGGTCGGGCCGTCGGAGACCGGCGACCTGCTGCCCTGGCGGCTGGCCATCACCGCCGCGCTGGTGCTCACCCTCACCGCCGCCGCGCACGGACTGCCGGCGCACCTCGCGGGCCTGCTCGCGCCGTTTCCGATCATCACCGCGGTGCTCGCGGGCTTCACCCACGCCCACGCCGGGTCCGAGGCGGCGGTCGAGCTGCTGGGCGGGCTCGTGCCCGCGCTGGTCTGCTTCCTGGCCTTCTTCGCCGTGCTCGCCGCGACGCTCACCGCGGTCGGCGGCGCCGCCGGGTTCGGCCTGGCGACCGTCGCGGCGCTCGGGCTCTGGGCCGGGCTGGTCGCAGCGACGCGCCGCCGGGGCTAGACGACCGGCGCGCCGTCGCGCCGTGCGCCGTTGGCCGACGAGCGCGCCGGTGCGGTGCGGCGCCGCGCCAGGGCGACCAGCTCGGCCAGGGAGGCCTCGATGCCGTCGGCGATGCGGTCGAGGTCGGGCAGCGCGTCGTAGTCGCCGAGCAGTCCGAAGTTCATCTGCCCGTTGTAGGACATGATCGCGATCGCCAGCGCGTGGTCCTTCGGCAGGAAGGCGACCGGGAAGACGTCGTTCATCTTGCGCCCGCGCACGTACAGCGGCAGCTGCGGCCCCGGGACGTTGGTGACGATCAGGTTGAACAGCCGGGTCGAGAAGTTCAGCCGCGACGCCTGGGCGAGGATCGTCGGCGGCGCGAAGCTCTGCACGCCGGCCAGCACCTCGGCGCCCACCGCCTGCTTGGACTCCTTCAGCCCGTCCATCGAGGCCTTCACCGCGCGCAGGCGCGCGATCGGGTCGTCGATGTAGACCGGCAGCGGGCCGCGCATCGCGGCGATCTGGTTGCCGAGGTCCAGCTGGCTGGAGCTCGCTCGCGTGGAGACCGGCACCAGCGCGCGCAGCTCCAGGCCCTCGGTCCGCATGCCGCGCGAGTGCAGCCAATCGCGCAGCGCGCCGCTGACGACGGTGAGCACCACGTCGTTGACCGTGCCGCCGAAGGCGTTCTTGACGACCTTGAAGTCGTCGAGGCGGTTGCGCACCACGGCAAAGCGGCGGTGCGGCCCGATCGGGACGTTCAGCGGCGTCTCGGGCGCGGGGTTCAGCCCGGCCCAGGCGACCTCGCCGACGCCCTCCGCGGCGACGCTGAGCGCGCGCAGCGTCGCCTGCGGGTTGCGGATCATCCCGAGCGCTCCGGCGACCGCCCCGGCGGCGGTCTTGGCGAGGCCGATCGCGCCACCGGCGACCAGCTCGACGCCGCTCGGCTCGGGGTGCGGCTGCCACGGCTCGTCGGGATGGGGCGGCTCGACCGGGATGGGGGTGAGGTCGAACATGACCGTCGCCAGATCCACGCCGGCGATGCCGTCGATGAGCGAGTGATGGGTCTTGCTGATGATGGCGAAGCCGCCGTCGTCGAGGCCCTCGATGATCCACATCTCCCACAGCGGCCTGGAGCGATCCAGCTGCTGGGACATGATCCGCCCGACGAGGTTCATGAGCTGCTCCTCGCTGCCCGGGGAGGGCAGCGCGGTCTGGCGCACGTGGTATTCGAGGTTGAACGTCGGGTCGTCGACCCACAGCGGCCGGCCGGTCTCCAGCGGCGGCTCGGCGAGGCGCTGCCGGTAGCGAGGCACCAGATGCAGGCGCGTGCGGACGTGGTCGAGCATCTCCTCGAACCGCGGCGGCGGGCCCTCGCACAGCACCAGGCCG
The DNA here is from genome assembly GCA_036009425.1 of Baekduia sp. Classification (GTDB taxonomy): domain Bacteria; phylum Actinomycetota; class Thermoleophilia; order Solirubrobacterales; family Solirubrobacteraceae; genus Baekduia. Next base: position 7,356 of record DASYLT010000042.1, on the reverse strand, counting down.
CCGATGTGCATGTGCGACGACGGGCCCTCCTGCGCCAGGAAGGACGCATCGATTGCCGTCAGCCGATCCAGATGCTGCTGTGCCATCCCACACTCCCGATTGCTCTCGACTCGTCCGGAGCCTACTCGCGGATCACGAGCAATGCAGGGGCTTCAGTTGCGGGCTCCGACGCCCTCGGCGATCTCCCGGGTGCGGAAGCGGCCGCCGGCGTGCGGGTCCAAAGGCGGCAGCGGTGCTCCGGCCCCTTCACGCATGCCGTCCAGCAGCTCCAGCAGCGCCTCGCCGGCGCTGCGCCGCGGCTCCCAGCCGAGGTCGGTCCGCGCGCGAGAGGTGTCCATGATCGGGACGCCGAGAGCGAGGTCCAGCCAGCCGCTGGGGGTGGGCTGCAGGCGCAGTCGCCACGTCAGGTCGGCGGCGGCGCGCAGCACGCGCGCGGGCACCGGGACGGGCCGGGCTCCGAGCAGCCGGCCCAGCTCGTCGGGATCGAGCACGGGGTCGGCGGCGATGTTGTAGGCCCCGTGCACATCGCGCTCGGCGATGACGCGGCGGTAGGCGTCGGCGACATCGTCGGCGTGCACCGCCTGGAAGACGAGCCGCGGGGTGCGCGGGACCACCGGCAGCAGCGCGCGGTGCAGCAGGGCATTCGGGAGGAAGGGGCCGGCGAACAACCTGCGGATCTCGCTGGCCGCGTCGCGCTGGAAGATCAGGCCAGGGCGCAGGCGCACGACCCGCATATGAGGGTGGGCGTCTTCGAAGCCGTCCAGGATGCGCTCGACCTCGGCCTTGTGGCGTGAGTAGAACGACGTCGGGATGCCGCCGGTCGGCCAGGACTCGTCGACGGCGCGGTCCTTCGGGCCCGGGGAGTAGGCGCCGATCGACGAGGCGTAGACCAGGGCGCCGGCGCCCGCCCGCGCCGCGGCCTCGAAGACGCGCCGTGAGCCGTCGACGTTGATCGCCCGCGTGACGGACTCGTCGCGCGAGGGCTGGATCGCCCAGGCGAGGTGGACGACGGCGTGGACGCCCTCGAAGATCGGGGCGAGGTCGTCGCGCGCCACGTCGGCCGTGCGCCAGGTGACCTTGGGCATGTCCTGGGCCGGCCGGCGGCGAGCGATGCCGACCACCTCGCGGATGCTCTCGTCGTGCTGGAGGGCCCGCAGCAGCGCGGACCCCATGTTCCCGGTGGCTCCTACGACGGCGACCTTCATGATGCGTGCGATCGTGCCCGGTACCGTCCCGGGCCACTCCATGGACTGTCTGCCGCCCCGACATGCCTGACGTCGACACGCCCGACGGCGCGGCCGACCAGCCGCCGGCCGAGCCCGCGGACACCCCGGGCACCCCACCCGACGCCCCGGACGCGCCGCCGCCGCCCGACGATGGCGGCGGCAAGCTCTCGGTCAAGCTGCTGGTCGTCGCGCTCGTCGGTCAGCTGGTGCTCTTCGGCGGCCTGATCGCGCTGACGCTGCACGGCTTCCCGTTCCTGGGCGGTGGCGACCACGTCGTCAAGCAGGGCCCGACCAAGCGCGGCTCGGTCCCGGTGGCGACCGTCAACCGCTTCGACGGCACGCGCGCGATGGCGACGGCCAAGCTCCAGGTCGACGCCGGCCAGCGCCCGGCCGGCTCGCCGGTGCTGCGCCGGGTGGCCGAGCAGTTGCGCGCCCAGCTGCCCGACGGGCACTTCGAGCCGGTCCCCGCGCACCCCGGTCTGCGCAACATCGTCGGCGACCTTCCGGGCCCCGGCCCGGTCATCGTCATCGCCGCGCACTACGACAGCGAGTACCACCCCAAGGGCTTCGTCGGCGCCAACGACGCGGCGGCCGCCGTCGGCACCGTCGTCGAGCTCTCGCGCGTGCTCGCCAAGCTGCCGCGCACCGCGGTCTCGCCCGGGATCCGCTTCGTGCTCTTCGACGGGGAGGAGGAGGCCGCGCCGACGCAGGACTTCTACCGCGACGCGCTGCGGGGCTCCAAGTCCTACGTGCAGCTGCACGCCGAGGAGGTCGGCGCGCTGCTGCTGCTGGACTACATCGGCAACAAGGGCGTGCGCCTGCCGCGCGAGGCGAGCTCGACCTCGTCGCTGTGGGACGAGGTCCGCACCGCCGCCCGCAAGGTCGGCGTCGGCGACGTGTTCCCGGCCGGCACCTCGGTCGGGATCCTCGACGACCACACGCCGTTCCTGCGCGCCGGCATCCGAGCGGTGGACTTCATCGACTGGAACTACCGCTACAAGGACACGGTCCAGGACACCTACGACAAGCTCTCGGTGGCCAGCGTCGACGCGGTGGGCGAGGCGGTGGTCGAGCTCATTCGCACTTGGCCGTCATAGGACGTTGAGGGGGCGTTTACCTCCTACAATCGTCGCCGATGGCCGCGACTGTCGAAAAGCTCCTCCTGGCGGCCCCGCGCGGGTACTGCGCCGGGGTCGATCGCGCCGTGCAGACCGTCGAGCGTGCGCTCGAGCTCTACGGCGCGCCGGTGTACGTCAGAAAGGAGATCGTGCACAACAAGCACGTCGTCGAGCAGCTGCGTGAGCGCGGCGCCATCTTCGTCGACGAGCTCAACGACACGGTCCCCGAAGGCGCGACCACCGTCTTCTCGGCTCACGGCGTCTCCCCGGCCGTCCACGCCGACGCGCAGCAGCGCGGCCTGCAGACCATCGACGCGACCTGCCCGCTGGTCACCAAGGTCCACCGCGAGGCCGTGAAGTTCGCCTCCGAGGGCTACACGATCGTCCTCATCGGCCACGCCGGCCACGAGGAGGTCGAGGGCACGATGGGCGAGGCGCCCGAGCACATCGTGCTCGTCGAGACCGAGGCCGACGTCGACGCGCTCGAGGTCCCCGACCCCGGCAAGATCGCCTACATCTCGCAGACGACGCTGTCGGTCGACGAGACGCTCACCATCATCAACCGCCTGCGCGACAAGTTCCCCGCGATCACCGGTCCGCGCACGGACGACATCTGCTACGCCACCACCAACCGGCAGGCGGCCGTCAAGCAGATGGCCTCGCACTGCGACCTGCTGCTGGTCATCGGCTCGAGGAACTCATCCAACTCCAACCGCCTCGTGCAGGTCACGCGCGAACTCGGCACCGAGTCGCACCTGATCGACGACGTGGGCGAGGTCGAGGAGGCCTGGCTGGAGGGCACGCGCGTCGTCGGCATCAGCTCCGGCGCCAGCGCGCCGGAGGAGCTCGTGCAGCGGCTGGTGGACTTCTTCCGCGCCCGTGGCGTGCAGGAGGTCGAGGAGTTCCAGGTCGTCCAGGAGGACGTCCGGTTCATGCTGCCCAAGGCGATCCGCCAGGCCATGGCCGCCGCAGCGCCCGCCGGCGCCTGAGAGGCTGCTGAAGCAGGGCGTTCCGGGCTCAAGTCCGGCTGTCCGGCAACCGACCACCGGAGTGGAATGTCTCTCCGGAACCCCATCGTGGGCGCGGTCAGCCGCACCCTGCTCGCCGCCGCCGGCACCGCCGCGGCCGCGGGTCTGCATCAGTGGCCGCTGGCCACCGCCTGCTTCGCCGCGCTGTCGGCGCTGTCGCTCGTCCAGGTCCGTGCGGCCGAGCGCGGGGAGACCGCCTACCGCCGCGAGTCGCGCCACGACGCCCTGACCGGCGTCGGCAACTACCGCAAGCTCCACGAGCGCCTGCACGCCGCCACGGCGGCCGACCCGCAGCGCTTCGCCCTCCTGACGCTCGACGTCGATCGCTTCAAGGAGATCAACGAGACCCATGGCCACCTCGAGGGCGACCGGCTGCTCGTCGAGGTCGGCAGAGTCCTCAGCGAGAGCGTCCGTGCCACCGACGTCGTGGCCCGCCAGGGCGGCGACGAGTTCTCGGTCCTGCTGCCGGAGTCCGACGAGGAAGGCGCGACGATGCTCGCGCGCCGGATCGAGGAGGCGCTCGGCGCGATCGAGGCGGCCGACCACGCACCCGTGCGCGCCTCCATCGGCGTCGCCGTCTTCCCGCAGGACGGCGCGACTCCCGAGGATCTCCTCGAGGCTGCCGACCTCGGCGTCCGGGCGACGAAGGAGCGCCGCCGGGCGGCGCTGTCGGGGAAGGGCCCCGAGGGCACCGGTACCGTCGCCGCATGGGCGACCTCGACCTCACAGGTCTGAACGAGCACGAGCGGCGCAACCGCGAAGAGTGGAACGCCGACGCGCCGCAATGGGTGGCGGGCGCCGAAGCGGCCTGGGCGTCCGAGGCGCCCTACTGGGGCATCTGGCAGGTGCCCGAGGCGCAACTGGACGTCCTGCCGCCGGTCGCCGGGCTCGACGTCGTCGAACTGGGGTGCGGCACCGCATACTGGTCGGCGTGGCTGGCGCGCCGGGGTGCGCGGCCGGTCGGCATCGACCTCTCCGAGGCGCAGCTGGACACCGCCCGCGCGATGCAGGCCCGCCACGCGTCGACCTTCCCGCTCCTGCACGCCTCCGCCGAGCAGGTGCCGCTGCCCGACGCGGGCTTCGACCTGGCCTTCAGCGAGTACGGCGCGTCGCTCTGGTGCGACCCCTACGTGTGGATCCCCGAGGCGCACCGGCTGCTGCGCGACGGCGGCCTGCTGATCTTCCTGACCAACGGCGTCCTGGCGGTGCTGACGGCACCCGACAGCGACGAGCCCGCCGGGGACACGCTGCTGCGCGACGTGTTCGGGATGCACCGCGTCGAGTGGCCGAACGCCGATCCCCGGAGCGTGGAGTTCCACCTCCCACACGGCGAGATGATGGCCTTGCTCCGCGCGACGGGCTTCGAGGTCGAGGCACTGCACGAGCTGCGGGCACCGGACGGCGACCCCGACGAGATCCGCTTCTTCATCCGTCGCGGCTGGGCGCACCGGTGGCCGTCGGAGGAGATCTGGGTGGCGCGGAAGCGGGCTACAGCCGCCGCTTGAGCCGCTCCAGCCGCGTGTCCCATTGGGCGCCGGCGGCGACCATCCACTCCATCGCGCCGGCCAGGGGCTCGGGTGTGAGGCGGTAGCGCGTCTCGCGGCCGGTGTGCTCGGCCTCGGCCAGGCCGGCGTCGCGCAGCTGGGCGAGGTGCTTGGCGATCGCCTGGCGGCTGACGGGCAGCTCGTCGGCCAGCGCCGAGGCGGTCAGCCCCGGCTGGGCGGCGAGCAGGCGGACGACCTCGCGGCGGGTCGGGTCGGCGAGCGCGGCGAAGACCGGACCGGGATCGGCGGCGGTGCGCTCCATCAGGCCGCGACGGCCATCTGCGGGCCGCGCGTGCGACCGGCCGCCGCCCAGGCGTCCTCCGCCCGGACCGCGACGGCGCGCAGCGTCGCCAGCGGCACCTCGACCACGACCATGCGCGTGCGGCCGTCGCCGTCGTCGTCGAGCGTCAGCTCGACCAGCGACGGCTCGCCGCCCGGCGAGCACCACGACAGGGCGACGCGGCGACCCTCGTCGACCTCCTCGATCGTGACCCGGCGCAGCTCGCCGTCCTCGAGCACCGTGCCCTCGGCGCCGGGCTCCACGGCCGGGAGGTCGACGTCGTCGGCCAGCCAGCCGGCGAGCCCGTCGGGCTCGGCGACGAGCTCCCAGACCGCGTCGCGCGACGCATCGAGGATGGTCTCCCGGCGCAGGGCGCCCACGGCTTCGTGCAACTCCATGGTTGCGGATGCTACCGTCTCGTCAACGTGCAACCAAATGGTTGCGCGAACGACAAGGAGCCCAGCCCATGCCCATGGTCCCTATGGTCGTCGAGCAGTCGCCGCGCGGCGAGCGCTCGTTCGACATCTACTCGCGCCTGCTCAACGACCGCGTCGTGTTCCTCGGCAGCCAGATCGACGACGAGATCGCCAACCTCATCGTCGCCCAGCTGCTGCACCTGGAGGCCGACGACCCCGACAAGGACATCAGCCTGTACGTCAACTCGCCGGGCGGCTCGGCGTACGCGGCGCTGGCCATCTACGACGCGATGCAGTTCGTGCGCTGCGACGTCGCGACGATCTGCTGCGGCATCGCGATGTCCGGCGGCTCCCTGGTCCTCGCCGGCGGCGCCGAGGGCAAGCGCATGGCGCTTCCCAACGCGCGGATCCTCATCCACCAGCCGCACGGCTCCTACCAGGGGCAGTCCAGCGACATGGAGATCCACGCGCGCGAGGCGATCTCGCTGCGCCGCCGCTACGAGGAGATCTACGCGCAGCACACCGGCCAGGACGCGGCGCGGATCAAGGCCGACATCGAGCGCGACCGCTACTTCACGGCCCAGGAGTGCGTGGAGTACGGCCTGATCGACCGCGTGGTGCCCAACCGGCTGGCGACCACGACGAACGGGCGGCGCACGGCGGGCCTGGCGTAGACGCGGCGCCGAGACACTAGCCTCGGCGTCCGAATGCGCAGCCTCGTCGTCTCCGACCTGCACCTCGGCGGACGCACGGGCGTCGACGTCCTGCGCGACGCCGGCGCCCGTGCGCCGCTGCTGGCCGAGGTCGCCCGCGCCGACCGGCTCGTCCTGCTCGGCGACACGCTGGAGCTGCGCCACGGTCCGGCCCGCGAGGCGCTGGCCGGCGCGCAGGAGGCGCTGGAGGACATCGGACGCGCGCTGCGCCCAGACACCGAGGTCGTCCTCGTGCCGGGCAACCACGATCACGCGCTGGCCGGACCCTGGCTGGACGCCCGGCGCCGCCCGCTCGGGCTCGAGACGCGCGTCAAGCCGTCGACGGCGTCGCCGATCGCGCGCCGGGTCGCCGCCTGGCTCGGCGCCGGCGGGGCGGACGTCACCCTGGCCTATCCGGGCCTCTGGATCCGCGACGACGTCTACGCGCTGCATGGTCATTACCTCGATCCGCACGGGACCGTCCCGACGTTCGAGCGGCTCGCCGCGGGCGTGATGAGCCGGCTGGTCGGCGCGGTGCCGGACCTGGCCGCCGCCGAGGACTACGAGCGCGTGCTCGCGCCGCTGTACGCGTGGACCAATTCGGCCGCGCAGCGCACGGCGGCCGGCGGCCTGGGGGCGGGGGCGGGGAAGGCCGGCAAGGCCTATGAGCTGCTGCAGGGCGACGGGCACCGCCCGGTGCGTGCCCGGTTGCTGACCGCGATCTTCCCGCTCGGCATCCGCGGCCTGAACCTGCTGGGCGTCGGACCGGTCAGCGGCGACCTGACCGGCGAGGCGCTGCGGCGCAACGCGCTGCAGGCGATCGGCGAGGTGGTCGGCCGCCTCGGCGTCGAGGCCGAGCACGTGATCTTCGGCCACAGCCATCGCACGGGCCCGCTGCCCTTCGACGACGTCACCGAGTGGCGCACCGAGAGCGGCGCCTGGCTGCACAACTCGGGCAGCTGGGTGCGCGAGCCGGCCTTCACGAGCGCCGACGGCGCAAGCAGTCCCTACTGGCCCGGCGGGGCGATCCTGGTCGAGGATCGCGGCGCGCC
>DASYLT010000041.1:0-4526 GCA_036009425.1 Baekduia sp. | reverse complement strand
AGTGCGATGCGTGGCTGTCGCCGACGAGCGCCACGTTGCCGGTCGCCTGCTCGGGCGCGACGCCGAAGTCGCACACGCGCACGCCCGCCTCGCCGCGGAAGTGGCGGCAGGGCCCGTTGTCCTCGACGCTCGAGGCGGCCGAGGCAGGCCCGCCGGCGGGGACCTGCGCACGCACGCGCCGCGCGTTGCCCGCACAGACCGCGAGCAGGACCAGGGCGAGCACCGCGACCCGCGCTGCGGCGAGGCCTGGATGGACGTCGAAGAACCGAGTGATCACGAGCGGGGCTGGTGGCAAAGGTAGACAGGGTAGGAGATGTCTTCGCAGCGACCGCTCACGCGATCTCTCTGTGGAGGTGCCGCCGAGGCAGCGTTGCGCGACGAGCAGCCAGCGCCTGCGTGATGCACTACGCGCATGGAACTGCTCGTCCTCGGCGGCACGGCCTGGCTGGGCCGCGAGCTGTCCCGGCAGGCGCTCGACCGCGGGCATGCCGTGACGTGTCTTGCGCGGGGCGAGAGCGGGCCGGTCGCCGACGGCGCGGTACTCGTCGCCGCCGACCGCCGCGAGCCTACGGCGTACGAGCGTGTCCGGGACCGCGAATGGGACGCGGCGATCGAGCTGTCGTGGCAGCCCGGCTTCGTGCGCGGCGCGCTCGCAGCGCTCGGCGAGCGGACGGCGCACTGGACCTACGTCTCCTCCGCCAGCGTCTACGCCTCCCACGCGACGCCGGGTGCCGACGAACACGCCCCGGTGGTGGCCCCAACGGACCTCGACGAGGTGGACCGCGAGTGGTACGCCGAGGCGAAGGTGGCCTGCGAGCGCCTGTCGCGCGCGTTCGTGGCCGGCCGGCTGCTCGTCGCGCGCGCGGGGCTGATCGGCGGGCCAGGCGACCACACCGGGCGCTCCGGCTACTGGGTCGCGCGCGCCGCGCGTGACCGCCACGGGCCGATGCTCGTCCCCGACTCTCCGAACGTCCCGACGCAGGTCGTCGACGTCCGCGACCTGGGCGCGTGGTTGCTCGACAGCGCGCAGGCCCGCACGACCGGAACGTACGACGCGGTCGGTCCCGTCGTGCCGTTCGGCGTCTGGGTCGAGCAGAGCCGCACCGTCGGCGGGCACACCGGCCCGGTGGTGCGCGCCGACGCGGCGTGGCTGCTCGACCAGGGCATCGCCGAGTTCATGGGCGCGGAGTCGCTGGCGATGTGGCTGGTCACGCCGGGCTGGGAGGGCTGGTCGGCCCGCAGCGGTGAGGCCGCGCGCGCCGCGGGGCTACGCCACCGCCCCCGCGACGAGCTGCTTGCCGGCCTGCTGGCGTGGGAGCGCGAGCAGGGCCTGGACAGGCGCCGGCCCGCGGGCCTCAGCCCGGCCCGCGAGCGCTCGTTGCTCGCCGCCCTCGCGCGGGCGCCACGGTAAGCGCACCGGCGCCACGGTCAGCGCACCGCTACTCCAGCGCGTGCGCGACCGCGCGCAAGAGCGGCGCGGCGTGCGGCTCCAGCATCCGGACGACCTCGGCGACCGCGAGCCCCGCGAGGACGTCGACGAGGTAGTGCTCGCCGAGGTAGACGACCGCGAAGCCGGCGGCGGCCACGTAGGTCCAGCCGATCGCACCGTAGACCGGTCCGACCTCCGAGAGGCCCATCGCCGTGATCGCCGCCGAGGAGATGTGGTCGGAGGGCATCGAGCCCCAGGGGTTGCCCGGGCCCTCGCTGTTCTCGGGCGGCTCGATGCCGAGCACGTTGCAGACGACCGCCCGGACGACGCGGTCGACCTCGCCGTCCATCCGCCCGCCGTGCTGCGAGGCCCACCACGGCGGCGCGGTCGGCACGAGCCAGTAGAACGGCGTCGTGAGGTGGTAGGCGGCGGTCAGCCGGCCAGCCGCGCGGGGGACGTAGCGCTCGTCGCGCAGGAGCACGTACGCAAGCAGCAGATGCGGCAAGAACCACGAGCCGTAGACGACCGTGACCGCCTTGTCGAGCAGCGAGACGCGCCCGGACCTGCGCAGCACGCGCTGCAGTCGCTGCGTCGGGGTGACGCCGCCGCCGAGGAGCCTGTCGATCGCGATCGGGTAGTCCACGTGCAACCGCCGTCGCAGCTTCTCAGGCTCGTCGAACGGGATCTCCCAGCTGACCTTGAAGAGCCACATGTATGCCGCCCCGGCGGCGATGTAGCGCGTGCGCGTGCGCGGCTTGGTGGCCGCGATCGCGCCGAGCGGCGCGGCACAGGCGATCGCGATCGCGGCCGAGGCCGGCAGCCGCAGGCGCTTGCGAAGGGACGCCAGCGCGACGGCCACGGGAACCGCCGCCGCGCCGGCCACGCGCACGCCGGTGCGCGATTCGTGCCGGCTGAAGGCCCGCCGCGGGCCACGGCGCAGGTCCTCCAGCCAGCGCAGGAAGAACGGCCGCCGATCGGGGCCTCGCCGGCGATAGGCGCCGGCGCGCCAGCCGACGACGCCGAGCGGGTGCAGAGCGGGGCCGCGACCGATGTAGGCCAGCACATGTTCGCCCAGCGCGCGCGGGCCGGAGGGCCGTGATCCGTTGCGCGAGCGCGCCGTCGTGGACATCCCGGCTGGACCTCTGCCCATCACACGTGCTGCGCCAAACGTGGTATGCCCTGCTCGGGTCGATCGAACAAGGCAGGGGAAGACGCATGGCTGCGAACGCAAAACCACCAGCGCGCAAGCGCGCCACAGCTGCCGGTGCCACACGGACGTCGCCGGCCGAGCCGGACGGCCAAGCCGAGGACCCAGCGCTCGAGGAGCTGCTGCGGGTCCTGACCGAAGCTCGTGACGGCAACTTCTCGGTCCGCCTGCGCGCGCGCCGGCGCGACGTCATGGGCGAGGTCCAGCAGCGCACGAACGAGCTCATCGCGCTGAACGCGCGGATGGCGAAGGAGCTCGCGCGGGTGAGCCGGATCATCGGCCGCGAGGGGCGGATGACCGAGCGCGTCTCGCTCGGCACCGTCGACGGCGCCTGGAACGACACCGTCGAGTCCGTCAACGGGATGATCGACGACCTCGTCCGCCCGACGACCGAGATCTCGCGCGTCATCCAGTCGGTCGCCAAGGGCGACCTCACGCAGAAGATGGCGCTGACGATCGAGGGGCAGCCCGTCAAGGGCGAGTTCGCCGTCGTCGGCACGACCGTCAACGAGATGGTCGATCAGCTCGGCTCGTTCGCGGACGAGGTGACGCGGGTCGCGCGCGAGGTCGGCACCGACGGCAAGCTCGGCGGCCAGGCGCAGGTCAAGGGCGTCAGCGGCACCTGGCGCGACCTCACCGAGAACGTCAACTCGATGGCGTCCAACCTCACCGACCAGGTGCGCCAGATCGCCGCCGTCACGACCGCCGTCGCGATGGGCGACCTCAGCCAGAAGATCACCGTCCCGGCGCGCGGCGAGATCGACGAGCTCAAGGGCACGATCAACACGATGGTCGACCAGCTGTCGTCGTTCGCCGACGAGGTGACCCGGGTCGCGCGCGAGGTCGGCACGGAGGGCGTGCTCGGCGGCCAGGCCGAGGTCAAGGGCGTCAGCGGGACCTGGCGCGACCTCACCGAGAACGTCAACTTCATGGCGTCCAACCTCACCGACCAGGTGCGCCAGATCGCCGCCGTCACGACCGCCGTCGCGCAGGGCGACCTCACGCAGAAGGTCACCGTCGAGGCCAAGGGCGAGGTCGCCACCCTCGCCGAGACGATCAACTCGATGACCGACACGCTGCGCGTCTTCGCCGAGCAGGTGACCGGGGTCGCGCGCGAGGTCGGCACCGACGGCGTGCTCGGCGGCCAGGCCGAGGTGCAGGGCGTGGCCGGGACGTGGAAGGACCTGACCGACAGCGTGAACGTCATGGCGTCCAACCTCACCGACCAGGTGCGCCAGATCGCCGTCGTCACGACCGCCGTCGCCAACGGCGACCTGTCGCAGGCGGTGACGGTCGAGGCCAAGGGCGAGGTCGCCACACTGGCCGAGACGATCAACTCGATGACCGACCGCCTGCGCGTCTTCGCCGAGCAGGTGACGGGCGTCGCGCGCGAGGTCGGCACGGAGGGCGTGCTCGGCGGCCAGGCCGAGGTCGAGGGCGTCAGCGGCACCTGGCGCGACCTCACCGAGAACGTGAACTTCATGGCCGGCAACCTCACCGACCAGGTCCGCAACATCGCCCACGTCGCGACCGCGGTCGCCAACGGCGACCTGAGCCAGAAGATCACCGTCGACGCGCGCGGCGAGATCCTCGAGCTCAAGAAGACGCTGAACACGATGGTCGACCAGCTCAGCTCGTTCGCCGACGAGGTCACCCGCGTCGCGCGCGAGGTCGGCTCCGAAGGCCGCCTCGGCGGCCAGGCGCAGGTTGAAGGCGTCAGCGGGACGTGGCGCGGCCTGACCGAGTCCGTCAATTTCATGGCGACCTCGCCCTTGGCCTCGACGGTCACCGCCTGCGACAGGTCGCCGTTGGCGACGGCGGTCGTGACGACGGCGATCTGGCGCACCTGGTCGGTGAGGTTGGACGCCATGACGTTCACGCTGTCGGTCA
>DASYLT010000040.1:0-10143 GCA_036009425.1 Baekduia sp. | reverse complement strand
CGACATCCAGTTCAACGTCCACGGCCCGGGCATGGAGCCGACGCCGGTCGCCCGCATCCCCGCGCAGCCGGGCATGGCGGACCTCTGCCTCGTCTGGCCCGGAACGGCGGAGGAGGCGACGGCGCACCTCGCGACGTGCGGCGTCGCGGTCGAGATCGGGCCAGTTCCGCGCAACGGCGCGGGCGGCCCGGGCCTGTCGGTGTACTTCCGCGACCCGGACGGGTCGCTGGTCGAGTTCATCTCGTACGCGGAGCGGCCAGGGGGCTGAGGGGCGGGTCGCCCGAACCGTGCCGGTCAAGGGGTAGTCGACCCGCACCTCGGCGGCGGAGCCCTACAAGTCGTCCAGCATCGCCGCCATGCGGCGCATCACGTCCGCCGCGGCGTGCAGGTCCTTCTCCGACACGCCGGCCAGCGCCTCGCGCCCGCGGGCGCGCCAGCGCTCACGCGTCTCGGCCAGCAGCGCCCGGCCCGAGGCCGTCAGGGACACCACGACGACGCGGCGATCGGAGGCGGAGCGGCTGCGCTCGACGATCCCGTCGCGCTCGAGGTGGTCGAGCATCGCCGAGACGCTCGCGGGGCTCAGCTCGGCGGCCTTGGCGAGGTCGCCGGCCGTCGACTCGCCGGCGACGTCGAGCTTGAAGAGCGCCCGGATCTGGGTCTGCGTCAGGTCGCCGGGCCCGCACTTCTGGTCGCGCGCCCGGCCGCGGCGCTCGGCGCCGAGCAGCTCGATGAACGCGAGCCGCACGTCCTCGGTGCCCGGGAGCTCGCGCGCCTCGACGCCCGCCCCGACGCCCGCCACGCGCGCCGCCTCCCGACCCCGCGCGCCCGCGCTCATGCCGCCGCCTCCAGCGCCGCCTCGGCCCCCGCCGCGTCGGCGACGGCCGACTCATGGCCCACCACCCGCGCCCGGCGCTCGACGATCGCGAGGATCGCGGTCGGCACGAGCGCGATCGCCGTCACGCCCAGCACCCACCAGTAGGTGGTGCCGAACGCGCCCGCCGCGCCGTCGGCGCCGGGCGACGCCGAGGCCAGGTGGTTGCCCAGCACGACCGACAGGATCGCGGTGCCCATCGACCCGCCGACGCGCTGGAGCACATTGAGCTGCGGCGACGCGTGGCTGATCTGGTCGGGGCGCAGCACGGCGAACGCGGCGGTCATGGCGGGCATCATCGACATGCCGATCCCGAAGCCGCGGAACACCATCGCGGCACCGATGAGCCAGTACGACGTCCCGCCGCCGATCAACACGAACGGCACCGTCGCGACCACCGTGACGAGCCCGCCGCCCAGGGCGGTCAGGCCGCCGCCCCAGCGCTCGGTCGCACGGGCCGACATCCGCATCGCGATCGCCGCGCCGATGCCCTGGGGCATCAGCAGGAGGCCGGTCGTCACGGCGGACTCGCCGCGCACGGTCTGGAAGTACAGCGGCATGAGGATCATCGCCCCGAAGAGCGCCGCGCCGAGGCAGAACGTCGTCACCGACGCCGCGGCGAACGCGCGATCGGCGTAGAGCCGCACGTCCAGCAGCGGCGCGGGGATCCGCAGCGCGCGCAGCACGAAGGCCGCGATCAGCACGACGCCCAGCAGCCCCGGCACGAGCACCGACGGCGCCGTCAGCGAGCCGGCCGAGCCGCTCTGGGCCAACCCATAGGTCAACCCGACCAGGCCCGTCGCGACCAGGCCGAGGCCGATCGCGTCCAGCGACCCGGCCTCCTCGGGCTCGTCACGCGGCAGCATCCGCAGCGCGACCGCCACGGCGAGGATGCCGACGGGCACGTTGACCAGGAAGATCCACTGCCAGCCGGCGTGCTCGAGCAGCAGGCCGCCGAGCGTCGGGCCGAAGACGGGCGCGAGGATGATCGGCACGCCGATGGCGCTCATGACGCGCGGCAGGTTGCGCGGGCCGGCGGCCTTGACGAGGACGATCTGGCCGATCGGCAGCAGCATGCCGCCGCCGACCCCCTGCAGGACGCGGAACGCCACCAGCGAGCCTGATGACCACGCCAGCCCGCAGAGCGCGGACCCGATCGTGAAGAGCACGAGCGAGATGAGGTACAACCGGCGTGCGCCGAAGCGGCGCGCGGCCCAGCCGGTGATCGGGATCACGGCGGCCAGCGCGAGCAGATAGCCGGTGATGACCCACTGGATGGAGTCCAGCGAGCTGTGGAGGTCTTTGGAGAGATCGTCGAGCGCGATGTTGACGATCGTCGTGTCGAGGACCGACATGATCGCGCCGAGGATCACGACGATCGCGATGCGCCAGACGTGCGGCTCGATGCGGGGAGCGGGGAGTGCCGAGGAAGAGGAAGAGGTCATTCGTTGCCTAAATGTTAGGTGACGAATGTTTCGGCGTCAAGACGTCTCGGCTTGAACGTCCAGCCGACCGGCCGGCGCACCTCCCGGCACCGAGACCAGCGACGCGGCGGCCACGAGGACGACCAGCGCAGCCACCTGCGTGACGGCCGCGACCTCCGTGCCCAACGGGACGGTCGCCAGCGCCACCACCCCGCCGACCGCCCGCGGCAGGGAGCGCCCGATCCGCAGCACCGCGCGGAACCACACGTCGCCGAGCAGGAACAGCGCCGCGCCGCCCGCCAGCGCCAGGGCCGGACCGGTCTCCAGCGGGTCGTACGCATGGCCCGTGGCCTTCTTGAGGCCGACGGCCACGCACACGATGCCCAGCAGCAGCGGCAGGTGCGCGAAGCCGAACGCGTCGAGCGCCGCGTGCGCGCGCTCGCGCCGCCCGAGGCGCATCAGCGCACGCTCGGCCCGCGCGTCGTCGCCACCGAAGTACGTCCACCACAGCGCCGCGCTGAGCAGCAGGCCCAGGACCGCGACGAGGACGAGCTCGGCGTCGATCGCCAGCTCCGCCGCGCCGATCCCGATCGCCACGACCGACTCGCCGATCGCGACGATGATCACCAGCCCGTGGCGCTCGACGAAGTGCGCCGGCGCGACGTCGAAGTCGTCGCCGCCGGCGATCCGCGGGATGACCCAGATCGCCAGCAGCGCCGCCGACCAGAGGACGACCTGCGCCGCGCCGCCGAGCGCGCCCCCGACGAGGACCGCGACCGCACCACCGAAGTTCGACGGCGCGAGCCGCAGGAGCGCGTGCGCCGCATCGGCGCCGGCCGCGTGGGCGAACAGCCATGCATGCACGCCGACGACCGCCACGTAGGCGAGCCCGAACGTCAGCCCGGAGCCGCCGAACGCGGTCGGCACCGCCAGCGCGATGATCAAGTACCCGCACATGCCCGCCAGCAGCAGCACGCGGTTCAACGGCTCGTCGAGCGCGATCGCGTTGGTCAGCCAGGCGTAGCCGCCGTACATGTACCAGATGAGTCCCAGCATGATCGCGACGTGCGCCACGCCGTCCCACTGCAGGTCGTGGGCCAGCACCGCGCTCAGCTGGGTGATCGTGAAGACGAACACCAGGTCGAAGAACAGCTCGAGCGTGGTCACGCGCTCGCTGCGCCGCGGCACCCCGGCAGCGCCGCCGCCGTCCGACGTCACCGCTGGCCCTCCGCGGCCACCTGCACGATCGAGGCGTCGATGAGCCACTCGACGGGGGCGACGTCGTCGGTGTAGACGCGGCCACCGCGCAGCGCGGGCGCCAGGCGAGCGGCGGCGGCCCTCGCCACCGGCGCCAACGACGGGTCCATCCGGTCGGCCGCGGCGCGCAGCCGCGCCGCGCTCAGCGGCACGTCGGCGGCGACGAGCTGGGTGTTGACGGCCTGCGCCGGGTCCCGGGCGACGTGGGCGAACACCGAGCCCATCGTCGCCGACAGCACCTGCTCCAGGCGCTGGGACTCCTCCGGATGGCCGACGTTGACGATCACCGCGCCGCCGGGGTTCAGCCGGGACTTCGCCAGCGCGAAGAACTCCTTGGTCGCCAGGTAGAACGGGATGTAGGGCTGGCGGTAGGCGTCGACGTAGACGATGTCGAACCTCCGGCTCGTCGCGCGCAGCCACGGCCGCGCGTCGGCGGCGTGCGTGCTCAGGTGCGGCGCGTGCAGGTCGAACAGCCTGCGGCCGACCTCGGTCAGCCGCGGGTCGATCTCGACCGCGTCGATGCGTGTGCTCGGGAGGAAGTGGCCGTAGGAGCGCACCACCGTGCCGGCGGCGCTGCCGAGGATGGCGATCGAGCGCGGCCCCGCGGCCCGCGCCGCTAACGGCAGCACGAGCGGCTCGTCCCAGTAGTTGCCCGTCAGCCACCGCCCCGGCGTGTAGACCGAGTGCACGGCCTGACCCTCGTTGAGCTCCAGGCGCCGCTCGCCGTCGTCGGCCTGCACCACGCGGGCGTACTGGTAGTCGGTCTCGCTCTCCCAGATGACGCGCCCGTCGGTCGTCGCCTTGACCGCCCCGGTCGGCAGCGCGATCAGCAGCAGCACGAGCGCCGGCGCCAGCGCGCCCACGCGCCGGCGCAGCCCCAGCGCGGCGACCAGCCCGAGCGACAGCGCGAAGATCAGGAACGTCCGGCGCGTGCCGAGGAACGGGATCAGGACGAGCGCGCTGAGGAACACGCCGACCAGCGAACCGAGCGTCGAGATCGCGTAGAGGCGCCCGGAGATGCGTCCCGCCTCGTCCAGCGAGCGGACGCTCAGGCGCACGGCGTAGGGCGCCACGCAGCCGAGCACCAGCACGGGCGCCGCGATCAGGACGAGCACGGCCAGCAGCGAGCCGACGAACGCCCCCGCCTGCACCGTGTCCAGCGCATCGACCGACACGCGGAGGAACGGCCCGGCGACGAACGGCACGGCGGCCATCAGCAGCGCCGCGACGAGCACGAGCCGGCAGAGCCCGCGGAACGTCGGGTCGCGATCGGCGAGGCGCCCCCCGAGCCAGTAGCCGCCGCTCAGGGCCACCAGGACGGTCGCGATGGTGTTGGCCCAGACGATCGTCGAGGCGCCGAACCACGGCGCCAGCAGCCGCGCGGCGGCGATCTCGGCCCCCAGCGACGACGCTCCTACAACGGCGGCCACGAGGGCGACGAGACGGCGATCCTCCACGAGACGAGGGTACGGGGTCGGGCCGCGATGGCGTCCGTTGGAGTCCATACGGTTCGGCCCATGACGACCGCAGATCTCCGCGCGCTGGACCGGGAGGTCCTCTGGCATCCGTTCACCCAGCAGCAGGGCTGGATCGCCGAGGACGCGCCCATCATCGAGCGCGGCGAGGGCTGCACCCTGTTCGACACCGACGGCACCGCCTACCTCGACGGCGTCTCATCGCTGTGGTGCACGGTGCACGGCCATCGCCACCCGGCGCTGGATGCGGCGGTGCGCGCGCAGCTGGACCGCGTCGCGCACACGACCATGTTGGGGCTGTCGCACCCGCCGGCGATCGAGCTGGCCGAGAAGCTGCTCGCCGTGGCGCCGAAGGGCGACCGCGAGCTGACGCGCGTCTTCTACTCCGACAACGGCTCGACGGCGAACGAGATCGCGCTGAAGATGGCGTTCCAGTGGCACAAGATCCGCGGCGACGAGCAGCGCACCAAGTTCGTGTACCTGGACATGAGCTACCACGGCGACACCATCGGGTCGGTGTCGGTCGGCGGCATCGATCTCTTCCACACGCTGTTTCGCCCGATGCTGTTCGACGGGCTGCGGACGGTCCCGGGCGATCCGGCCGACCTCGAGCGCATCCTGGCCGAGCACGGCCACGAGGTCGCGGCGCTGATCATGGAGCCGCTGGTGCAGGGCGCGGCCGGGATGCTGATGCACCCCGAGGGCTACCTGCGCGCCGTGCGCGAGCTGTGCGACCGCTACGACGTGCTGATGATCTGCGACGAGGTGGCGACCGGCTTCGGGCGCACCGGCACGATGTTCGCCTGCGAGCAGGAGGGCGTCGTGCCGGACATCATGAGCGTCGCCAAGGGGCTGACCGGCGGGTACCTGCCGCTGGCCGCGACGCTGGCGACCGAGCGCATCTACCAGGGGTTTCTGGGCGAGTTCGAGGAGTTCAAGACGTTCTTCCACGGCCACACGTACACGGGCAACCCGCTCGCCTGTGCCGCCGCGATCGCGACGCTGGAGGTCTTCGAGCAGGAGGGCACCCTCGCCGCGCTGCAGCCCAAGCTCGAGCTGCTCGCCGAGCTGCTGGACGACCACGTCGCGCCGCTCTCGACGGTCGCCGAGATCCGGCGCCTGGGGACGATGGTCGGCATCGAGCTGACCGCCTTCCCGCTGGAGTCGCGCATGGGCCACCAGGTCACGCTGGCCGCGCGCGAGCGGGGGGCGATCGTGCGTCCGCTGGGCGACGTCATCGTGCTGATGCCGCCGCTGGCGATCACCGAGGACGAGCTGCGCCGCCTGGTCGCGATCACCGCCGAGGCGATCGCCGTGGCGACGGGCGCGGAAGCACCGGTGGCCGCGATGGAGGCCTAGGGCCGCAGGAACGGCCCCCCGGGCCGTCTCCCGCAGCCGTTCGCCCCCTGGGGGATCGGCCTAGTCCTCGTAGGCGACGAAGTCGCGCTTGCGCGCGCCGCACACAGGACAGAACCAGGTGTCCGGGATGTCGGCGAAGGCGGTCCCGGGCGGGATGCCCCCGTCGGGGTCTCCGTCGGCGGGGTCGTAGATGAACCCGCAGGATTCGCAGATCCACTTCTGCACGATGACGTCGCTCATGTCCCCAGAAAGGTACTGGCCAGCTGGCCAAGTAGGCTGCCTCGCGTGGACGTCGATCGACCGGGTCCGGGAGAAGAGCTCAACGACGGCGCGGTGACCGCGCCCCGCCAGGCGGCGACCGTGATCGTCCTGCGGGGTGGCGCGCAGACGCTCGAGGTGCTGCTCGTGCAACGCAACCCGGCGCAGCGCTTCATGGGCGGCGCGTGGGTCTTCCCCGGCGGCGCCGTCGACGCCGGCGAGGGCGAGGGCGACGGCGCCCATCGCGCCGCCGCCGTGCGCGAGCTGGCCGAGGAGGCCGCGATCGAGGGCGTCGATCCCGACGAGCTCGTGCGCTTCTCGCAGTGGATCACGCCCCCCGAGGTCAAGATCCGGTTCGACACGCACTTCTTCCTCGTGGCCGCACCGCAGGGCGCCGAGCCGCGCGTCGACGGCGACGAGTGCGTCGACTTGGGGTGGTTCACGCCGCAGGACGCGCTGGCCGCGTACGCCGAGGAGCGCCTGCTGCTCGTGTTCCCCACCATCAAGCACCTCGAGCAGCTTTCCGGCTTCGCGACCGCCGACGTGCTGCTGGAGCACGCCCGCGGGCGCGAGGTCGTCGCGGTGACGCCGCGCGTCGTCATGGGCGAGCGCGGCGGCGAGCAGGCGCGCATCCTGCTGCCCGGCGAGCCGGGCTACGACGACGTCCCCGCCCCGGAAGGCGGCTGACGTGGGCCTCACCGTCGCGGTGACCGGCCCAACCGGCGAGATCGGCAAGCCGTTCATGCGAGCGCTGGACCGCTCGCGCGACGTCGATCGGATCGTCGGCATGGCCCGCCGCCCGTTCGACCCCGCGGCGCACGGCTGGCACAAGGTGGAGTACCGCCAGGGCGACGTCCTGGATCGCGGCTCCGTCGAGGCGCTGGTGACGGGCGCCGACGTCGTGGTGCACCTGGCCTTCGTCATCGTCGCGGGCTCCGCCGAGAGCGAGCACATCAACCTGGAGGGGTCGCGCAACGTCTTCGAGGCGGCGGTGGCCGCCGGCGCTCACCGCCTCGTCTACGCCTCGTCGGTGGCGGCCTACGGCTTCCCGGACCTCGACCGCGCGATCGTCGAGAGCGATCCCGCGGCGGGCAACGCGAACATGCCGTACTCCCATCACAAGGCGCAGGTCGAGGCGCTGCTGAGCGAGGTGCTCGACGACGCCGAGACCGACGCCTACATCTTCCGGCCGTGCATCGTCGCCGGCCCCGAGGCGCCGATCCTCGTCAACCAGATCCCGTATGTGCGCTGGGGCGACCGCCTGCCCGGCGCGGTCCGCGCGCTCTTCGACGTCGTCCCGATCCTCAAGCCGGTGCTGCCCGACCCGGGCGTGCCGTTCCAGCTCGTGCACCACGACGACGTCGCCAGCGCGCTGCGCGCCGGCGTGCTGGGCCGCGGCGAGCCCGGGGCCTACAACTTGGCCGGCGAGGGCACGATCACCATGTCGGACCTGGCCGGCGCCCTGGGCTACTACAGCGTGCCGGTGCCCGACCTGGCGGTCGACGCGACCGCCGAGGTCCTCTCGCGCCTGCCGCTGATGCCCGACGAGGTCACGTGGATCGAGGCCGTGCGCCGCCCGACGCTGATGGACACCGCACGGGCGCGACGCCTGCTGCGCTGGCGCCCGCAGCACGACGCGGCCGAGACGCTGCGCGCGACGGTCGCCGCCGCGCGCCCGGACCTCAACGCGTGACGTTCGTCACGGGCACGCCGAAGCGGCGCTCGGCCTCGCCCGTGATGTCGTCCTCGCGGTAGCGCGCGGAGTCCTCGCCGCGGGTGAAGACGACGACGCGGTCGGCCGGGAACGTCGTGAGCGCGTCCTGCAGCGCGAGCAGCGGCTCGCTCTCGCCGGCCCGCGCGTGGGTGCGGGCGCCGGCCTGCGAGAGCGCGTCGGCGGTGGCCTTCGCGCTCGACTCGGCGTCGAGGATCGCCTCGTCGCTGTCGGAGACCCAGAACGCGAGCGCCGACTCGTTGACCGCGGGCGAGATGACGAGCACCTCCGCGCCGTCGAGGTCGTCACCGTCCAGCGCGCTGCGCAGGTCCGACGCGTCGACGGGATCGGTGGCCAGCACGAGGAGCTTCATGGCGCCAGGGCTTCCCCGCGTGCGGGCGCTCCATGCCTCGGATCGCTAGTCGCGGCGAACCGCCTGCTGGACCGCCCACCGGTTGCCGTCCGGGTCGGCGAAGAACACGAACCGGCCCCACGGGAACTCGGTGACCTCCGAGACATCCACCCCGCGTCCGGCCAGCGCCGCCCGCGCCGCCTCGACGTCGTCGACGACGACCTGCAGCCCCTCCAGCGAGCCCGGCGCCATCCCGCTCAGGCCCCGGCCGATCGAGATCGAGCAGGCCGAGCCCGGCGGCGTGAGCTGGACGAAGCGGATCTCGTCGCTGACGGTGTGGTCGTGATCGGCGTTGAAGCCGGCCTGCTCGACGTAGAACGCCTTCGCCCGATCGACGTCCGACACGGGAACCGTCACGAGCTCGAGCTTCATCTCGACCTGACCGGTCATCGCCATCTCCTTGCGCTCTTGCGGGAGTCCCGTAGACTCCCTTGGACTCCAAGTATCTTAGTAACTAAGAGACCTACATGTCAAGAGAGACGAAGAACGAGCTGATCGGCCGGCTGATCGCCGCCTACCGCGCGAGCTCCAGCCAGGAGAGCGCCTTCGACGCACTCGCGGCCGCCGAGCTCGGGATCAGCCTCACCGACCTCCGATGCCTGGACATCATCCAGGGCCGCGGGGGGCTGACCGCCGGGGAGCTGGCGACCGCATCGGGCCTGACGACCGGCGCGGTGACCGCCGTGGCCGACCGCCTCGAGCGCGCCGGGCTGGCGCGCCGCGTCCGCGACGACGCCGATCGCCGCAAGGTCAACCTCGAGGTGACCGAGCGCCACTACGAGCAGACGGGCGCGATCTGGGGTCCGCTGATGCAGGACTGGCAGCAGACGCTCGCCGGCCGGTTCAGCGCGGCGGAGCTCGCGACGATCACCGACTTCCTCGAGACCGTGACCGCGCTCGCCGCGCAGCACGGCGAGCGGGTCCGCGACGGCTCGTGAGCGGCCCGCCGGCCCGTTCAGGCCTCAGGCGGCGCCGTCGGCCTCGGGCGAGTCCGCGGCGGGCGTGTCGCCCTTGGCGGGGGCCTCAGGCTCGGCGGCGGGAGCCTCGGGCTCGGCCGGCGCAGCCTCCGGCTCGGCAGCAGCTTCGGGCTCGGCCGGCGCAGCCTCCGGCTCGGCGGCGGGCGCAGGTTCGGCCGGGGTCTCAACCTCCGGAGTCTCGGCGGGCGCCGCAGCCCCCGCCTCAGCCGGCGCAGCCGCCACCGGCGCCTCGGCCTGTGGCTCCGGCGGCGCCTCGATCGGTAGGTCGGCCTCGACCTCGTGGGCGCCCACCGTCGCGGGGACGACGCGCAGCACCTTGCCGACGGGACCCTTCGTCCGGACCTCGCCGCGGGCCAGGGCCAGCGTCGGGCTCAGCTCGCCGTGGAGGATCGCGCGGCC
>DASYLT010000039.1:0-25226 GCA_036009425.1 Baekduia sp. | reverse complement strand
CTCGACGCGGTTGTGCTCCCACACGATCGAGCCCTCGGTGCCCTGGATCTCCCAGCTGCCGTCCCAGGTCGTCTCGCGGCTGCGCGAGACCCAGCTGCCGCTGTAGGAGACGCGCGCGGCGCCGCCCTCGGTCTCGAACTGCGCGAACGCCGAGGCGTGGCCCCCGTACCAGCTCCAAGACGGGTTGAAGCTGGTCGCGCGGACGCGGACGGGCTCGAGGCCCAGGATGCCGCGCAGGAAGTCGAAGTGGTGGATCGCCATGTCGACGATGAGCGGCTCGTCCATCTCTTCGCGGAAGCCGCCGAACACCGGGGCCTTGGCAAAGCGGACGTCGACCTGCTCGATCGTGCCGACCGCGCCCTCGTCGATGAGGCGGCGCACGGTCTGCGGGCCGCGCTTGAAGCGGAACGACTGGGTGACCATCACGGTGCGGCCCAGCGCAGCGGCGCGGTCGACGATCTTGGACGCCTCCTCGACGCTGGGAGCGAACGGCTTCTCGACGAGGATGTCGAGCCCGGCCTCCAGGCAGGCCGTCGCGACGTCGACGTGGACCTCCGGCGGGACGACGACGAGGGCGGCGTCGGCCTGCGCGTTGGCCAGCGCGTCCTCCAGGACCGAGAACCGCCGGTTCGCCGGCAGGCTGATCGGGTCGCAGGTCTGGGCCAGGGCCGCGTCGTTGAGATCGACGACCGCCGCCAGCTCGGTCTCGGGGAACTCGTGGATGACCCGCGCCCAGCCAGAACCCCAGAACCCGCCCCCGACTTGGATGACCCGCATGCCCCGCTCCCTCTGCTTGTAGTTACAGGATGACAGCACCGTAGTGCCCGGAGCGAGGGCCGTCAAGCCCTGTGAAGCGCTGCTTACCGCTCAGCCGGAAAGGTCGAGAACGCGTAGACGGTCGCGTGCCGGTAGCGCTCGCCGGGGCGCAGGACGGTCGAGGCAAACGCATGGTGGTTGGGCGAGTCGGGCAGGTGCTGGGCCTCGAAGGCGACGCCGGAGCGGGGGCCGTACGGGGCCCCGCCGGCTCCGTGCAGCGTGCCGTCGAGGAGGTTGCCCGTGTACACGTGCAGCGCCGGCTGGGTGGTCAGGACTCGCAGCGCCCGGCCGCTGGCGCGGTCGCGCAGCGTCGCCGCCTCGACCAGCCCGGGACCGTCGCGGTCGAGGATCCAGTCGTGGTCGTAGCCGCGCGCGGCCGCCAGCGGCGCGAACGGCCGGGCGATCCGCGCCCCGATCGCCACCGGCGTACGGAAGTCCAGCGGCGTGCCGTCGACTGCGACCAGCGCGCCCGTCGGGACGAGGTGCTCGTCGGTCGCCGCGTAGGCGCCGGCGCGCACGCCGAGCTCGGCCGCCTCCACCGTGCCCGCCCCCTCGCCGCCGAGGTTCCAGTACGCGTGGCTGGTCAGGTTGACCACCGTCGGCGCGTCGGTGCTCGCCTCGAAGTCGATGCGCAGCGCTCCGCGCCCGTCGAGCGTGTAGGTCACGGCGGTGGTCAGCGTCCCGGGGAAGCCCTCCTCCCCGTCGGGGCTCGTGCGGGTCAGCCGCACGCCGACCGTGTCGTCGCCGCCCTCGATCGCCTGTGCCGCCCACACCCGCCGGTCGAAGCCCCGCGCGCCGCCGTGCAGCGCATTGGGCCGGTCGTTGACGGTCACCGCGTGCGCGGTGCCCTCGAGCGTGAAGCGGCCGCCGGCGATGCGGTTGGCGTAGCGGCCGACGATCGCCCCGAAGTACGGGTTGGCGGCCAGGTAGGCGTCGTCGGTGTAGCCGGCGAGGCCGGCGAACCCGAGCGTCACGTTGGCGCCGCGGCCGTCGCGGTCGGGCACGCAGACGTCCTGGATGATCCCGCCCAGCGTGAGGATCGAGACCGACATGCCGCGGCCGTCCTGCAGCGTGTGGCGCTCGATCGCGGTCCCGTCGGGCAGGCGGCCGAACGGCGAGCTGCGTGCCCGGGCGCTCAGATGCGCTCGACCCCGAGGCCCAGCACGCCGGCGACGACGTCCAGGCGCCGGCGCAGGTCGCCGGTCGCGAGGATCGCGTGGTGGGAGGGCAGGCGCTCGACGAAGCGGTGGCCGTCCTCCACGCGCAGCATCGCGCCGTTGAGGCAGTCGGAGTCCTTGTACTGGACGAAGCTGGTCAGCTCGGCCTGGCTGGTGACCAGCGTGTCCATCGTCCCGGCGAGCTTGACGACCATCGTCGGGCCCTCGGGGTACTCGGCGTCCAGTGCATGCGCGTGCTCGTCGACGATCGCGAGCACCTTCGGCTTGACCGACCAGCGCTTGGCGAACGACTGCGGCACGACGCCGAAGTAGCCGCAGTGCGCGACGAGCACATGGTTCTCCGGCTCGTCGACCTCCGGGAAGTACGGGATGCGCTCGTGCTTGAGGGCCGCGTCGCCCATGAGGAACGGGTAGAGATTGGACATCATCACGGGCACGTCGAGGCTCTTGTGCACCAAGAACTCGGTGAGCATGGAGACGAGGTCGGCCTCGCAGCCCCACATCAGGCCACGCTCCTCGAAGAGCAGGTTCCAGGCCAGGCACGGCGTCGTCCGGGCGCTCATCGACTCGTTGAGGCAGTTGATGCCGGCGGCAATGACGTTGCCGGTCTCGTCGAGCTCGTCGCCGATCGCGACGTAGAGCGCCAGCGCGTTGGCGCGCGCCGCCTCGGTGAGGCCGAGCATCGGCACCTTGTCGGCGATCCGCACGGCCGCGGCCGCCACGCGCTCGTCGCTCACCGCGTCGGCCCGGGCGGCGAGCTCGCGATAGCTGCGGTACTCGACGCCGACGCCGAAGCGCTCCTGGATGCGCTGGGCGGCCTCGCCCTCCCACCAGTAGAAGCGCTTGAAGATGTCGGGCTGCATGCCGGCGCCGATCTCGTCCTGGTAGGCGAGCATCGTCGCGCCCGCGAGCGTCTCGCGAACGGCCAGCGCGCGGCAGATGTCCTGCGCCTCCTGCAGCGACAGCGGGGCGATCGTCTCGATGCCGCGCCGGCGCAGGTCGTCGCGGATCTCCCAGTCCCACATCGACACGGTCCCGAACTCGGACGTGATGATGAGGATGGGCTGCTCGATGGCGGCGAACGCCTCGACCTTGCGGTAGGCGACGCCGCTGAGGTCGGGGACGACGACGGCGCTGACGCCGGCCGGCACGGGCGCGTCGATCGGCGCCGGGTCCAGCCACTCGACGAGCGGGCCCAGCAGGCGGCGCAGGTGCTCGAGCTGCGCGGAGAACGCCCGCTGCGGGGCGTCCTCGAGATGCACCGGCAGCAGGCGCGGCGTGGTGAGCGTCACTCGTGGCAGCATGGGACCCTTGTTCGTCGTCGAGCTTGGCGACGCAGGGTCACCCCGCGCCGGACCTTAGTGTCATCCTGTAACTACAGGTTGTCAAGGGGGCGCCGGGACGTCGCCGTGTAGGCCGACCGGCCTACAGCAGCGTGGGTGAGCAACCACGTCACGGTGGATCGGCTGCAGTTCGCGCTGACGGTCACGTTCCACTACCTCTTCCCGATCCTCACGATGGGCCTGTCGCTCTTGCTGGCCTATCTGAAGACCGTGGCGTACCTCGGCGGGGAGCAGCGGCGGCTGCCGTTGCTGCGCAAGACCGCACAGGAGCGCGCGACCTACGACGACGCCGCCCTGTTCTGGGCCCGCATCTTCGCCGTGAACTTCGCCGTCGGCGCCGTGACCGGGGTGGTGCTCGAGTTCCAGTTCGGCACCAACTGGGCCCAGTTCTCGAACTTCTCGGGCGGGGTCATCGGGCAGACGCTCGCGATGGAGGGCACCTTCGCGTTCTTCCTGGAGTCGACGTTCCTCGGCGCGTTCATCGCCGGGCGCGATCGCATCGGCCCGCGCTGGCACTGGATCGCGGCGCTCGCGGTCTTCGCCGGCTCGTGGGTCTCGGGCTTCTTCATCATCGTGACCAACGCCTGGATGCAGCATCCGGTCGCCTACGCGATCGACGGAGGCCGGGCGCAACTGGACTCGTTCTGGGGCCTGCTCGGCAACCCCTGGGTGTTCTGGCAGTACGCGCACAACATGAGCGGCGCGGTGGTCACGGGGGCGTTCGTGCTCGCGGCGACCGGCGCCCTGTACACCCTGCTCGGGCGCCACGAGGCGTTCTCGCGCGTGTGCCTGCAGGTGGGCGTCGTGGCCGCGCTGCTCTTCACGACGTTGCAGATCTTCCCGACCGGCGACCAGCATGCGCGGCGGGTCGCGCGCTACCAGCCGTCGGCCTTCGCGGCGATGGAGGGCCTGTTCCCCACCGCGCGCGGCGCGCCGCTGACGATCATCGGCAATCCGGACACCCAGCGACGAACGCTCGAGTCGTCGATCGAGATGCCGAAGGTCCTGTCGTTTCTGACCTCGCGGCGCTGGAACGCGAAGGTCACGGGGCTCGACGACATCCCGACCGACCGCTGGCCCGATTCGGTGCCGCTCGTGTACTACGCCTACCACATCATGGTGGGGCTCGGCACCCTCCTGTGGGCGATGGCGGTGATCGCCGTGTTCCTGCTCTGGCGCGGCACGCTGTTCCGATCGACGCGGATGCTCTGGGCGCTGATGCTCGCTTGGCCGTTCACCTACATCGCCAACATCGCCGGTTGGACGGTGGCCGAGACAGGGCGCCAGCCGTGGGTGGTCTTCGGGTTGCAGCGCACCAGCGCGGGCGCCTCCCCCGCGAGCTCCGTCCCGGCGGGCACGGGCCTGTTCACCCTGCTGGGCTTCGCCGGCCTCTACCTGCTGATCGGGATGTTGTACGTGCTGCTGACCGTGCGGATCGTGGCCCGAGGGCCGACCCCCGCCGAGGTCCCCGAGCCGCCGCCCGCTTCGACGCCCGCGCCGCCGACGCCCGTGGTGAGGAGCTGACGTGGCGACCGTGTTCTTCATCGTCGTCGCGCTGATGATCACGATCTACGTCGTGCTCGACGGCTTCGACCTGGGCGTCGGAGCGCTGCATCGTCTCCTGGACCGCGGCGAGCGCGACGAGGCGACCGGCCTGATCGGGCCGATCTGGGACGGGAACGAGGTCTGGCTGATCGCGGGCGGCGGCGTGCTCTTCCTGGCGTTCCCCAAGGCCTACGCCGCCGCGTTCAGCGGCCTCTACTTCGGCATGATCCTCGTGCTCTGGCTCCTCATCGGCCGCGGGCTGGGCATCGAGCTGCGGCGCCAGTTCGAGAACCCGCTCTGGCGCACGGCCTGCGACACCGTGTTCTGGCTGTCGTCCGCCGCCCTCGCCCTCGTGTTCGGCGTGGCCCTGGGCAACGTCGTCCGCGGGGTGCCGCTCGGACCGGACGGCTACTTCCATCTCGCGCTGTTCAACATCCTCAACTGGTATGCGCTGTTGATCGGTGTGTTCGGACTCGTCGTCCTGATCGCGCACGGCGCGAACTTCCTTGCGTGGCGCGGCTCGCCGCCGCTCGCGGAGCGCGCCCGCGGCTGGGCCCGCCGGCTGTGGTGGGCCAAGCTGGTCCTGGCGCTGGGATGCGCCGGCCCCACCTACGCCGTGCGCAGCGAGCTGTTCACGCGCTTCGCCGACCACCCCTGGCGCCTCGTGTTCCCGGTCCTGGCGCTCGGGGCGCTCGCGGCCCAGCTCGCCGGGCAGCGCGCCGGCCGGTGGTCGCACGCCTTCGTGGCATCGGCCGGCTTCATCGTCGGGCTGCTGACGACGATGGCCGCCGGCCTCTACCCCTACGTGCTCCCGGCCCACGAGCACCGCCCGTACGGCCTGACCGTCGACAACGCGGCGACCGGCCATCACGCGCTCGGCATCGCCATCATCTGGTGGTCGATCGGGATCGCGCTGGCGCTCGTCTACTTCACCCTCGTGTACCGGCTGCTCTTCCCGGAAGACCGCCGACAGCGTGTCTTGCCGTAGCGGTAGGCGGGCCTAGTCACACCAGCGTGACGGCGTGCCCACCGTACCCGGGAGCGCGTGGCCGATGAGCACGGCGGACGCCTCGCGCACGATCCGCACCAACATCCCGGCGCGCCTGGACCGCCTGCCCTGGTCGAGGTTCCACTGGCGGATCGTGATCGGCCTCGGCACCGTCTGGATCCTCGACGGGCTCGAGGTGACGATCGTCGGCGCGATCGCGCCGCGGCTCACCGAGAGCGGCAGCGGCATCCACATGACCAGCGCGGACGTCGGGATCGCTGCCGCCGTCTACGTGACGGGCGCCTGCCTCGGCGCCCTCCTCTTCGGGCAGCTCACCGATCGCCACGGTCGCAAGAAGCTGTCCATGGTCACGCTGCTCCTGTACATCGCGGCGACCGTGGCCACGGCGTTCGCGTTCGCGCCCTGGTACTTCTTCGTCTGCCGCTTCCTGACGGGCATGGGCATCGGCGGCGAGTACGCCGCCATCAACTCGGCCATCGACGAGCTGATCCCCGCCCGCAACCGCGGCCGCGTCGATCTGGCCATCAACGGCAGCTTCTGGGTCGGCGCCGCCATCGGCGGCCTCACCTCGCTGCTGCTGCTCGACAAGTCGATCTTCGCCGTCGACATCGGCTGGCGCCTGGCCTTCGGCGCCGGAGCCCTGCTGGGGCTCGGCATCCTGGTCGTCCGCCGGCACGTCCCCGAGAGTCCCCGGTGGCTCTTCATGCACGGCCGGGAGGATGAGGCCGAGCGGATCGTCTCGCAGATCGAGGCCGAGGTGCGCGCCGAGACCGGCGCCGAGCTCCCGCCGGCCGATCACTACATCGCGGTGCGCCAGCGCGACGCGATCCCCTTCCGCGAGATCGCGCGCGTCGCGGCGCGTCGCTACCCGACCCGCGCGACGCTCGGGCTGTCGCTGTTCATCGGGCAGGCGTTCCTCTACAACGCGGTGACGTTCGACCTCGGGACGATCCTCAACCGGTTCTTCGACGTCAGCTCCAGCACCGTCCCGTACTTCATGCTGCTCTTCGCGGTGAGCAACTTCCTGGGGCCGCTGTTCCTGGGTCGCCTGTTCGACACGGTCGGGCGGATCCCGATGATCGCGGGGACGTACATCGGCTCGGCGGTGAGCGTCGTGGTGCTGGCGCTGCTGCTGCGCAGCGGGCACCTCACGACCTGGTCGTTCATGGCGTTCGTGCTGGCCACGTTCTTCCTGGCCTCGGCCGGTGCCAGCTCCGCGTACCTGACGGTGAGCGAGATCTTCCCGATGGAGACCCGCGCGCTGGCCATCGCGCTGTTCTACGCCATCGGCACCGCCATCGGCGGCATCACCGGCCCGCTCGTCTTCGGCCAGTTCATCCACAGCGGCAGTGCCGACCAGGTGGCCACGGGCTTCCTCCTCGGCGCGGGCGCGATGCTCCTCGGCGGGATCGCGGAGCTCCTGTGGGGCGTGCCCGCCGAGCAGCGGTCGCTGGAGGCGATCGCGACGCCGCTGACCGCCGAGGAGGTCGAGGAGGGACCGCCCGCGATCCCGGAGGCCGACCGCCAGCGCGAGGATGACCTGCGGGGCCGCATCGCCGAGCGGCACGAGCGCGACCACGCCCGCCGGTTCCGCCCCGGGGTCGGCAGCGGCAGCCGGTACCACTCGCCCGGCATGCTCGGCACGGCCGGCACGGCGACCCGCTACGAGGCCGCCTCCGACCGCGAGCTGGACCACGAGATCGACCTCCTGGCCGACGCGCTCGAGGGCGGAGACCTCAGCGGCGCCGCGCTCGAGCAGCGCTTGGCCGCACGGCGGTGGGGCCCCGGCCGTTACAGGCATGCGCTGCGCGCGGCCCTCCGGGAGGGCCGCATCGGGCATGGCGCGAGCGGCTCCTACCAAGCCGGCGGGGCCGCGCCGGACCGCTCGGGGGCGCGGACATGACCATCGGCTCGAGCCTGTTCCTCATCGCCGTCGGGGCGATCCTGAAGTTCGCCGTGACCGCCACGGTCTCCGGCGTCGAGATCCACACCGTCGGGCTGATCCTGATGATCGTCGGCGGCATCGGGCTCTGCATCGGCCTCTACCTGCTGCTGCGGGCCAAGCCCCCCACCATCCCTCCCGACCCCACCGGGATGCGGTGACGCCCGGGTCAGTGGGATCGTGCGCTGACGCGTCGGCGCGCGGCCCGGCTCTCCTGCACGTCGTGACGGCGGCCGGCTGCCGCCTTCGACGACGGCACCACGAGCACCGCGATGCTGGCATGGTCGACCAGCGCGCCCGGCAGGTCGCCCGGAAGCAGCGACTTCACGCCGGCGCGCCCGGTGCCGCAGACGATGAGCTGGGCGTCGCGCTCCTCCGCCAGCAGCTCGATCGCCTCCCACGTCCGGCCGAGCACCTCGACCGCCACCGGCTCGGCGTCGAGGCCGGCCGCCGTGGCCCGGCGCGCGCCGAGGCGCGCCACCTGGAGGGCCGCCTCCCGGCTCTCGTCGTTGACGGCGGCCGTGTCGGTCGGGGGCGGCTTGGCCGCCGGCGACAGCGCCTCCTCGGCGACCGGCTTCCACACGCTCACGATCAGCGCGCGTGCTCCTGGCAGCAGGGCTGCCGCGTAGTTCACCGCGTCGGTCGCCGCGTCTGAGCGGTCGTAGCAGAGGATCACGGGCCCGCTTCGCGGGTCCCGCGCGCCGGTCGTCGTCACACGCCCTGCGATAGGTCCGCGCGACGCATCGTCAAGCGCTGCCGGCCGCGCGACACACCGGTGGAACGGACCCCCGCGCGACCTACCACCACTGAGCAGACCGGAACGTCACCAGGAGGATCACGTGCCCGACCGCGCCATCAGCGTTCTCGACGGGAACACCTTCGTGGTCTCTGACGCCCGGGGCGACGTGCGGCCGGACTCGCGCCTGCCGCCCCACGGCTTCTTCTCCGAGGACACGCGGTTCGTATCGCGCTGGGAGCTGGCCATCGCCGGGCGCCCCACCGACATGCTCTCGACCGTCGCCCTGCACTACTTCGCCGCCCAGTTCTTCCTGGTCCCGCCGGCCGAGGCGTTCCACGCCGCATCACCGTTGACGGTGCTGCGCCGGCGCGTGGTCAAGGACGTGTGGATCGAGGGCATCCTGCTCAGCAACCACCTCGAGGAGCCGATGCACGTCGACATGGACCTCGCGATCGGCGCCGACTTCGCCGACCTCTTCGAGATCAAGGACGCCCACATCCGCGAGCGCGCGGTGTCGGCGACCATCGGCGAGAACGAGCTCGTGCTGCGCTACCGCAACGGCGGCTTCCTCCGCGAGACGCGGATCACCGTCAGCGAGCCGGGGACGATCGCGGCCGACGCCGTGCGGCTGAAGCTCGTCCTCGCCCCCCGCGAGGAGCGCACCGTCACGTTCGTCATCACCCCGCACGGCGAGCAGGCCGACCGCGCGGCGGTGCCGCGCCGGGCAGCCGGGTCGCTCGACGAGATCCACCAGCGGCGCAGCGGAGAGCTCGCAGCGTGGATCTCCCTGGCCCCGGAGCTTGCGACCAGCAGCGACCCGCTCGGGCACGTCTACGAGCAGAGCCTGGAGGACCTCGCCGCACTGCGCTTCTACCCGCACATCGCCGAGCAGGACGTGAGCCTCCCGGCGGCCGGCCTGCCGTGGTTCATGACGCTCTTCGGACGCGACAGCATCATCACCAGCTACCAGGTTCTGCCGTACCAGCCCGAGCTCGCCCGCACGACGCTGCGGACGCTCGCCGCCCGCCAGGGCACCTCGATCGACGACTTCCGCGACCAGGAGCCCGGCAAGATCCTCCACGAGGTCCGCTTCGGCGAGCTCACGGCCACCGGCGAGCGCCCGCACTCGCCCTATTACGGCACCGCCGACGCCACCCCGCTGTACCTCGTGCTGCTCGACGAGTACGAGCGCTGGAGCGGTGATCAGGACCTCGTCCGCGAGCTCGAGCCCAACGCCCGGGCGGCGCTGGACTGGATCGACCGCCACGGCGACAGCGACGGCGACGGCTTCGTCGAGTACCGCACCCGCAACCCGCGTACGGGGCTCGTCAACCAGTGCTGGAAGGACTCGTGGAACTCGATCCTGTTCTCCGACGGCCGGCTGGCCGAGGGCCCGATCGCCACATGCGAGATCCAGGGCTACGTCTACGACGCCAAGCGCCGCGCCGGGCGGCTGGCACGCGAGGTCTGGGGCGACGAGCGCCTCGCGGAGCGGCTGGACGTCGAGGCCGACGAGCTCCGCCGGCGCTTCCACGAGGCCTTCTGGATCCCCGACCGCGCGTTCTACGCGCTCGCGCTCGACGGCGACAAGCGCCAGGTCGACAGCCTGACGTCGAACATCGGGCATCTGCTGTGGAGCGGGATCGTCGACGACGAAGAGGCCGAGGCGCTGGCCCGGCACCTGATGGGCGAGGCGCTGTACTCGGGCTGGGGCGTGCGGACCATGGCCGTCGGCGAGGCGGGCTACAACCCCATCGAGTACCACAACGGCACGGTCTGGCCCCACGACAACTCGCTGATCGCCGTCGGGCTGCGCCGCTACGGCCACGCCGGCGACGCGGCGCGGATCGCCTCGGCCATCGTCCGCGCCTCGGCGTACTTCCAGTACCGGCTCCCGGAGGTCTTCGCCGGCTGTCCGACGTCCATGACCCACGCGCCGGTCGAGTACCCGACGGCCTCCAGCCCCCAGGCCTGGGCGGCCGGAGCGCCGCTCTTGGCGCTGACGACCGTGCTCGGCCTGCGTCCCACGCCCGACGGACCGGTCGCCGATCCCCACCTCCCCGAGGACTTCGGCGACGTCGCGCTCCGGGGCGTGCGCGGCCGCTGGGGCGGCGCGGACGTGGCGGCCGGCGGTGCCTGCGCCCGGGTCGTGGTGCCGTCCGGCTAGCCCCGCGCGGCCCCACCCTCGCGGTCGCCCTGGACCCCGCGGATGACCGCGAAGTAGTCCAGCAGGGTGCGAGCGTTGAGGAACCGGTCGCGGACGCGCTCGCGCGCATTGCGACCGATGCGCTCGGCCCGCGGGCCGTCGTCGAGCAGCGCCGTCAGCGCGGCGCCGAAGGCGGCCAGGTCGCGCGGGTCGTCGAGCAGCACGCCGCTCTCGCCGTCGACGATCTGCTCCTGGATGCCGCCGACCCGCCCGGCGATGACCGGACGCGCCTTCCACATCGCTTCCGCGACGGTCAGCCCGAAGCCCTCGGCGAGGCTCTTCTGCGCGATGACCCGCGCGTGGCGCTGCATGGCGTTGACCATCACGGCGTTCTCGTCGAGGTCGTCCATGGGCAGCGACGCGAGATGCACGCGGGCGCGGACGTCGGCGGGCAGCGCCTCGCGCACCGCCACGGTCTCGCGCAGGACCTGCAGGCCCTCGGGGTCGTCGGCGACCGCCTCGACGTCGGGCCCCACGTACACCAGGTGCGCGCGCGTGTCGGCCGGCACGTGCTCGGCGAACGCGCGCACGACGCCGATCGGGTCCTTGAGCGCGTCCCAGCGCGACACCTGCACCACCGCCAGGGCGTCGGGCGGCAGCGGCGCGTCCTCGACGAGTCGCGCGCGCCGCTCGACGCGGCCCGGCGTGCCGTCGGCGCGCTCGAACGTGACGGAGCCCGGCGCGGCGACCCCGTCGACGAGCCCGGCGATCGCCAGCGTCCGCGCGACGGTCTCGGCGTCGAGGTCGACGTTCTTGGGGGAGAACGCGTCGATGGACGGCGGGATGATCACGACGCGTGCGCGGTCGAGTCCGTCCCAGGCGAACGCCTCGCGGGAGAAGACGTATCGGTCGGCGGGTGCGACGTAGGGACGCAGGAACTCCCACGTGGCCCGGACGAGGTCGTTGGGGTCGTCGACGCCCACGTGGCAGCGCCAGATCACCGTCGCACCGGCGGCCCTCATCGCCGCGGTCAGGCCGGCCGGCTGCGGGTCGTGCAGGATCACGACGTCGCCGGCGCGCACCTCGCCGGGGAAGGCCTCGAGGTTGGCGGCGAGCACGCTCTCGTAGATGTGCCGGGCCTCGTCGTCGAGCGCTCCGCCGTCGCCGACGATGCCGTGCAGGCGATTGTGGATGCGCTTGGTGACGGCGAAGAACTCCGGTGGCCCGTCGATGACGACCCACCGCGCGTCGACGCCGCCACCGCGGGCGTAGCCGACCAGTGGCCGTAGGAGCTCCACCACGCCGCCGCCCCTCGCGGTGGAGTTCACGTTCCACACCACGTGGCCGGCCAGCAGCCGGCGCGCCTCCTCGCTGGCCCGCTCGAGCGCCGCCATCCGGTCGGGCGCCAGGACCTTCCGGAAGCCCTCCAGGCTGCGGGGCGGCATCGTGACCTCATGCGGCGCTGTCGTGCGCGGCACGGCCGGCGCGGCGCTCATGCCCGCGCTCCGGACAGGTGGCGCATCGCGGCGCGGTAGGCCTGCTCGTAGCCGGCGGCGATCCGGTCGGGAGCGAAGCGCTCCGCGGAGCGCCGGATCTGCAGCCGGTCCAGACGGCCCGCGTCGTCGACCCTCGCCGCCATCTCGTCCTCGTCGGCGACGAGGTAGCCCGACACGCCGTCCTCGACGATCTCCGGAGCGGCGCCCTCGGGGAACGCCAGCACCGGGGTCCCGGCCGCCATCGACTCGACCATGACCATGCCGAAGGGCTCGGCCCAGCGGATCGGCATCAGGAAGGCGTACGCGTCGGCGAACACGCGCTGCTTGCGCGCGCCGCCCACCTCGCCGATGTAGCGGATGTTCTCGCCGTCGATGTGCGGTTGGACCTCGGTGGCGAAGAACCGCTCCTGGCCCGGTTGCACCGGGCCGGCGAGCACGAGCGGCCGTCCGACGGCCTGGGCGACGCGGATCGCGCGATGCGCGCCCTTCTCGGGCGCCATGCGGCCGAGCCACAGCAGGTAGTCCTGCTTCTCGTAGCCGACCGGCCAGCTGTCGACGTCGATGGGGTTGTAGACGACGGCGTCGACGATCTCGGGGTCAGGCGCCATGCGCGACTGCGCCTTGCTGATGCAGACCACCGCGCCGTTGCGGCCGTTGACCGCGTAGTAGGGCTTGGTGTTGCCGTCGAACGGGCCGTGCACGGTGTGGACGAGCGGCGTGTCGACCCGGTCGGCCATCGCGAGCGCCACGTAGCCGCTGTTGTCGTGGATGACGTCGAACGGGTGCCCGCCGGCGGCCGCCTCGTCGATGGCGCGGAAGGCGCGGCCGTCGTGGTCGCCTTCGAACAGCGACCGCTCGATGCTCTCGGGATGCGGCTGGTCCAGCAGCGGGTGGACCTTCGCCCGCGAGCTCGAGCCGGGCGCGCAGAACAGCTCGACGTCGTGGCCCTGCTCGACCAGGGCGTCGACGACGAGCGCGACCACGTACTCGATGCCGCCGTAGCCCGGTGGCGGGACCGGGATCCACGGCGGTGCGAGCACGGCGATGTGCAGCCGTGGCGCCGAGGTGCGCTCGAGCAGCTCGCGCTGCGGCGCCGAGGGCGGGTGGGTGGACCGAAGGACGTTGTCCTCCCGTCGGTAGCGTTCGTTGTCGGAAGGCATCCGCCGACCTCTCCGGTCGCGTGGCAGGGGCGTCGTCGCCCATCGCAATAGGCGCCTGAGCGGTGATGACAAGCGCTGGGCTGCACCGGCGCGCGACCTACGGCATCGCGTAGACCACGATGGACGCCAGGGATGCGCAGAGGCGAAGCGCCGGCCGGACGTTGGTGCGCTGGGCGCTCGCGGCAGCGCTCGGCGGGTTCGTGTTCGGCTACGAGCTGGCGGTGATCTCCGGCGCGCTGCTGTTCGTGCGGCGCGAGTTCGCGCTGAACGCCTTCCAGCAGGGCGCGCTGGTCAGCGTCCTGCCGCTCGGTGCGATGGCGGGCGGCCTGCTGGCCGGGCGCGTCGCGGATGCGCTCGGGCGCCGCCGGGCGCTGATCCTCATCGCGGTGGCCTTCGTCGCCGCCACGCTCGTCGCCACGGTGGCGCCCAGCTACGGCGTCCTGCTCGCCGCGCGAGCGCTGACCGGCGTGGCGGTCGGCGCCGTGTCGTCGACCACCCCGCTGTACCTGTCGGAGATCGCACCCCCCGACCGGCGCGGACGGCTGGTGACGCTCAACCAGTTGATGGTCACGCTCGGCATCGTGACCGCCTACGTCGTCGGCCTCGTGTTCTCCGGGTCGGGCTCCTGGCGGGCGATGTTCGCCATGGGGTTGGTCCCGTCGACGTTGTTGCTCGCCGGCATGGTGCGCGCCGCCGAGACGCCGGCCTGGCTCGCGGCCCACGGACAGGCCGACCGGGCGCGCGAGGTGGTCCTCCAGGTCGTCGACGAGGCGCAGGCACCTCTGATGGTGGAGGATCTCGGCCGCATCGCGGAGCAGGAGTCGCGGCGCATCGGGGTGCCCGCGCTGCTGCGGTCGGCCGCCGCGCCGGCGGTGCTCATCGGGGTGGCGCTCGGCGCGATGCAGCAGTTCGCCGGCATCAACGCGGTCATCGCCTACGCCCCGAGCGTGATGGAGCGGAGCGGCCTCGGCGCCTCGAGCTCCCTGCTGTCGTCGGTCGTCATCGGCCTGGCCAACGTCGCGGCCACCGTGGTGTCCATCCGCCTGGTCGACCAGCGCGGGCGCCGGCCGCTCCTGCTCTCGTCGGCGGCGGGAGCGTGCCTGTCCCTCGCGCTGCTGGGCCTCACGTTCGAGGTGTCGCTCGGCGGCGCCGGCAGCTGGCTGTCGCTCGTCTTCCTGATGGCTTACATCACCGCGTTCGCCATCGGCCTGGGCCCCATCTTCTGGGTGCTGATCTCCGAGATCTTCCCGCCGGAGGCACGCGCCGCCGGGGCCGGGGTGGCCACCGCCGTCAACTGGTTCTCGGGGTTCGTCGTCGGCCTCGCGTTCGCGCCGGTCGTCGACGCCATCGGCCAGGGCCCGACCTTCTGGATCTTCGCGGCGGTGTGCGCCCTGGCCTTCGCGTTCGTCATCCGCTACGTCCCGGAGACCAAGGGCCGTTCGTTCGCCGAGATCGCGGCCGACGTTCAGGCGCGCGTCGGTGGAGGGCGCCACGGGCCAGCCGTCCCGCATCGCGGGGGAGGCCGCGCCTGACGCATCGCGACGGCGATCGAACGCCGAGCGCCCTCAGCGCCGACCACGCCAAGGGGCGCGCCCGCGGCGCATCCGCCACAGGCACCGTCCGAGCCACGCGGCGGTGCGGACGTCGAGCCACGCCTCCGATGCGCGGAAGACGTTCTGACGCGGTTGGCGCCTGGAGCGGACCGCGGTGAGCATGTTCTGACCATGGCCTCCGGAACCCGGCGCCACAATGGCGCGAGCCCGCGACCGGCGGTGGTGCCTGCACCCCGACCGTCGATCGGCACCGTCGAGCCCCCCGGCGAGATCATCCGTTCAGGGCGATGAGGGGGCCGGTGCTCGCTCCTAACGTTCGGCGATGACGACCACCGAAGATGTCTCCGTGACCGGCGCCGGCGGGCTGTCGAGCTGGCGCGACGGCCCGGCCAAGCGGCAGATCCTCGAGTTCGTCGGGCACGTCTGCGGGACCGACGGATCCGAGCCCGTGCCGGTGCAGGAGCGCCTGGCCGTGTTCGACAACGACGGCACGCTGTGGTGCGAGAAGCCGATGCCCATGCAGCTCGACTTCATCCTGCGACGGCTCGCCGAGATGGCCGCGGCCGACGAGACGTTGCGCGCGCGCCAGCCGTGGAAGGCGGCCTACGAGCAGGACTACGGATGGCTGAGCGCCGTCATGGACGAGCACTACGAGGGCAACGACGCCAACGTCCAGGTCCTGGCCGGCGGGATCCTGGCGGCCTACGACGGCATCAGCGTCGACGACCTCGAGTCGCGCGCCGGAGAGTTCCTGCGCGCGGCGCAGCACCCGACGCTCGGCCGCCGCTACCTCGCGTGCGTCTACGCCCCGATGGTGCAGCTGCTGGCCTATCTCGCCGCCAACGGCTTCAGCAACTACATCGTCTCGGGCGGCGGGCGCGACTTCATGCGGCCGATCAGCGACGAGGTGTACGGGATTCCGCGACAGCGGGTGATCGGCAGCAGCGCGACGCTGCAATACACGAGCGGCGATCGTGGCGGGACCATCACCCACACGGCGCGGCCCGAGTACCTCGACGACGGCCCCGAGAAGCCGGTCCGGATCTGGAGCCGGACCGGCCGCCGGCCGCTCCTGGCGGCCGGGAACTCCGATGGAGACGTCCCGATGCTCGAGTTCACCCATCACTCCGACAAGCCGGCCCTGCGGCTGCTGGTCCTCCACGACGACGCCGAAGGCGAGTTCGCCTACACCACGGGAGCCGAGCAGGCCCTCGACCGGGCCGCCGGCGACGGCTGGACCGTCGTCAGCATGACGAACGACTGGGCGACCATCTTCTGAGATGGCGCCGTCGGCGGCTCCGGGGCATCACCGGGATCGAACCGGCGCCGGTCGCCTGCTCGACGTCTTGGCGGAGCGCCCGTGCCGCGGCGATGCGCCGGCGCGCCCACGCGTACGGCGGGGCGTCCGCCGGAATCGCCGTGTGGGCGAGGTGATCGTCGAGATCGGCAGCCTTGATGGCACGCGCCAGCCGGCCGGCCGCGCCGGGGGCGCGGGCGATGCGCCCGACGTAGAGCTCATAGGGCTCGGTCGGCGCGTGGGTGAGCAGCTCGAGCGCCTCGCGCTCGACCGCGCCCAGCCGGCAGAGCCGGAGCTCGCGCTGGGTCATGCCCGGTCCTTCGAGAGCGTCGTGCAGCCAGGCCGTGGCTCGCGCATCGGCGGGAACCGCCGCCTGGACGCGGTCGAGGTGGTCGATGACCAGCTCGCCGAAGCGGGTCCGCTGGCCGCCGTGGAGGCGACACGCGACGTCGCGGGCGACGAGCGGGTCCATGCTCATTCCCAGGCGAGCGTGGCGTGATCGGCGCCGGGGCGGACACGGCCGGCGAGATGGCGCCGCGCCCACGCGTACGGCGGCTCGTCGCGCAGGACGTGATCCCGCGCGGCCTGCGCGAGATGGTCGTCGATGTCGGCCAGCCGGACCGCCCGGGCGAGATCGCCGGCGGGTCCGGTCGCATGCACGATGCGCAGGGCGTGCAGCTCGAAGGACTCTCCGGCCCGGGGGGTGAGCAGGTCGAGCGTCTCGGACTCGAGGTCGGTCAGCCCCTCGTCGCGCAACGACGCCGGGGCGGTGTCGCTGTGCGCGACCAGCTCGTGGAGCCAGGCGCTGGTGCGAGCGGGCGGAGGCACCGCGGCGGCCACGCGAGCGATGTGCTCGATCCGCAGCTCACCGAGCGGGTCGCGCCGGTCGTGGTGGCTGTAGTACGCGATCCCGCGGGCCGTCTCCGAGTCCATGTCCTCCAGTCTCGCGCGCGCGATCGCGCCGATCATCACCCGGTTGAGATGATGCCGGGGCGATCAGCCGGTCGGGGCGAGCAGGCCCGCGACCTGGTTGGCCACCGGCGATCCCCACCCCGTGGCGAGGTCGTAGCCCGCCCGCGCCGCGCAGCACGACCCGCCGAACAGGGCGTTGCCGCCCACGGCGACGTCGGTGAACGCCTGCGGGTTGCGCTGGGCGATCGCGTAGAGCAGGGGCGGCACGAACCCGGGGTTCGGCAGCCCCTGCTGGCGCGCCTGCTGCTTCCACAGCGCGACCATCCCGGCCACGAGGGGGGCGGCAGCGCTCGTGCCGCCGACGAAGGCGATGCTCTGCCCCGACCCCTTGCAACCATGCACGCCGCTGGAGCAGACGATCGGGTACCCGGGCGCGACGTCCGCGAACGCCGCCACGTCGGGCACCATTCGGTAGGTCGCATTGGCGAACGGCTGCGCCGGCTGCCACCAGGGCCGCTTGACGAACGTGCTCTGCCCTCCCCCGCCACCCGCGGTCTTCTGATACGGCGCCGGATACGACGTGTCGTTCCACGGGCCGGCCGCGGCGATGGTGTTGTCGTCGGCGAGCGTGAGGTTCGTCCCGCCGACCGCCAGCACCCAGGGCGAGGTCGCCGGCCATTCGGCCTTCACCGCCATGTCGGCCGGCGTCAGCTGGGATGCCGGGACGCCGTCGGCGCACGCGGATGAGCCGGCGTCGCCGGCCGCGACGACGACGCTGATCCCCAGGGCCGCCTCCGCCGCCAGCTGGCGCTCGACCAGCGTGCGCGACGCGGTGTACGGCGCGACGGTCGACTCGCAGACGCCGTAGGAGACCGAGACGACGTCGGGCAGCGGCGTCCCGTTCTTGGTGGCCTGCACCGGAGCGGCCAGGAGCTTGAGGAAGCCCTCGACGTCCCCGTCGTCGGCGCTCTCGGAGACCGGCTGCACCCACAGGTCGAAGCGGTCGAGCTGCGGCGCGACGATCGACACCGTCATCGCATCCAGCGAGCTCTCGATGATCGGCTTGATGCTGCCGGCGCCGTGGATCTGCAGCGCGGTGCCCGGGAGGGCGAAGCACGAGCGGAAGGTGGTGACGTCAGCGGCCGGCGCCGGCGCCTCGCCGACGATCGCGAGGCGCACGCCCTGGCCCATGAGCCCGGCGGCCTGCAGCGGCGCGATCCCGTACGCGGTCGCGATCTGGTCCGGGAACAGGCCCGAGCCGGACAGCAGCGCGGACGGGTAGTCGGCCGCCATGCAGGACGGACCGGCGCTGCCCGTGCGCGTCGGCGTCCCGCCGAGGACGGGGGCCGACTGGGCCGAGCGGGCCTGCGGCGCGCGCGGAGACGGAGGCGCGGAGGACGACGAGCCCTGGGCGATCGTCTCGCGCATGCCGGCCACGGTGTCCACGTTGCCGGCGATGCCCTTCGGGAGCTTCGGCGTGTTGACGGGGATGGCCACGCGCTGGCCGGGCGTGGTGGTCGAGAAGACCGACCACTTCGTGGCGAAGAGCTTCTGAGCGTTTCCGATCGAGATCGTGGCCGTGGCGCGCAGGTGCGTCGCGTCGACCGTCGCGGTCACCCCGACCGACTTGAAGGCCTTGACGA
Organism: Baekduia sp.; assembly: GCA_036009425.1. GTDB lineage: Bacteria > Actinomycetota > Thermoleophilia > Solirubrobacterales > Solirubrobacteraceae > Baekduia. The sequence continues at coordinate 6,447 of DASYLT010000039.1, read as the reverse complement.
CGTCATCGCGCCGGGTCGACGACGCGCCGTACCTGCTCGCCAACGACGAGAGCGACGCGTACGTGCCGTACGACGACGAGGTCGGGGTGCTGGCCGCCTTGGCCGCGCCGGAGATGCCTGACTGGTTGGCGACGAAGCCGAGCTGGAGCGTGAGCTTCGTGCTCGTCGACGCGGGGCCGAGGCTCGTGAACCCCTTGTGCGAGATGGGTCCGTAGTCGACGCCGGCCGCCGAGGCCGCCGCCATCGGTGCTGCTGTGGCCGCCCCCAGCGCCAGCAGGCAGAGGGGCAGGGTGCAGCACGGCAGCTTCGACATGCCGTCATGGCACCAGGGCAAGGAGACCGGTGCATCGCCCCGATCAGGTGATGCCCCGTGACGCCGCCTGCCCGGGCCTGGCGCGCTTCAGGCCACGGGGAGCGTCGCGACGAACGCCGCGCCCCCGATCAGCATGGCGGCCGCCAGACCCACGACGAGCACGCGGAGCGGTCGCCAGTCGACCCGCAGCGAGATCCCGGCGAAGAACAGCACGGCAGCGAAGAACACCGTCGACAGGATGTACTTGTCGTCGTTGGTCTTGGCCTGCGTGCCCTCCGCGTAGAGGACGTCGGCCTGCCGGTCCAGCGTCCTGGCCACCCCGGCCGCGGTCGACCGGTACTGGGGCATGTACAGAGGCCCGGGGATGGCGTCCGGGTTGGTGAAGGGCCGCTGCGCGAGCCAGGCGCGGAAGGCGGGGACGAACTCGGGGCGGAACCGGCGCTGGTAGATCGTCGCGAGCTTCGTGTTGCCGGCCTGCTCGGCGTTGAGCCACTCGTTGAAGTACAGGAGGTCGTCGATGCGCAGCTGGCCGGCGGTCGTGTTCTGCTGCTGGGCCTTGATGCGGACCGCCGAAGCGCGTGCGTAGTGCTGGGACTGATCCCCCGACCAGCGTGCCGCCTGATAGCCGCTCCAGGCGGTGGCGAGCGTGGTCAGCGACAACAGCAGCACCGCACCGAGCTCGAAGAGGCGCTCGACCGCCGGGACCTTCGAGGCGCCGTCCGTGCGCTCGGGCGCCTCGGGGACGTGCACGTGGGCGTGGGCCACGCCCGGGACGGTCTCACCCGCGCGACCCTTCGCCGGTCATCCGATCCGGGTGATGCGCAGTGGGCGACCGCTCCGGGCGTGGTCCCGGGCCGCGACCGCGGCGCCCAGCAGGAGCACGAGGGCGGCGATCCAGCACGTGAACAGCACGCCGGCCAGCACGAGGAACACCTGCACCGGCGTACGCCCGGCGACGAGCCGGAGGTAGAACGCCACGGCGGTCGGGACCAGCTGCAGCGCCACGGCCGCGGGCAGAGCGCCGACCAGGGCGGCCCGCCACGCGATGCCGTCGCGCGGGCTGAACCGGTAGAGGCCGGCGCAGACGACCGCGCTCGCGAGCATCGCCCCGGCGGTCACCAGCACCTGCGCGACCGGGCCGTCGAGGCCCAGGCGGACCCGGAGCCCCGTGACCTTCGAGGCCGCCAGGACCATGAGCACGATCGTCACGACGACCGCGCCGGCCAGCGCGAGGTGCCGCGCCTTGCCCGCGAACGGCCCGAACCGCTCGCGGTGCAGCAGCCGCGACATCACGCGCTCGATCACGCCCACGGCACCCGCGCTCGTCCACACCATGCCCACCAGCGACGCCGCGATCAGCAACCCGGAGTTGGCCCGCGTGCGCAGTATCAGCTGCACGAGCTGATCGCTCACGTCGGCCGGCAGGACGCGGGCGGCGCGCTCGGCCATCGCCTGCGCCTGCGCGTAGTCGCCCAGCGCGACCGAGGCGAGCGCCGTCATGCCGAGCGCCAGCGGCACCAGGGCGACGGCGAGGAACCATGACAGGGCGGGGACGTCGTCGCACAGGCCGGTGCCCCAGTACAGCTCGGCAGGGTCGGCGGCAAGACGTCGTGCCCGGGCGACGGCGCGGCGCACGAGCTCACTCTCGGCACCCACCGCCGGGGAGACATCACCCGGTTCAGATGACGACGGGCGCGGTGAGACCCGCGAGCGTCGACGTGACCAGCGCATGTTCTATGACAACCATCTCCCCTCTGCGCGCTGACGGCCCGTGCGGCGCAGCGAAGACCTCCTCAGGCGACTCGCGCTCAACGACGAGAGCGCCGTGCGCGTCGTGCTCCAGGACCAGCCCGTGGCGGAATGGCCGCGGCACTGCGGCCTCGACCTCAAGACCCAGGCGCTCGTGCGGCTCGGCGCGCTCCTGTCGATCGGCGCGGCCACCGACTCCTGCAAGCTCGCGGTGGACCTCGCGCGCGCGGCCGGGGCCGACGACGACGAGCTGGTGGGTGCGCTGGTCGCGGTCGGTCCGGCCGTGGGCTTCGCGCGACTCGTCGCGGTCGCGCCGCGCCTGGCACTCGCCATCGGCTACGACGTCGATGACGACGCCTGACGCGGCTCGACGACCGCGAGGAGCTCCAGCGCCCGGCCATCCACGTCGCGGATGACCGTCGTCGTCACGGCGACGGCGAGGCCGTCGGGACCTCCGCACCGCGCGTCGAGCCGGTAGCTGGAGCGATCCCCGCGGCGGCCGGCCAACGTCAGCGCCCGCGCGGCTTCGGGATCGGTGGGCTCCACGACGGAGTCCAACGCGCGGCCCAGCAGATCCTCGCTGCCGACGGCCGCCAGCGCGGCCAGCGCCTCGTTGGCCGCCAGCACCCTGCCCTGCTCGTCGACGAGCGCCGCAGCGACCGGCAGCGCCTCGAACGCCATCCGGAAGCGGCGCTCGGCGTCGTGCAGCGCGCCCGCGCTCGTGCGACGGGCGTCGATGTCGCGGCCGACGATGATCCAGGCCGGACGCCCCAGCTCGTCGTCGTAGCGGGAGATGGTCTGCTCCCACCACACCGTCGTGCCGTTGCGGCGCCGGAGCTCCATCTCCCCCCGCCAGGTGCCTCCCCGCTCGAGGATGTCCAGCATCTCGACGCCGATCTCCTGAGGCGGGCGCTCGCGGGGAGCGTTGACCGACGACACGTGCTGCCCCACCAGCTCCCCCGGCTCGTAGCCCAGCGCGCTGCTCCACGCGTCGTTGGTGTAGATGAACGCACCGGTCGCCGCGCAGATCACGCCGATGCCGTCCGCCGCGTGCTCGAGCACGTCCGCGTACGGGAAGCCCGACGCGTGCTCTCGCGCCGACCGCGCGTGGAGGACGCTGAGCGCGCCGACGACCCGGCGTCCGCGGCGGATGGGACGGGCGGTGACGCTGAAGATCTCGGCCATGTCACCGCCGCCGCGGATCTCCACCTCCAACGACGAGACCTCCTCGCCCCGCAGCGCCCGCAGCAGCGGCAGCTCCTCGGGCCGCAACGCGCGCTCCGCGCCGCGCCAGAAGAGCCGGTGCTGCTCGGCCCAGCGATCACGTGGCAGCGGGTCGGCCGGGAGCCCGTGCAGCTCGCGGGCGCGGCGGTTGGAGCGCACGAGCCCGTCGGTGCCCAGCGCCTCGACCGGCTCGGTCAGATCCTCCACCACCGTCGCCAGGAGCTCCGCCTCCGGCGCGCCCCCGGGGTCCTTGACGCGTTGAAGGCGTCCGAACGCGCTCACCGCCGATCGCCCATGTCGGGCCCACCGTGCATGGACCGACGATAACGCCGGGTGGGCACGCCGGCAGAACGATTTTCACCGCCGGTTGATACGTCATCCGCTCCGGGTGATGCGGCGGGGGCGGCGAGCGACGACGCTGACGCCCGTGGAATGGGTAGCCCTGATGGTCTGGATCCTCATCGCAGCGCTCGCGCTTCCCGTCGCCGCGGGCACGCTGTCCGGTGCGACCGGCCTGGGCCTGCAGTCGGTCGGAGCCCTCGGCGGCCTCGCGGCCTGCGCGTTGTTCATCATCCTCGACGGCCAGACATGGCTCGGGTGGATCACGGTCGGCATGGCGGTGATCGGCATCGTCGGCAGCGTCTGGGGCGCCGAGGCGCTGCTGTCTGACGAGCGGCCGATCAGCGCCAGCCTCCAGGGCGCCGAGGAGCTCGAGGCGTTCCTGCTCGGCGTGGAGCTGCCGTTGTTCGGCGTGGCGCTGCTGTGCAGCCTCTGCCTCGGCATCGACCTCGTGACGCTGAACTAGCAGGCCCTGTGCGCCACGCCGTCGCTCGACTGGCGGGATCCGGCCGCGAGCTCCTCCAGCGCTTGGCGCAACTGGAGATCATCGATCGTTCGCTGGTCGTCGGCGCCCAGGCCTTCGGCGCGCTGGTCCCCCTGCTCATCGTGCTGGCGAGCCTCGGCGCCCGCGGCGGCCAGTCGTTCGCCGACTCGGTGATCAAGCGGTTCGGGCTCACCGGGGACGGCGCCGAGGCGATCCGCCGGACCTTCACCGCGCCGGCCGACAACGGCACCATCACGATCTTCGGCGTGCTCCTGGTGGTGTTCTCGAGCCTGTCGTTCGCGCGCGCGCTGCAGCGCACGTACGAGAAGGCCTGGGACCTGCCGCGCCTGGGCATGAAGGGCACGGGCTGGGGGCTGCTGTGGATCGCGATCATCGCCGCCTACTGGACGGCGATCCCGGTCGCCGACGACCATCTCGGCCCCTTCCTGGCGGCCGCCTCCGCCCTGGCCGGCAGCTTCGCCCTGTGGCTGCTCACGCCGTACGTCCTGCTGGCCCGACGCCGCTCCTGGTGGGCCCTGATCCCCCAGGCCGCGGTGTCGGCCCTCGGGATGACCGCCCTCGGGCTCGGCGCCCTGTTGTACGCGCCACGCGCCATCGACAAGTCGGCCACGGAGTTCGGCGTGATCGGCGTGGCGTTCACGCTCCTGTCGCTGCTGTGGGCGGGCGGCTTCGTGCTGGTCACCGCGGCCGCGATCGGCGCCTCCATCACCCTCCCTCCGTGGCGCGGCGTCTCACGTGGTGCGGTGACGCCATCGACCTCCTCGCCGTCCGCGGCACGCGATACCCGCGACGCAGCCCGTCCGTCATCCCGATGAGGTGATGACCGTGCCGGCCGCCGCCCGCAGCATCGGCCAGAGCCCGACGACCGCGCGAAAGGCAGTGCGAGCATGGCCAGTGCAGTGACGCCCCACGGTGCGACCGGCGCCGACGCCGCGCCCCAGAGCGCGGCGGCGCCCTCCCCGTTCCCGCCGATCGCCGAGTACGCGTTTCTGTCCAACTGCCACACCGGGGCGCTCGTCGCGCCCGACGGCGCGATCGACTGGCTCTGCGTCCCGAGCTTCGACGCTCCCAGCGTGTTCGGCACGCTGCTGGACCGCGAGGCCGGGTTCTTCCGGCTCGGACCCTTCGGCATCGACGTGCCCTCCTCGCGAGCCTACGAGCCGGGGACGAACACGCTGCTGACCACCTGGCAGGTCCCGGGTGGCTGGCTGGTCGTCCGCGACGCGCTGACGATGGGGCCGCGCCGCGCCGAGGACGTCATCACCCCGCACACCCGGCCGCCGACCGACGACGACGCCGAGCACATGCTGGTGCGCACGGTCGAGTGCATCGACGGCACCGCGGAGGTGGAGCTGATCTGCGAGCCGGTCTTCGACTACGGCCGCGTCCCGGCGGAGTGGTCGATCTCCGGCGAGGACCGCCACCAGGCCGACGCGACGGGAGCCGGCACGACGATTCGCCTGCGGACCGACATGGCGCTCGGCATCGAGGGCGACCGCGTGCGCGCCCGCCACGTCTTGTCGACCGGCGACCGGATCTACTGCTCGCTCTCCTGGGCCGACGGCCTCGAGTCGCCGGCCGACGGCGCCGACGCGCACGAGCGGCTGCAGCAGACGCAGCGGTTCTGGCGCTCCTGGCTGGAGCGTGCCCGGATCCCCGACCACCGCTGGCGCCCGTACATCCAGCGCTCGGCGCTGGCCATCAAGGGACTGACCTACATGCCGACCGGCGCGACGGTCGCGGCGAGCACCACGTCGTTGCCCGAGACCCCCGGCGGCGAGCGCAACTGGGACTACCGGTACACGTGGATCCGCGACTCGACGTTCACGCTACAGGCGCTGCACTGGCTCAACCTCGACTGGGAGGCCGACGAGTTCATGCAGTTCATCGGCGACCTGGGGTGCAACGAGGACGGGTCGCTGCAGATCATGTACGGGATCGACGGTCGCCGCGATCTCACCGAGAGCACGCGCGACGAGCTGTCGGGCTACGCCGGGGCGCACCCGGTCCGCGTCGGCAACGGCGCGTTCGACCAGCGCCAGAACGACGTCTACGGCGCCGCCCTGGACTCGATCCTGCTCCACACGCGGCGCAGCTCGCGACTGCCGCGCCGCCTGTGGCCGGTCGTCCAGGCACAGGCCGAAGGCGCCATCCGCGTCTGGCGCGAGCCCGACCAGGGGATCTGGGAGGCGCGCGGCGCGCCCCAGCATTACGTCTCGTCCAAGCTGATGTGCTGGGTCGCGATGGACCGCGCCGCCAAGCTCGCCGCCACCCGTGGCGATCTCGAGCTGGAGGCGGGGTGGCGGGGCACCGCCGA